>NZ_JBJLSI010000018.1:0-96668 GCF_050871945.1 Kineococcus deserti | reverse complement strand
GTGTTGTGGGGGTGGGGGGGCGGGGGGGCCGGGCCCCCCCCCCCCCCGGGGGGAGCGCGCGGCCCCCCCCCCCCCCCCCCCCCCCCCCCCCCCCCCCGGCGACCGGCACGTTCCAGGGCCTCCAGGCAGCCGCGGGCGATCTGGTCGCTCTGGCACACGATCGCGTCGAGGGCGGCGCCCTCGTCGAGCAGGAGCCGCACGGCCTCCCGGCCCCAGCGCTCGTCCCACCGCCCGAACCGCACCTGCCCCTGCGGTGCGAGCCCCGCCCCGCGCAGCGCCTCCAGTGCCCCCGCCGCGCGGTCCTGCGCCGCGGTGTACGTCGGATCGCCCCCGATCACGGCGATGCGCCGACGCCCCAGGTCCAGCAGGTGCTCGACCGCCAGCCGGCCGGCGCCCCGGTTGTCGCAGGTCACCGAGGCGTCGGCCGGGTCGGTCGAGGGCGCGTAGGCGTAGACGACCGGAACGGGGGAGGCCAGCGCCAGCGAGGGCCGCGCGTTGGTCTCGGCGTTCACCACGATCAGGCCGTCGACGTTGCGCGACAACAGCATCTCCACGTGCTGCCGCTCCAGCTCGGCGTCACCGCGCGCGTTCGACAGCAGCACCGAGGTGGAGTGCCGCCCGAGCGCGTCCTCCACGCCGACCAGGACCGGCGTCGAGAACCGGCCCTGCAGGTCGGAGGTGACCAGCCCGATCGTCGACGAACGCCCCAGGACCAGCGACTGCGCCAGGTGGTTCGGCTGGTAGGCCAGTTCCTGCGCCGCCCGCTGCACCCGCGCCCGCGTCTCGGCCCCGACCCGGGGCATGTCCCGCAACGCCTTCGACGCCGTCGCGACGGAAACCCCGGCCGCCTTGGCGACGTCCGACAACGTGGCCCTGCCGGCCGCGCCCGTCCTGTCCACACCCGCTCCCGTCACCACTCGCGGGGGTCAGGGTACCTACCGGCCGAAGCCCTCCGGGACGAGCACCGCTTCGGGCTCACCACTGCGCACCAGCTGCAGGACCGCCTCGGCCACCTGCTCGGCGGTGTGCGGCGGGGGAGTTCCGGGCGGCTGGCGCAGCTCGCCGGCCCGCAGCGAGTCGTGGAACTCCGTGGCCGTGATGAACGGGTACACGGTCGAGACGACGATCCCGTCGGCGGCCAGTTCCCGGCGGGCCACGGCCGAGAGCATGTTGAGGGCCGACTTGCTCGCCGCGTAGGCCCCCACCCCGGGCAGCACCGCGCGCGAGGTGCCGGAGCTGACGTCCACGACCGCACCGCCGCCGCGGGCGCGCATCACCGGCAGCACCGCCTGCAACGCCACCAGCGGGGCGACGACGTTGAGTTCCAGCACCGCGCGGAAGTCGTCCGGATCGACGTCCCGCAGAGGCGCGTGCAACCCCTGACCGGCGTTGTTGACCAGCACGTCGACGCCGCCGAACGCCTCGACGCCCGCCTGCACGGCCGCGCGGACCTGCTCGTCGTCGGTGACGTCGGTGCGCACCGCCACCGCGTGACCCAGCTCGGCGGCCAGGGCCTCGATGCGGTCGGCGCGGCGGGCCGCCAGGACCAGCTTCGCGCCCGCTGCCGACGCCGCGCGCGCCGTCGCGGCGCCGATGCCCGAGGAGGCGCCGGTGATGAGGAAGACCTTGTCCCGTGGTTCCACCCGACCAGCGAAGCACCGCCCCGGCCGTCGGGCCAGACGGGAGGCCGGACGGGCATGCTGGCCTCCGTGACCGACGCCCCAGCCACCCCGCCACCGCCCGCCGACCCACCCGACCGCGCGGCCGTCGTCCGGCAGAGCCTGTCGGTCGCGGTCGCCACCGGCCTGTACGGCGTCAGCTTCGGCGCCCTGAGCGTCACCAGCGGACTCAGCGTGCTGCAGACGTGCCTGCTGTCGCTGCTGCTGTTCAGCGGCGGCTCGCAGTTCGCGCTCATCGGTGTGCTGGGCGGCGGGGGCACCGTCGGCGCGGCCGTGGCCGCCTCCTCGCTGCTGGGAGTGCGCAACGCGTTGTACGGCCTGCAGCTCGGCCCGGTGCTGCGGCCGCGCGGCTGGCGCCGGCTGGCCGTGGCCCAGGTGACCATCGACGAGTCGACCGCCGTGGCCGTGTCGCAGCCGACGCCACCGTTGCGGCGCCTGGGGTTCTGGCTGACGGGGCTGGGCGTCTACGCCGGGTGGAACCTCATGACCCTCGTGGGTGCGCTGGCGGGCAACGCGCTGGGTGACCCGCAGCGGTTCGGCCTGGACGCCGCGGCCTCGGCGGCGTTCGTCGGACTGCTCTGGCCGCGACTGAACGCTCGCGAACCGGTCGCCGTCGCGGTCGTCGGCGCGGTGGTCACGACGGCGCTGGTGCCGGTGATCCCGCAGGGTCTGCCCGTCATCGCCGCGGCGGTCGCCGGCTCGCTCCTCGCGTGGTTCTGGCCCGCGGGATCGAGGGCCGCGTGAACCTCTGGACCGCCGTGCTGGCCGCCTCGGCCATCGCCTTCGCCACGAAGCTGGCCGGGTACGTGGTGCCCCCGGCGCGGCTGGAGGAACCGCGCGTCCGCCGGCTGACCGGGATGCTGCCCGCCGCGCTGCTGGCCTCGCTCGTGGTGCTGCAGACGTTCTCCACCGGTCAGGACCTCGTCGTGGACGCGCGGGCGGCGGGCCTGCTGGTCGCCGTCGTCGCGCTGGTCTGCCGTGCTCCGTTCATCGTCGTGGTCGTGCTGGCGGCGGCGACGGCCGCCGGATCGCGTGCGCTGGGCTGGGGCTGAACTGGGCGTGCAGGTCAGCTGCCCGGGTGCCGTGGCCCAGCCAGTGCTGCGGCGCCGGCAGGGTGTCGGTCGGGTCGGTCCACGACGCCTCGGGCAGTTCCGCGTCCGCCGCATCGACCAGCGCCGCGACGCGTTCGGCCGGCTGAACCCCACGACGGCGGAGGACACCGCCGGGTCGCGGCGAGAACTGCACCGCGGCGCACGTCCCGCAGCGCGCAGGAGGACACTGGTCCGGTGAGCAGCACCACCCCCGCCCGCCGTTCCCGCGTCCGTGCCCCGCAGCTCGTGGGCCGCCGGTGGCTGAACACCGACGGCGACCTGTCGCTGGCGCAGCTGCGCGGCAAGGTCGTCCTGCTGGACTTCTGGACCAGCTGCTGCGTGAACTGCCTGCACGTCCTGGACGAGCTGCGGCCGCTGGAGGAGAAGTACTCCGACGTCCTGGTGACGGTCGGCGTGCACTCGCCCAAGTTCGCCCACGAGGCCGAACCGGCCACGCTCGACGCGGCCGTGGACCGCTACGCCGTCCACCACCCGGTGCTGGACGACCCGGAGCTGACGACGTGGCAGGCGTACGCGGCGCGGGCGTGGCCGACGCTGGTCGTCGTCGACCCCGAGGGGTACGTCGTCGCGTCGATGTCCGGCGAAGGCCACGCGCACGGCCTCGACGTCCTGGTCTCCGAGCTCGTCGCCGAGCACGAGGCGAGGGGAACCCTGCGGCGCGGGGACGGCCCCTACGTGCCACCCCGGCCCTCGGGGTCGGCGTTCCGCTTCCCGGCCCGGGTGGTCCGCTCGCCCGACGGCGGGTTGCTGGTCGCCGACACCGCCCACCACCAGCTCGTGGAACTGGACGCGGACGGTGAGACCGAACGCCGGCGCTTCGGCAGCGGCCGGCGCGGCTTCGACGACGGCCCGGCGCAGGAGGCGACGTTCGCCGAACCCCAGGGAGCAGCGGTCCTGCCGGCCGCGGTCGCAGCGGCGGTCGGGTACGACGTCGTCGTGGCCGACAGCGTGAACCACGCCCTGCGCGGCATCCGCCTGGCCGACGGGACCGTGCGGACCGTGGCGGGAACGGGGAACCAGTTGCGCCGCCGCGAGGGCGGTGGGCCGGCGCTGCAGCAGGACCTGTCGACGCCGTGGGACGTCGCCTGGTTCGACGGCCAGGTCGTCGTGGCCATGGCGGGCGTGCACCAGCTGTGGGCGTTCGACCCGGTCGCCGGGGTCGTGCGGGTGCTGGCCGGCACGACGGCCGAGGGGATCGAGGACGGCCCGGCGCAAGAGGCCTGGTTCGCGCAGACGTCGGGTCTCGCGGTGCAGGAGACACCCGAGGGCGAACTGCTGTGGCTCGTCGACGCCGAGACCTCGGCGTTGCGGACCCTGCGTCGCAACGGGGACCCCGACCGGGAGGTGCACACCGTCACCGACGACCGGATGGCCAACGTCGCCCCCGTGGCCGGGGCGGGGTACGAGGTGACCACCCACGTCGGTCAGGGGCTGTTCGACTTCGGGTTCCGCGACGGCCCGGCCGCGCAGGCGCTGCTGCAGCACCCGCTCGGCGTGGCGGTCGCTCCCGACTCCTCGATCCTGGTGGCCGACACCTACAACGGCGCGGTCCGCCGGTACGACCCGGCGACGGGGGAGGTCTCGACGCTCCTGCGCGACCTGGCCGAACCGTCCGACGTGCTCGTCGACGGCGACACCCTGGTCGTGGTGGAGAGTTCCGCGCACCGGCTCACCCGTGAACTGGTTCCCGCCGCGGTCCGGGTCGACGCCGGGGCGCAGCGCGTGCAGCGCCCGCCGACCGACCTGGCTGCCGGCACCGTCGAACTGTCGGTGAGCTTCACCCCGCCGACCGGCCAGAAGCTCGACGACCAGTGGGGGGATCCCACGCGCCTCGTCGTCGCCTCCACCCCGCCGGAACTCCTGCTCTCCGGAAAGGGTGCGGCTCAGGGGCTGTCGCGGACGCTGGAGTTCGCGCCGGAGTTCACCTCCGGGGTGCTGCACGTCAGCGTCCAGGCCGCGGCGTGCGACGGCGACCCGGAGACCGGCGAGGTTCCGGAGTTCGCGGCCTGCCACCTGTACCAGCAGGACTGGGGAATCCCGGTGCGGCTGGTCGAGGGTGCCGCGGCCGAGCTGCCGCTGGACCTGCGGGGCGCCTGAGGGGGTCTCAGTTCCCGGTCGGGGTGACGTCGCGCAGGTACTGGTCGGCCCACGCGCTGATGATGCGGGCGGCCCGGCGGGCCTGACCGCGGGCGACGAGCAGGTGGTCCGAACCTTCCAGCGAGATGAAGCTGCGTGGGTGCGGGGCCGCCTTGAAGATGGCGCTGGCGTTGTCCACGCTCACCGTGTCGTCGGTGGGGGAGTGCATCACCAGCAGCGGTACCGACAACCGCCGGATCTGCCGCTTCAGGTCGGCGTTGCGGACGTCCTCGATGAACGCCCGCTTCAGCGTCAGCGCCCGCCCGCCGACCAGCCACTGCGCGTGCCCCTCGGCCAGGACACGGTCGAGGAGGGCGTCGTAGTTGTGCTCGACGTGGCGGGGTTCGGAGGGGGCGGCGATGCTCACGACGGCCTGCAGGTCCGGGACCTGGTTGGCGGCGGCGATGGCGGCCGCGCCGCCGAAGGAGTGCCCGACCAGCAGCGCGGCCGGGGTACCGCGTTCGGCCATGAAGGCCGCGGCCAGCACGGTGTCGTCGACCTTGTGCGTGAACGACCCGTCGCCCCAGTCACCCTCGGAGTCCCCCAGACCGAGGTTGTCGAAGCGCAGCATGCCGATGCCCTCGGCGGCCAGCCCCTTGCAGATCCGCGAGGCCGCGGGGGAGTCCTTGCCCAGCGTGAAGCCGTGCGCGAAGATCCCCCATCCGCGGACCTCGCCCTCGGGCAGGTCGAGCAGGCCGGCGAGCCGGTCACCGGTGGAGCTGAAGAAGGAGACCTGTTCTGCCACAGCGGGCCAGACTAGCGACTCCGCCGACCCGGAGGCCCTGGAGGGGGCTGCCGCCCTCCGACGTGCGGCTGCCCCGCCGGGGGAGGACGATCACACCATGCGACTGGGTTCGAGCATCTTCCTCATCGCCCTGGGGGCGATCCTCGCCTTCGCGGTGACCGTCGATCTCTCAGGGATCGACCTGCAGACGGTGGGCGCCATCCTCATGCTCGTCGGCGTCCTGTGGCTCGTGCTCGAGTTCGTCCTCTTCCGGCCCCGCACGCGGCGGACGACCAGCACGGCCCGTCGTGACCCGGGAACCGGATCGACCACCTACGAGTCGACCACCCGCGACCTCTGATCGACCGGTGGTCGACCGGTGATCGACCAGGCCGCGGGTCACTGGCGTCGGCCGGCCTGACGCTGTGCGCGGTCGGTGATGCGCTCGGCGATCCGCCGGCGCTGGTCGCGCAGGAACACCGCGGACAGCACGACCGACAGCAGCACGGCGATGGCGATCGACAGCGGCGCCTCGACCCCGAGCAGGGTCAGCACGCCGAGCGGCAGCACGAGGAACCCGACCCTCAGCAGGGCGAAGGCGATGTACGGGTTCACGCGCGGTTCTCCTCGGGCTCGGACGGTGCGGGGGCCACGGTACCCGCGAGGGCCGCCAGCCTGTCCGACAGGCGTCCGGCGGCCTCGCGCAGTTCCGCCGGTTCCAGCACCTCGGCCGGCACCCCGAGGCGGGCGACGTGCGCGGCGAGCCAGTCCAGGTCGTCGCCGCCGACGACCAGGACGCAGTGGTCCGCGCCGTCGGCCAGCACCTCCCCGACGGTCGGGGGCACCTGGCCGCGGATCTGCGCCGCACCGGCCCGCAACCGGATCCGGGCCAGGTAGCGGTAGGGCGCGGCGGTCACCGAGCGTTGGACGTGACCGGCGGGGTCGGGGTGCTCGCGGGGCCGGAACCGCCACGTGGTGGCCGACACCGGTCCCATCCGGTCCAGCCGGAACGTGCGCCAGTCGTCGCGGTCCACGTCGTGGGCCATGAGGTACCAGCGCCGGCCGGTCGTCACCAGCCGCACCGGTTCGACGGTGCGCTCGTGCGGCTCGCCGTCGCGGCCGGGGTAGCCGAACCGGACGCGGACCAGGTCCCGGCAGGCCCGGGCCAGGGTGACCAGGACATCGGCGTCGATGGTCTCGCCCTCGGGCAGGAGGGTGTCGGTGGCGCCGTGGACCGCCCGGACCTGCTCACGCAACCGGGGCGGCATCACCTGGTCCAGCTTGGCCAGCGCTCGCAGGGCCGCCTCGGCGGCACCCGCGACGCTTCCGGAGGCCAGCCGCAGCGAGACGGCCGTGGCGATGGCCTCCTCGTCGTCGAGCAGCAGCGGCGGGAGCCGGGTACCGGCGCCGAGGCAGTAGCCGCCGCCGACCCCGGCCGTGGCGTGCACGGGGTAGCCGAGGTTGCGCAGCCGTTCGACGTCGCGGCGCACACAGCGGTCGGTGACCCCCAGCTCGGCGGCCAGTTCGCCGGCGGTCCACGTCGGCCGGCGCTGCAGCAGCGCGAGCAGGCGCAGGACCCGCTCGGTGGTGCCCTCGACGTTCACGTCCCGATCCTGTCACCGATCACGGAACGCTCCGGTCCGGGTTCAGCGTCAACCTCGTGCCATGAGCGACTTCACCTGGAACCAGCTGCTGCGCGACCAGATCGAGTGGCACTGGCAGCACCAGCTGCGGGCTCGGCTCGAGGGGATGAGCGACGAGGAGTACTTCTGGGAGCCGGCGCCCGGCAGCTGGAACGTCCGGCCGCGGGGGACGGGAACCGCCCCGGTGCAGGGCGGCTCGGGGGAGATGACCATCGACTTCGCGTTCCCCGAACCCGTGCCCGCGCCGATGACGACCATCGCGTGGCGGCTGGGTCACGTGCTCGTGGGCGTCCTGGCCGCGCGCAACGCCGCGCACTTCGGCGGGCCGGCCGCCGACTACGAGTCCTTCAGGTACGCCACCACGGCCGAGGCAGCCCTGGCCCAGCTCGACGAGCACTACGGGCGGTGGCTGGTCGGCGTCGCAGCGCTGGGCGAGGAGGAACTGCGGCGTCCGTGCGGCCCGACCGAGGGTGGTTTTGCCGGCGAGCCGATGGCGACCCTCGTCCTGCTCGTCCACCGCGAGCTCATCCACCACCTCGCCGAGGTGGCCCTGCTGCGCGACCTGTACGCCCACACCCACCGAGAGGGGAACTGAGGTGGCCCGCGAGTTCCAGGTGACGTTCGACTGCGCCGACCCGGCCGCCGTGGCCGGTTTCTGGGCCGAGGTGCTCGGCTACCAGGTGCAGCCGCCACCGCCGCCCTTCGGCAGCTGGGACGAGGCGCTGGAGGCCCTCGGCGTCCCGCCCCAGCACCGCAACGACGCCTCGGCCCTCGTCGACCCCGAGGGCCACGGTCCGCGCCTGTTCTTCCAGAAGGTTCCCGAGGGCAAGACCGTCAAGAACCGCGTGCACCTCGACGTGCGCGCCGCCCCGGGCCTGCAGGGCGAGGAGCGGATGGCGGCACTGGAAGCCGAGGCCGACCGGCTGGGGTCCCTCGGCGCGACGCGACTGGCCCGGCACGACCCCGCGCCGCCCCTCGACGCCGGGCACCTGGTGATGGCCGACGTCGAGGGCAACGAGTTCTGCCTGGACTAGCGGTTCAGTGCGAGGTCACTCCGCGATCGGCGACGGGCCGAGCTCGGCGAGCAGCTCGCCCATCTTCTGGTACGCCTTGTTGCGGTAGTCGATGAGCGCGGCGAGCTTCTCGGGCTCGAGCTCCAGGAAACCCGAACCGGTCTTCGTGCCGTACTTGCCGGCGGCGACGAGCTCGGTGAGGTTGGCCGGGGCGGACAGGCGCTCGCCGAAGTGGTCCTCGAGGACCTTGAAACCCTTGGCGTACACGTCGAGGCCGGCCATGTCGGCGATCGCGAACGGCCCGAAGAACGGCAGCCGGAAACCGAAGGTGGTGGAGACGATGGTGTCGACGTCGGCGGGGGTGGCCACACCCTCCTCGACGACCGTCATGGCCTCCTTCAGCAGGACGTACTGCAGGCGGTTCAGCACGAAACCGGGGACGTCCTTGACCTGGGCGCCGCGCCGGCCGGCGCGGGTCAGCAGGTCGTCGATGAGCGGCAGCACGGCCGGGTTCGTCGCCTCGCCGGTGACGAGCTCGACGCCGGGGATGAACGGCGCCGGGTTGGAGAAGTGCACGGTCAGGAACAGCGACGCGTCCTCGAACGCCTCGGCGAGGACCTTCACCGGGATGGTGGAGGTGTTGGTGCCGATGATCGTGCCGGGGGCGACGGCCTTCTCGACGCGGGACAGGACGTCCTTCTTGACGGCCGGGTCCTCGAAGACGGCTTCCTCGACGAAGTGCACGTCGGCGACGGCCTCCTCGATGGAGTCCGCAGGGTGGAACTTGGCCTTGAGGACCTCGGTGCTGCCCTGGGCGAACAGGCCCTGCGCCTCGAAGAGCTCGGACTCCTTGAGCAGACGCTCGTAGTTGCGCTGCGTCGACTCCTTGTCGGCGTCGGCGAGCCAGACGTCGTTGCCGGCCAGCGCGAGCGACTGGGCGATGCCGCCGCCCATGTAGCCGGTGCCGATCTGGGCGACCTTGGTGATCTTGTCGGTGCGGGGTGCGGTGGGCACGGGAGGTCTCCTGTGGGATCCGACGTGCTCCGGGCAGGAGACCTCCCGCGCCTCAGGCGCGGTCGGCCGCCGACTCGGAGCTCGTGCTGTTGGTTGCGTTGAGCGGGTGGGCCGCGATCTCCTCGATCACGGCCCTGAAGTTGGCGACGTCGTGGGCGAAACGGCCCAGGAAGAGGCCGTCGACGCCCTCGGCGACGTCGGTGAACATGCCCGGGCCGGCGCTGCCGCCGTAGAGGATGCGGGTCACCCCGCGACGGTGCGACAAGGCGTCACGCAGCCGCGTGGTGACCCCGACGACGTGCTCCGGCGGGGCCGGTTCGGTCTGCCCGATGGCCCAGTTCGGCTCGTAGCCGATGACGACCTCGGCCTCGGACGGGACGTCCTCGAGCGCGGCCAGCACCTGGCTGATGGTGCTGCGGGCCGCGTCCGCGACGTCGATGCGGACGTTCTCCCCGATGCAGACCAGCGGGACCAGGCCGTTGCGCGCGGCCGCCGCGGCCTTGCGGGCGGTGACGATGTCGTCCTCGGCGAACATCCGCCGCCGTTCGGCGTGGCCGATCTCGACGTACCGGGCCCCGGCCTCGCGCAGCGCGGCCGGGGACACCTCGCCGGTCAGTGCCCCGAAGTCCTCCCACGACGCGTCCTGCGCGCCGATGGCGATCGAGGTGCCGCGCAGCAGGTCGATACCGGTGGTCACGGTGAGGAAGTCGGGGATGACGAACGCGTCCACACCCGACTCGGCGACCACCGGACCGAGGGTGGCCACGTCGGCGAGGTAGCTGCGCGTGCGGGCCAGCGAGAAGTACATCTTCAGGCTGACCCCGACGAGCGGGCGGGGACGGGTCGTCATGGTGGGCAAGGCTCCAGGTCTCGAAGGGTCTCAGCAGGACCCGACGGTACCTGCCTCGCCCTCCGTCCCGGACTCGTACCCGGTGATCGCGTCGACCTTGGCGGCCGAGGCGGAGGTCTCGTCGAAGACGTAGCCCAGGAACTCCTTGGCCAGCCGGCGGGCCAGCTCCTTGCCGATGACGCGCTCGCCCAGGGTCAGGACCTGACCGTTGTTGGACAGCACCAGCCGCTCGGCCGAGAAGGAGTCGTGCGCGACCGAGGCGCGGATGCCCGGCACCTTGTTCGCCGCGATGGCGACGCCCATGCCGGTGCCGCAGACCAGGATGCCGCGGTCGGCCTCGCCGGCGGCGATCTTGCGGGCCGCCGCGACGGCCACGTGCGGGTAGGCGGTCTTGTCGTCGTCGCCGTTCACGCCGACGTCGATGACCTCCTTGACCCGGGGGTCCTTGAGCAGGTCGGCCTTGATCGCGTCCTTGTAGGACACCCCGGCCTCGTCGGCGGCGACGACGACGCGCCACTGCAGATCAGTCATGTCGTTCCCTTCCTCAGAGCTTGTCGGCGACGGTGCGGGTGACCAGCGCCAGGGACACGGCCCCGGCATCGGGGTGGCCCAGGGACCGTTCGGCCAGCGGCCGGGCGCGGCCGATCTGCGGACGCAGGTCCTTGGTGGCCTCCGCCGCCGCGGTGGAGGCCTGCGCGGCGGCGGTGAAGGCCGTCTTCAGGTCCTCCCCGGCCGCGACCTGCTCGGCCAGCTTCTCGGCGAAGGGCACCTGGGCATCCAGCATCGTCTTGTTGCCCACCCGCGCCCCGGCCAGCCGCATGACGGCCTCCACCGAGGCGGTCGCGCCCTCGGCGACCTGCTGGGCGCTCGGGGTGCCGGCATCACCGAGCTTGTCGGCGAAGGCGTGCAGCAGCACCCCCCAGATCACTCCGGAGGTGCCACCGGCGCGGTCGGCCCAGGCGCCCCCGGCCGCGGACAGCGTGGCGCCGGCCCCGGCCCCGGCGTCGGCGGCGGCGCGGGCGGCCTGGGCGGCGGCGACCGAGCCGTTGACCATGCCGGTGCCGTGGTCACCGTCACCGGCGATGGCGTCGATGCGGCCCAGTTCGGCCTCGGCGTCCTGAAGGACGTCGCGCACGGCCTCGATGAGTTCGGCGACCTTGCGGCCGGCGGCCTGGGCGGCCTCGGGGGTGCCGGAGTAGTCGGCGACCTCGTCCTCGGGCACCTCGTAGACCGGCGCCGGGGTGGTTTCGATGACCGGGCCGATGGACACCGCCGGGCACTGGGCCGGGGCGGTCCACAGCCTTTCCAGCTCCTCATCCAGCCACGTCACGGTCAGCGAGGCGCCGGCCATGTCCAAGGAGGTGACCAGCTCACCGACCTGCGGGGCCACGATCTGGTAGCCGGCCTGGCGCAGCCGCTGGGCGATGGGGCCGTAGAGCAGGAACAGCTCCTCGTACTTGGTCGAGCCCAGGCCGTTGACCAGGACGGTGATCTTCCCGCCGTGGCCATCCTCGGCGCCGACGCCTTCGGGCTTGCCGGCCAGGACCTTGTCGACCAGCAGGTCGGCGATCTCGGAGGGCGTGCCGATGGGTTCCTCGCTGATACCCGGCTCGCCGTGGATGCCCAGCCCGACGCCCATGTGGCCTTCGGTGACGGTGAACAGCGGCTCGCTCTCCCCGGGCAGGGTGCAGCCGGCGAAGGCGATGCCCATCGAGCGGGTCACGTCGTTGGCGTGGCGCGAGACGCGCACCACGTCGTCGAAGGAGTAGCCGGCCTCGGCCGCCGCGCCGGCGATCTTGAAGGCGACCACGTCGCCGGCGATGCCGCGACGTTCACCATTGGCGCCCTGGCCCTCGGAGGCGACGTCGTCGGTGACCACGAGCAGTTCGGCCGGGATGCCCTCGGCGCGCAGCCGTTCGGCGGCCAGGCCGAAGTTCAGGATGTCCCCGGCGTAGTTGCCGAAGCCCAGGACCACGCCCCCGCCGCGGTGGGCGGCCTTGGCCACGTCGTAGACCCAGCGGGTGGAGGGGGAGGCGAACACGTTGCCGCACACCGCGCCGTCGGCCAGGCCCGGCCCGACGTAGCCGGCGAAGGCGGGGTAGTGCCCCGAGCCGCCGCCCACCACGACGGCGACCTTGCCCTCGGGGGTCGCCGTGGAGCGGATCACGCCGTGCGGCACCGGCTGGACGTACTGCGAGTACAGGTCCACGAAACCCGCGACGGCCTCGTCGACGAACGTCGCCGGGTTTCCGAAGATCTTCGTCATGCGAACGGTCTCCTTCGATCGCTCAGTGGTTCGCAGCGCCGCTGCTGAACGGCTGGTACGGGGTCACCTTGGGCAGCACGCGGCGGATGTACTCCCGGTTGGTCGCGCCGACGCTGATGCTGTCGCCGCCGTAGTGTTCCACGCAGAAGGCGCCGCGGAAACCGGCCTCGATCGCCATCGAGATGGCCTTGCGGTAGTTGATGGTGCCGAACTCCAGGGGAGCCGGGTGGGTGCGCACCGAGCCGGTCGACGGCTCCTCGTCGCGGTAGTAGTTCTTCAGGTGCCAGTAGTTCGTGTAGGGGAACGTCTTGGCGGCGATCTCCTCCCACGGCTCGACCTCGCGGTGCAGGCGCAGGATGTTGCCGAAGTCCGGGTTCAGCCCGACGTTGTCGTAGCCGACGTCCTGGACGAACTGCACCATGCCGTCGGCGGTGCCGAGGTAGGTGTCCTCGTACATCTCCAGCGCGATCTGGACGCCGACTTCCTGGGCGTGCTTGGCCAGTTCCTGGATCTTGCCGACGGCGACCTTGCGGACGTCCTCGCTGAAGTCGTCGGAGTAGCCCGGCTCGAGCCAGAACCACAGCGCCTTGGCCTGGGCGGGGGTGAAGCCACGCATGAACCCGAAGTTCACCACCGGGATGCCGATCGCAGCGCACGCGTCGATGGCGCGGTGCGAGTAGGCGAGGTTCTCGTCGGCCTTCTCGTGGTCCATGACCGAGCGGCGCGAGGTGGAGAAGGCCGGGATCTGCAGGCCGGCGGCGCGGATCGTCTGCGCGAACTCCTGCTGCCGGGCCGGCGACAGGTCCGCGATGCGGATCCACGTGTCGGTGGGGTCGATGCAGGTGTAGCCCGCGTCGGTCATGACCTCCAGCGTCTCCAGCCAGCCCTCGGCCGGCTGGTCCTGGACGGTCGAGCCGTCCTTCAGGACGTGCGGGTGGGGCATCATCGGCACGGTGATCGGCCAGTTCTGCCGGGTCAGCACGTCGGGGAAACCGTCGAACACGCGGGTGCTCGTGGTGGTGTGCGCGTCGTCGCTCACGTCTCACTCACTCCAGTAGTCGTCGTCGTCGTTGCAGATTCTATAGAAAATCACGTCGCTTGGCGAGCGCCTCGCCGGAATCACCCGACCGCGCGGTCGAGCACGCCGTGCAGGTGCCGGCGCATCGCCTCGGCCGCGGCCTCCGGGTCGCGGGCCTCGAAGGCGCGCACGATCGCCTCGTGCTCGGCCACGCTCTCCTGCGCATCGCTGACCCGTTCCTCGACCTGGTGCAGACGCTGCACGAATCCGCGGAAGGAGTCCAGGGTCCGGACGATGAACGGGTTGCCCGTGCCCTCGGCGAGCAGCTCGTGGAAGGACCAGTCGGCCTCCAGGTAGTGCTTGAAGCCGGCGTAGCCCGGCCCGGTCGGCGCCTGGCGCTGCTCCTCGACCGCGGTCCACAGCCGGGCGACGAAGGCGTCGTCGGCCCGGGCGCAGGCGCGCTCGGCGTTGCCCGGCTCGACCAGCAGGCGCACGTCGACGAGCTGGCCGAGCTCCTCGGCCGACAGCAGCGGTGCGGCCCGGTAGCCGCGCCGGGCGGTGCGCACGACCAGCCCCGTGCCCTCCAGCCGGGCCAGGGCCTCGCGCACCGGGGTGGCCGAGACGCCGAGGCGGTCGGCGAGCAGCTGGGTGCGCAGGGCCGAGCCGGGCTCGAGCCCGCGGTTCATGAGCAGCTCGAGGATCGCGTCGTGCACGGTGTCGCTCAGGCCCCGGGGAGTCTCCAGCGACCAGTCCTGCGCGTCGCCGGCGCTGGCGGGGGCGTGGTCCATGGCACCGGGACGCTACCCGAGGCTCACCGGTGGGCTTCGTCTACGGTGTGGGGCGTGAGCCCGGACGCCTCCCAGACCAGCCCGAACGCCGCCGAGTCCGAGGTCGTGGACCTGTGCCGAGACCTCCTGCGCATCGACACCTCCAACTACGGGGACGGTTCTGGTCCCGGCGAGCGCGTCGCGGCCGAGCACGTCATGGAGCTGCTGCACGAGGTCGGTCTGCAGCCGGAGTACGTCGAGGGTTTTCCCCAGCGGGGCAACGTCGTCGTGCGCGTCCCCGGTGACGAGCGCGGGACGGCCGAGCGCGGCGCGCTGCTGCTGCACGGCCACCTCGACGTCGTGCCGGCCCAGGCCGCGGACTGGAAGGTCGACCCGTTCGCCGGCGAGATCGCCGACGGCTGCCTGTGGGGCCGCGGCGCGGTCGACATGAAGGACATGGACGCCATGCTGCTGGCCGTCCTGCGCGACATCGCGCGCACGGGCGCCAAGCCCCCGCGCGACCTCGTCTTCGCCTTCCTCGCCGACGAGGAGGCCGCCGGCGTGCAGGGCGCGGAGTGGCTCGTGGAGAACCGACCGGAGTTGTTCGAGGGCGTCACCGAAGCCGTCAGCGAGGTGGGCGGTTTCTCCCTCGACCTCGACGGTCAGCGCACCTACCTGCTGCAGACGGCCGAGAAGGGGCTGGCCTGGCTGCGCCTGGTCGCCCACGGCCGCGCCGGGCACGGTTCGCAGGTCGGCACCGACAACGCCGTCACCCGGCTGTGCGCCGCCGTGACCCGGATCGGTGAGTACACCTGGCCGCTGGAGTACACCGCGACCGTCCGGCAGTTCCTCGAAGGCGTCTCGGAGATCACCGGGGTGCCGTTCGAGGAGACCGACCCCTCGGCGCTGCTGGCCAAGCTCGGCACCACGGCCCGCTGGGTCGGCGCGACGCTGCAGAACACCTCCAACCCGACGGTCCTGGACGCCGGCTACAAGCACAACGTCATCCCGGGGTCGGCGAGCGCGCTGATCGACACCCGGTTCCTGCCGGGCCGGCGCGACGACCTCCTCGAGGTGATCCGGCAACTGGCGGGGGAACGGGTGGACGTCGAGGTCGTCAACGAGAACGTGGCCCTGGAGACCGAGTTCGCCGCGCCGCTGGTGGACCGCATGCAGGCCGCGCTGCTGGCCGAGGACCCGGGCGCGAAGGTGCTGCCGTACTGCCTGGCCGGCGGAACCGACAACAAGTCGTTCTCGCGGCTCGGCATCCGCGGCTACGGTTTCGCCCCGCTGCGGCTGCCGGCCGGGATGGACTTCGCGGGCATGTTCCACGGCATCGACGAACGCGTCCCGGTGGACGCGCTGGAGTTCGGGGTGCGCGTCCTGCAGCGTTTCGTCGCCACCTGCTGATCACCCCTGGGTTCCGGGCGAGACGACGAACAACTGCGACGGGCCCTCGTGCCACAGCCCGTCGACCACCCCGAGGTCCCGCATGCCGATCCGCGCGGCCGTGGCGCGGCTGGGGTGGTTGTCGGTGTGGGTCAGGGCCCACACCTCGGGGTGCCCGGCGGCGAAGGCCTCCAGCACCGCCTGGCGGGCACCGGCTGCGGCGTAACCGCGTCCGGTCGCGTCGGGGTGCAGGTACCAGCCGACCTCGATCTCGCCGTGCAGGGCGTTCGGGGCGCGGAACAGCAGCACGCTGCCGACCGGGGCGGCGCGGTCGGCCGCGACGATGGCCCGGGTCCCCAGCGGTTCGTCGAAGTCCAGGGCCCACTGCGTGATGCGCTGCCGGGCCTGCTCGACGTCGGTCAGCGGCGCTCGGCTCGCAGAGCCGAACCAGCGCGTCACCTCGACGCGGGACAGCAGGTCGAACAACCTGGGCGCCTCCTGCGGGCGCCACAACCGCAGGGTGACGTCGGGCAGGTCCACGAGGTCACTGTGCCAGAGCCGTCGTGACTGGTGGACCGGCTCAGCGAGCCGACCACCCTCCGTCGGAGGCGATCGTCTGACCGGTGACCCAGTCGGCCTCGTCGCTGAGCAGCCATCCGGCCAGCCGGGCCGTGTCGGCCGGGGCGCCCCAGCGTGCCCCCGGGTTCGCCGCGGCCACCGCCGCGCGGCCGGCGTCGTCGGCGTACCCGGTGTCGTTGGGGCCGGGGTTGATGCAGTTCACGGTGATCCGGCGCGGCATCAGGTGGACGGCCAGGCTGCGGGTGAGCTCGTGCAGCGCCGCCTTGGAGGCGATGTACGGCAGTTCGGCGGGCATGGCGCCGTGGTACTGCCCGGAGGTGAACAGCAGGACCCGCCCACCGGGTCGGTCGTCGTCGTGCTGCGCGGCGAAGGCCTGGACCAGCAGCAGGCTGGCCCGGGTGTTGACCGCGAAGCTGAGGTCGAGTTCGGCGGCGGTCAGCTGCTCCAAGTCCTGCAGGCTGCTGCGCGCGTGGTTGGCCACGAGGGCGTCGACGTGGCCGAAGGCGTCCCGGGCCGTGGCGATCACCGCCGTCGGCGTGCCGGGATCGGCGAAGTCGGCACTGAGGTGCTCGACACGACCGCCGTCCTCGCGGAGCTCGGCGAGCAGGGCTTCGGGACCGCCGACGTCGGCGCCCCAGGGCTGTTCGGCGTCGTGCGCGGACCAGGTGTGCAGGAGCACCGCGGCGCCGTCGGCCACGGCCCGGCGGGCGATCGCCGCGCCGATGGCGTTGCGTCGGCTGGCTCCGGTCACGACGACCACCCGGTTCTGCAGCGGTTCGGTCATGGCGTGATGCTGTTCGACACGCGTGGTCGGGCGCACCTGGTTTTCGCGCCCGGCGTACGGTGGTGCCCGTGCCCCGCCACGACCGCGACGAGATCGCGCGCCGCTCCGGTCACGCCAGCTGGCAGCAGGCCGTCGAGGCCACCGCCGACCTCCCGCAGCAGCAGGCGGCGACGTTGCTGGGCGTCAGCCACCCGACGATCCGCACCTGGCGGGCCGAGCTGGGGCTCGGGACGGCTGCCCGCCGGCCGTCGACGGCCGAGGTCAAGGCGACGTTCCTGGCCGACCCGACCGACCCTCGCCACGGCTCGGCGAACGGCTACCGGAACCTCGGGTGCCGGTGCCAGGGGTGCACGGACGCGTGGACGGCCTACCAGCGGGACCGGCGGGACGCGGGGCGCTGACGCCGGCGTGACCTCCGCGGCTCGCTCCGCCGCGCTGCCACCGGCGCCGGGGCCGGGTGCGGCTAAGCCGTTCCGGGCAGCGCGTCGAGCGCCTCGCGGGGACTGGCGCCGTTCGCGCGGCCCGCGACCACCGCGTCGATGAACCCGACGAGCTGCTCCTCGACGGTGGCGCCTGCAGCGCGGTCCCAGTCCTCGCCGGTGAGCTCGGCGGCGAACTCGGCGAAGCCCTCGGCGGCCGCGGCGCGGTCGGCGTACTGGTCGCCGGTGACCTGCTGCCAGTGCTGCCAGGCGCTCGGGAAGGCCAGACCCTGTTCGCGCGACTCCGCGTAGCGCAGGACGGTACCGACGGTGGCCGCGTCCAGGCTGTGCGGCGCGAGCGCCAGGGCCGTGGCCGCCGCGGGGTGGTCGGCGATGATGTCGAGGGTCCCTGCCCGGTCGGCTTCGTCGAGGAACCGCTCCAGGCTCCGGTGGTTCCCGGCGGGCCAGGGCATCTTGTTGGCGGCGTGGGTGCGCCTCGAGGTGGCCATGCCCGTCCTGTTCGATCGGTGGAGTGTCCCCAGGATCATCGCACGCTGGACGGAGGGTGCCGGGACCAGGAGTGTCCCGACCCGGCCGCGACCACGCCCCGGCGCGTCCCGGACGCCCCGCCGCGCCGAGCGGGCGAGCGGTGGCCGGCGGTCCCGGTGGGGGCCTGCGTGGGCGCGCGCGGCGCTGGAAACCCCCCACGGGCGGCTCACCGTGCACTGGGAACGGGACGGCCCCGAACAGGTCGGGCGAGGTCGAGGTGCCGCCGGCGCCCACCCACCCAGCGGCTCGCGGGAGACCGAGCGGTGCGTCCAGACCGCTGAACATGGCGTCCACCTCCAGGCCGGACCGGAGGTGTGGGAGGAACAACGGTCGAGAACGCGTCACCGGGCGGCCGTGACCGACCCGGTCGCGGCGTGACCAGCATCCTGCGCCCACGCGTTCCCGGCCGTCGTCCGCGATCGACGCCGGAGCCGTCGCACCGGGGAACTCCGGCTCGTCCGCGACGGGCGACGTTCCGCACCGGGCCGATCCCGGATCGTCGTGCCGGGCTCCTGCCCCGGACGGGGTGCTGCGGGTGGGGCGGACAGCGCGCCGGCTCCGGTCCGCGGTGGTGCCGCTGGTGGCCGCGGGGGCGGCGCACGGCATGATGCGTGCTCGCTCCCGGCCGGACGTGGGGCATGAACGGTGCGCAGGCTGCGTTGGCCTGTGCGCAGCCGACAGGACCAAGGGGAGTGACGATGGCGACCGACTACGACGCGCCGCGCAAGAACGCCGACGACGAGGACACCGACTCCCTCGAGGAGCTGAAGACCCGCCGATCCGCGTCCTCCGCCTCGGCCGACGTCGAGGAGGACGAGGCCGTCGCGGCGGAGTCCTTCGAGCTGCCCGGCGCGGACCTGTCGGGAGAGGAGCTCTCGGTGCGGGTGCTGCCCCGGCAGCAGGACGAGTTCACCTGCACCAGCTGCTTCCTGGTCAAGCACCGCAGCCAGCTGCACGACGGGACCAGCGGTCAGTTCGTCTGCAACGACTGCGCGGCCTGACGCCCCCACGAGCGAAGCGCCGGCATCGACGGACCCGGCCTCCAGCCCGAGGTCGGGCGAGCGCTGGCAGCGGTCGCTCCCTGCCGGTGGTGCGGGTACGCGGTGCCCCGGCCGGCTCGGCGTTCCCGACGGCGCCGCGGAACCGGGCACGGTGCAGCGCGCCGGTCCGTCATCGCGGCTCGACCTCGGAGAACAGGGCGGTGAAGGGCGTGCCGGTCGCCAGCAACTGCTGGAACAGTTCGGCGGCCGGCGGTGTCGCCACCGCTGCCGAGGCGCCCTCGTAGCTGTCGAAGTACAGATCCAGGGTCCGGTGGGCAGGAGTGGGCGTGCCGTCCTCCTTGGGCCAGACCCTGGCCGACTCCAGCCGCTGCAGGCGCGGCAGGGCGCGGGCGAGGTCGAGCACCTCCGGGTAGGCGCGCTCGAACGCCTCGGGTTCGTCGGGGTTGTCGATGACGAAGGTGATCTTCGTGGGCATGCCGTGTCCTTCGGGGTCGTGTGTCGTCGTGGGGAACGAGGTCGGTGCGGTGCGGTGGCCCGTCACCGTCGGGAGTGTTCAGGCGGGTCGTTCGTAGGTCTCCAGCAGGCGCAGCCAGACCTCGCTGATGGTGGGGAAGGCCGGGACGGCGTGCCGGAGCCGGTCGACGGGCACCTCGGCGACGATGGCGATGGTGGCGGCGTGCAGCAGTTCGGCCACGTCGGGGCCGACGAGGGTGAACCCGACGATCACCTCGCGGTCCTCGTCGACGACCATGCGGGCGTGGCCCCGGTAGCCGTCGGTGTGGACCGCCGCGCCGGCCACTGCGCCCAGGTCGTGGTCCACGATCCGCACCGACAGGCCGGCGGCCTGCGCGGCGGCGGCGGTCAGTCCGACCGAGGCGACCTCGGGGTCGGTGAAGACGACCTGGGGGACCGCTTTCTCGTCGGCGGTGACCGCGTGCCGGCCCCAGGGGCCGTGGTCGAGCCGTTCACCGCGGGCGCGGGCGGTGATGACGTCGCCGAGGGCGCGGGCCTGGTACTTGCCCTGGTGGGTCAGCAGGACCCGGTGGTTGACGTCGCCGGCGGCGTAGAGCCAGTCGCCGGCCAGCGGCCGGCCGCCTTCGTCGAGCACCCGCAGGGTGTCGTCGACGGTCAGCCAGGACCCGGGTTCGAGGCCGATGGTCTCCAGGCCGAGATCGGCGGTGTTGGGGGTGCGCCCGACCGCCACGAGCACCTCGTCGGCACTGAGCTGCGTTCCGTCGCCCAGTTCGAGCCGGACCTGTCCAGTTCCCTCGCGGTGCACGGCGGTGACCTCGACGCCGAGGCGCACCTCGGCTCCGGCCTCGCGCAGGGCGGCGGTGACGTGGGCTGCGGCGAAGGGTTCGGTGCGCGGCAGCACGCCGTCGCGGGCCAGGACGGTGACGGCGGAACCCAGGGCGGCGTAGGCGGTGGCCATCTCGGCGGCCACGACGCCGCCGCCGAGGATGGCCAGCCGGTCCGGGACCGTGGTGGCGGCGACCCCGTCGCGGCTGGTCCAGGGTCCCGCCGCACGCAACCCGGTGATGTCGGGCACCAGGGCGCTGGTGCCGGTGGCGAGCACGACGGCGTGCCGGGCGGTCAGGACGATCGGGCGGCCGGTCCCGTCGTCGACCTGCACCACGCGGGGGGCGGTGATGCGCCCCTGCCCGCGGTACAGCGCGATGCCGGCGCCGTGCAGCCAGGAGACCTGACCCTCGTCGTGCCAGTGCGAGGCGAAGGCGTCGCGGCGCTGCAGCACTGCGGCGGCGTCGAGTTCGCCGCTCACCGCCTGGGCGGCGCCGGGAACGTTCCGGGCGGCCCGCAGAACCGCGGCGCTGCGCAGCAGGGCCTTGGTGGGCATGCAGGCCCAGTAGGAGCATTCCCCGCCGACGAGTTCGCGTTCGACGACGGCGGCGCTCAGGCCGGCCCGGGTGATGCGGTCGGCGACGTTCTCGCCCACCGGACCCGCGCCGATGACCACGACGTCGAAGGTGTCGTCCTCGGTCCCGTCGGAACCGGGGGTCGAGGAGTTGCTGGAGGAGTTGTTCGCGGGGTTCGTGTCGGTGTTCATGTCTTCGGCCTCGTCGTCAGTTGCCTGGAGTTCCTGCGGACGTTCTGCGTGGTGGTCACCGGCCTCGTGCGGCGCGTCCCAGGCGCAGGGCGGAGATGAGGAAGAAGATCCCGCCGGGAACGGCGTAGCCGGCGGCGCCGGTCAGCGTCGGGTCGGCCGCGCCGGCGCCGGCGATGAAGGAGGTACCGGCCACGGTGGAGATGGCGCCGCTGACGATCAGCGGCCACTGCCCGCCCATCCGTCGGCGGCGGACGGCCACGATCAGCTGGATCAGCCCGGCCACGACGGCCCAGGCTCCCCACACGCGCAGCACCGCGGGGATGCCGGAGGCGGCAGCGAACCCGACGGCGATGGCGGTGAGCGAACTGACGGCCATGTTCAGGTACAGGCCGGTCAGCGGCCCACCGGCCGCTCCGTCGGCCCGTGAGGCGCGCGCGTCGACGACGGTGGCCGCGACGTCGAACAACGGGTACAGCACCAGCAGCGCCCCCGTGACCGGCCCCAGGTGTGAGGCCGTCGACAGGATCACCGCAGCCCAGACGACGGCGAAGGCGAAACGGGTGAAGTACAGCCGGCGCAAGGTGGCCGCGGCGCGAGGTGCGGTGCCGGATGCCGTCTCGGGAGCGGAAGGGGCGGGCGTTGCGGTGTGGTGGTCCACGGGGTTCCTCCGGAGTTCGTGTTCGCTGGGTCGGGGTACGCGCTCGTCGTACGGGCGAGCCCACCGCGTCCTGCTGACCGCCGTGGTGACCGACGGCGAGCGCGGTCGGGCGACCGGGACGGCCGCGGCGGTGTTCGGCGCAGGCGGTGAGTCCGAAGTAGAATGACTAGTCACTCTACTTCGATGACCGTAGCCCACCCCGCGGCGGCGGCGCAAGGGGCCGGAGGAAGGCGGGGTGGGAGGAAGGGGACACGTATGCTCGGCGCCGTGAAGGAGTCCCTGCGCGACCGCCTGGTCACCGCCGCCAGCGAGCTGTTCTACGCGGCCGGCCTTCGCGCGGTGAGCGTGGACAAGGTCATCGAGCGGGCCGAGACGACCAAGGTGACCTTCTACCGGCACTTCAAGTCCAAGGACGACCTCGTCGTGGCCTACCTGCAGGCCAGCTCCGAGCAGGAACGCCGGGCCGTGGCAGCGGCCTTGGCGCGTGCGCCGGAGGAAGGTGTGCCGGCCGCGTTGGAGTCCCTGGCCGAACTCATCGGCTCGGCGGCCTGCCGCCCGGGGTTTCGCGGCTGCGCCTTCATCAACGCCGCCGCCGAGTACCCCGATGCGGCCAGCGGACCCCGCCGGGTCGTGGATGAGCACCGCGCCTGGTACCGCGACGCGTTCCAGCAGTTCGTGACGCCCCTGGGTGTTCCGGATCCGGCGGCCACGGCCGAGGACCTGCTGCTGCTGCGCGATGGCGCCATGGTCGCCGGCTACCTCGACGACCCGTCCAAGGTGACGGCCTCGTTCCTGCGCAGCAGCCAGGCGCTGGTCGAGGTGGAAGCCGCCGTTCGCCGCTGAGCTGGACCGGCCCGCCCGCAAGCGTCCCCCGTGCGGCGAAGAACGTGCCGTGACGGCGTCGTCGCCGGCCGCGGCCGCCAGCACGAGCAGCGCTGCCTGCGGCCGGACCCGGCGGCGCGGGGATCGTCCTGCGCGAACCCTGCGGGCCGAAGAGTTCAGTGCGTGGCGAACACGTCGGCGATCGCGTTCCTGTCGAGCCCCGCAGCCAGGCAGAGGCTGAGCAGGATGCGGGCCGTGGGCAACGACAGCGTCCCCGTCGACAGCAGGCCGCGCTGCTCGAGGCCGCGGCGGTGAGCCAGCCGACCGGTCACGGCGCGGCTGCCCTGGACGACGACGACCCCGTCGGCGATCGCCGCGTCGACCGCCGCCTCGACGGTGCTCGGGCTCATTCCCGGCGGCATCGACGCCAGCACGAGGCCCTGGGCGCCGGAGGCGATGGGTCGGTCGATGACCTCGGGGCCCACGCCGGCCCACAGGGGAACGATCTCGACGCGCGGTAGCGGCGGGGTGACGTGGTCGAAGAGCGCCCCGAAGAGGCTGGTCGTCGTGTGCCGTCGCAGCACCCGGCGCTCGAGGAACACGTTGCCGTAGGGGTCGATGTCGCCGAGCGGGCCGTGGTCGCGGGCCTGGAAGGTGTCGAGCGCGTGGTTGGAGCTCTTCACCACGTCCCGGGCCGACAGGATCCGCTCGTCGAGGCTGACCAGGACACCCTGTCCGCGAGCGTGGGGTGATGCCGCCAGGACGACGGCGTTCCACAGGTTCGTCTGCGCGTCGGAGGCGATCGAGGTCGGAGGGCGCTGGGCGCCGGTGACGACGATCGGAACCTGCGTCGGCACGGTGAGGTGCAGGACGTAGGCGGTTTCCTCCAGCGTGGCTGTCCCGTGGGCGACGACGATCCCGGACGGCGCGGGTTCCTCCTCGAGGATCTGCAGGATGCGAGCGCGCAGGCGGAACCAGAACGGTTCGTCGACGTCGTTGGACCGGATCCTGGAGAACCGCCGGACGCCGACTTCGACGCCCGGGGGGAACCGGTAGAGCGGCACCGCTTCCTCGTCGGTCAGGACGTGGGCCAGGTCGACGTAGTCGAGCCGGTCGAGTTCGTCGTCGCCGCCGCTGCCGATGGTGCCGCCGGTGAGGAGGACGGCGACGTGCGGTGCGGTGTCGTTCTCCGGCTGGGGCATCGTGTCCACCTCGTGGGTCGTGCGGGTCACCAGGTCCCGCGGCGGGAGGTCGTGCACTCGCGGGAGGTCGACGCGGGGGTCGCGTGCCGTCCGGCTGAGTGGCCTCGACCGGTGGGGGACATCCTGTTCCCCACCGGTCGGAAGCTGCGTTCGAGCTTAGGTTGTCCCTGTGAGCGACTCCGCAGTCATCCCGCCGGGCCGTGACCACGACGGCCCGGTCACCGGGTACGACGTCGCCCGGGCGGCGGGGGTGTCGCAGTCGACGGTGTCCCGGGCTCTGCGCGGTGACGCCCGGGTGGTCGCGCAGACCCGCGAGCACGTGCTGCAGGTGGCCCGTGAGCTGGGTTACGTCGTCAACCAGTCGGCGCGCAGCCTGATCACGCGGCGGACCTGCACGATCGCCATCGTCTCCGGTGACCTGCGCAATCCGGCGTACTCGCTGCTGATCCAGGTCCTGCAGGAGCAGTTCCACGCCCGCGACCACCGGGTGCTGCTGCTGTCGGACCACGACGAGGGGGCGGGGCGGTTCGAGCGGGACCTGGACAGCCTGCGGGGCGGCCTGGTCGACGGGATCGTCCACATCTCGGCCCGCACCGGCTCCTCCGCGGTGGCCGACCTGGTCGGGGTCGGGTTGCCGCTGGTCGTGCTCAACCGGGACGTGGAGGGTCGGCTGGCGCGCGTGGTGGACCGGGTGACCTCGGACAACCTCACCGGTGGGCGACTGCTGGCCGCTCACCTGCACGAGCGTGGCGCGCGGCGGATCGCCGTCGTCGGCGGGCCCGCGGACAACCCGAGCCTGCGACGGCGGGCCAGGGGGTTCGCCCGGGAACTGGCCAGGCTGGGCAGTCCGCTGGACCCCTCGTTGATCCGCCGGGGCACGGTCACCTCGGCCTTCGGGGTGAGCGCGGCGCTGGAACTGCTGGACGTGCCGGCTGCGCGCCGGCCCGAGGCGGTGTTCGGCGAGACGGACTACATCGCCCTCGGGGTGCTCGAGGCCGCGGCACAACTGGGTCTGAGGGTGCCGGGCGACCTGCAGGTCGTCGGCTACAACGACCTGGAGTGGGCGGGGTGGACCATGATCGACCTGACGACCGTCCGGCAGCCGATGCGGGAGATGGCGCAGGCCGCGGGCGACGCGCTCTTCGCGCGGATGGCCGATCCGCATGCGCCGCAGGTGGTGCGGAACTTCGGTGTGGAACTCGTGGAACGCGGATCCACCCGCAGCTGACCTGGGTCGCACGAAACACGGCGTTCACACGCCTGAGACTGGCGAGCAACAACCGGTCCGTACATTCGCAGTCACGATCCGACCGACGGACTGACCAGGGGGTTCTCGTGGACATCGGTGTGTTCATCCCGATCGGCAACAACGGCTGGTTGATCTCGAAGTCGTCTCCGCAGTACATGCCCAGCTACGAGCTGAACAAGGCGGTCGTGCAGAAGGCCGAGCAGCACGGGCTGGACTTCGCCCTGTCGATGATCAAGTTGCGCGGGTTCGGTGGGGAGACCGAGTACTGGGACCACAACCTGGAATCGTTCACGTTGATGGCCGGCCTGGCGGCGGTCACCGAGAAGATCAAGCTGTACGCCTCGACCGCGATCTTGACGCTGCCGCCGGCGATGGTGGCGCGGATGGCCTCGACGATCGACTCCATCGCGCCGGGCCGGTTCGGGGTGAACGTGGTGACCGGGTGGGCCCCGGGTGAGTACACGCAGATGGGGTTGTGGCCGGGCGATGAGCACTTCACCAACCGGTACGCGCGGGCGCGGGAGTACGTGCGGGTCCTGCGCGATCTGACCGAGCGCGGACGCAGCGACTTCAAGGGCGAGTTCTACACGATGGACGACTGCGTGCTCTCGCCGTTGCCGGCGGCGGGGCGGATCGACATCGTGGCGGCGGGTCAGTCCGACACCGGGATGAAGTTCGCCGCCGAGAACGCCGACTACGACTTCCTGCTCGGCACCGGGGTGAACACGCCGAAGGCGATGCAGGAGACGGGCCAACGGTACGTCGAGGCCGTCCGGGCCGCCGGCCGTGAGTCGGGGGCACTGGCGTTGTTCATGGTGATCGCGGACGAGACCGACGAGCTGGCGATGGCCAAGTGGCACGACTACCACGACAACGCCGACCTGGCGGCGTTGAACTACCAGGCCGACGAGGCGGGGGCGGACGCGACGGCCGGTGAGGGGTCGACGGCCAGGACGATCGCGTTGCCCGAGGGCGCGGTGAACTTCAACATGGGCACCCTGGTGGGCTCCTACGAGTCGGTGGCGCGGATGCTGGACGAGGCGGCGGAGGTTCCCGGGGTCAAGGGGATCATGCTGACGTTCGACGACTTCCTGGCCGGTCTGGACGCGTTCGGGGAGCGGATCCAGCCGTTGATGCAGAGCCGGGCCCGCATCCCGTCGCCCGCCCCGGCCACCGCCTGAGACCGGGCAGCGGAGGAGCGCGACGTGCTCGAGCAGTTGCGGGCCGAGGCCGCGGCGGACGGGGAGTTCCAGGGGCTGCTCGGCAGTCACCGGAGTCGGCCGCATGCTCCTTCGCCGAGTTCGAGCACTCCCGAGCCCGCTGCCGCGCAGGCGTTCCTGCGTGAGCATCCGCGGCCCCGGGCGAGCGCGGTCGGTGTGCTGGAGCCCGCGGCCGACCCCGTCGGCGCCCCGGGGGTCGCCGAGCTCCTGGCCGACTACGCCGCAGGGCGTCGCGATCCGCGCGAGGTCGTCGCCGCCGCGGTGGCTGCCGCCGGTCCGGACGGACCGGCCCCCACGGCCTTCTGGAACCTCACCCCCGGTGCGCACGAGGCCGCCGCCGAGAGCGCACGGCGGTTCGCCGCCGGGACAGCGCGGGCGCTCGAGGGGGTTCCGTTCGGCGTCAAGGACGTCGTCGACGTCGCGGGTGCGTTGGTCACCTGCGGTTCGCACCTGACGGGGGACCGCCGGGCGGACACGGACGCGACGGTCGTGGCCCGGTTGCGCGCGGCGGGGGCGATCCCCGTCGTCATGACCGCCACGACCGAGTTCGCCTGCGGCTCACCGCTCAACGCCCGGTACGGGGCGGCGCAGAACCCCTGGCGCGCGGGACGCTGGACCGGAGGTTCCTCGACCGGTTCGGCGGCCGGGGTGGCCGCGCGCGTCCTGCCCTTCGCGCTGGGCACCGACACCGGCGGCTCGGTCCGGGTACCCAGCTCCCTGTGCGGGATCACCGGCCTGAAACCCACCTACGGGCTGGTCCCGCGCACCGGGGTGGCGGCCCTGTCGTGGACGCTGGACCACGTCGGGCCGATGGCGCGCAGCGCTGTGGACCTCGCCCACCTGCTCACCGTCATGGCCGGTCCCGACGGCGTCGACCCCACCGCACCACCGACTCCTCCCGACCTCACGCCGGGGGTGGTCGCCGGGGCCGGCGCTCTGCCGGGTCGCCGCGTGGGGCGGGTGCGGGGCTGGTTCGAGCAGCGCTGCGACGCCACGGTCATCGCCGCGGTCGACCGGACGGTGCAGACGCTGCGGGCGGCCGGCGCGGTCGTCGTGGACGTCGAACTGCCCGCCGCCGGGAACTGGTACGCCGACGGCCTGATCATCCTCTCCGGGGAACTCACCGCCACCCAGGAGGGCCACCTGAGCGATGCCGCGCACCTGGAGCTGTTCGACGCCGGGACCCGCAAGCGGCTGGGACGTGGCGCCGCGGCGAGCGCCGCGGACTACCTGCGGGCCCTGCGCGGCCGGGCGCAGGCCCAACGCGACCTCGCCGCGGTCATGGACGAGGCGGCGGTGGAGTTCCTGGTGACGCCCGCGGTGGGCACCACGGCCCCGCACCTGCAGGACCTGACCGCCGACGTGGACGACGAACGGGTACCGCTGCAGGAAATCGTGCCCCGCAACACGTCCCCGTTCAACGTGACGGGTTTCCCCGCGATGGTGCTGCCCGCCGGAACCGGCCGGGACGAGCTGCCGGTCGCGGTGCAGTTCATCGCCCGGCCGTACGCCGACGCCGCCCTGCTCGGCCTGGGCGTGGGGCTGCAGGAGGTCAGCCGGTACCACCTGGCCGCGCCGCCGACCGCGCCGCCGACCGCGCCGCCGACCGCGCCGCCGACCGCGCCGCCGGTGGTGGGGACGGTCGTCGCAGGGTGAGGCGCGCCAACCCGTGGACGGTGTTCTCCGCGACCAGCACCGGGGTCGTCGCCGTCTTCCTCAACATCTCCGGGGTCAACGTCGCGCTGCCCACGATCGCCCGTGAACTGGGGGCGAGCGCGGCGCAGTCGAGCTGGATCCTGCTGTCGTACATGCTCGTCACGACGGTGCTCGTCCTCGCGATCGGCCGGCTGGCCGACATCGTCGGCCGCCGGCCGCTGTACGTGGGCGGGTACGTCGTGTTCACCCTCGCCACGGCGGTGTGCGCGTTGAGCCCGGCACCGGAGGTGCTCATCGCGGCCCGCACCGTGCAGGGTGTGGGAGCCGCGGCGCTGGTCACCAACACGACCGCACTGCTGACCGACTCGTTCCCGTCGGGGTCGTTGGGGCGCGGGCTGGGCCTGAACGCCACCGTGGCCGCCGTGACCCAGGCCGTCGGCCCGCTGGCCGGGGGTGCGGCGACCAGTTGGCTCGGCTGGCGCGGGACGTTCCTGGTGACCCTGCCGATCTGCCTGCTGGGACTCATCTGGTCGGTCCTCGTCGTCCCCCGCACGCCCGCGCGCCGCGGCCCGCGGGAGCGCTTCGACGTCGGGGGAGCGTTGCTGTCGACCGTGGCGCTGGCCGCGACCCTGCTGGCGCTGTCACCGGACGTCCTGGCCGAGATGGGCCTGTCGGGGAGTGGGCCGGTGTTCGGCGCGGTCGCGTCGCTGGTGTGGGTCGTCTTCGTCGCCTGGCAGCGTCGCCGGGCCTCGCCCCTGGTGGACCTCGCGGTGCTGGTGCACCGGATGCGCGGGCCGCTGTACGCGGCGGTGCTGCTCAACGCGGCGGCGCAGTACGCCGTCGTCGTGCTCGTCTCCCTGGTGCTGCAGTCGACCGGTCGTGTCGACGCCCTGGCGGCCGGTTTGCTGGTCAGCCCGCTGGCCGTGGGGACGACGCTGGGTGCCGTCGTCGCCGGGAACCTCGTGGGCCGCCTCCCGGCCCGCACCCTGGTCACCTCCGGCAGCGCCGCGGTCCTGGCCGGCACGGTGCTGCTCGCCGTCGTCCTGTCCCCGGACGGTTCCTACTGGCCGGTGCTGGTGGGACTGTTCGCCGTGGGCACCGGGACGGGTCTGTTCATGACCCCGGGCACCAGCCTGCTCATGCTCACCGTCCCGGCGACCCAGCGCGGCATCGCCAACGGTGTGCGCTCGGCGCTGCAGAACGTGGGGTTCCTGCTGAGCACGGCGGTGGCGCTGGGGGTGGCGACCAGCGGTCTGAGCGGCAGCGCCCGCGCCGACGCCTACGCCGGCGCGCTGTCCGCGGCCCCGGCGCAGCTCGGGGCCTTCGCCGACGGTGTCCGTGCGGCCCTGGTCGTGCTGGCGGTCATCGCCCTGCTGGCCCTGCTGGCCTGCGCCGTGCTCCCCGGCCGGCGCCCCGCTCCGACGACCACCGCCACCGAGCTGCAGGAGGAGAGCGTTCCGTGAGTGTCGACGACTACGCCGGAGCCGGTTTCGGCGCCGGCCTGACCCCGGGTTCCCGACCCGCGCTGCTGCTGGTCGACCCGGCCGTGGCCTACACCGACCCGGCCTCCCACCTGTACGTCGGGCCGGCGGCGGAGGCCGCCGCGCAGGGGATGCGCTCGCTGCTGGCCGCCGCCCGCGCCGCGGGGATCCCCGTCGTGGTCACGCGCGTCGAGATCGCCGCCGACGGCAGCGACGCCGGCGTGTTCTTCCGCAAGGTCCCGGGGTTGCGGGCCTTCGGGCCGGGCTCGCCGTTGGCCCGGTACGTCCACGGGCTCGCACCGGGTGAGGGGGACGTGGAGATCGTCAAGCAGTACCCCAGCGCCTACTTCGGCACCGGCCTGGCGCAGGTGCTGCGCGACCGGGGCGTGGACACCCTGCTGATCGGCGGGTTCAGCACGTCCGGCTGCGTCCGGGCCAGCACGCTGGACACCTTGCAGCACGGTTTCGTCCCGCTCGTGGTGACCGGGGCCTGCGGGGACCGGGACGAAGCCGTGCAGGCCGCGAACCTGTTCGACATGGGGCAGAAGATGGCCGAGCTGTGGGACCTGGCCACCGCGCGCGACTACCTGGGCGGGCTGTCCCTGCGAAGCGGCGGACGAATCCTCCCGGGGGGAGCCCCTGGTTCCGGGACGTCCGGGACGTCCGGGACGTGGGTGCGGGCCACCACGTGACGCTTCGCGAGCACCCGCGGAGGACCTCGGGACAGGAGGCCCCGCGGTGGCCCTCCTGTCGACCCCTGGAAGGCCGGGGCTAGGAGCCGGCCGCCGGCGAGGAGGCAGCGGCCTCCCGCAGCAGGCGGAGGCGGATGTCGCGCGCTGTGCGCATGTGGGCCGCGGCGATCCGTCGGGCCCGATCCGCGTCGTGCTCGCCGATCGCGTGCAGCAGTTCGGCGTGCTCCACCAGCGCGCTCTCCCAGCGTCCGGACACCGACAGGGTCGAGTGCGGTGAGTGGACCTGGTGCACGGTCAGGCGCTCCAGCAGGTCCAGCAGGACGGGGTTGTGGGCCGCGCGCCACACCGCGGCGTGGAACTCCATGTTGGTCCGGGTGCGGGTGGCGTCGTCGGGGTGGACCAGCGCGCGGTCACGGGCCAGCAGCCGTTCCAGTTCGAGGAGATCGCCGATCTGCGCCACGCGGGCGGCCTCGGCCGCCACCTCCGCCTCGAGGAGGATCCGCGCGTCGTAGACCTGCACGACCTCCCCGGGAGAGACGACCCGGACCTGCAGACCACGCACCCCCGGCTCCAGGAGGCGGTCGTGCGCCAGGCGCCGCAGGGCTTCGCGCACGGGGGTCCGTGAGACCCCGAACTCCTCGGCGAGCGCGAGCTCCAGGACCCGGCTGCCCGGGGGGCGTTCGCCGTTGAGCACCTGCGCGCGCACCCGGGTGTAGATGGTGTCGGCGTCGACCCGCGTGCGAGCGGCGGAGGGCGGTGGGTTCATGGTCAGCTCATGCTGCCAGCCGGGCGGCCGGGGCCGCGCACGTGCCCGCGCCCGCGATCGCGGAAACGGTCGCCGGTGACGCCGCGAGCCGGCCGCCGGACATCCGTCGAGCGCACGGTCCCTCCCCTTGTCCACAACGACACGCTGAGTGTATACATGCGTCGACAGAGCTGTCGACGGAGACGGGGATGATCGACGTGGAGCAGTCCCGCAACCTGACCAGACGTGCCGTCCTGCCGGCGGTCGTCGCGGTCGCCGCGACCGTCGGGGTGATCGCCACCGCGCCGGAGTCCAGCAGCGGCGCCCAGGGCGCGCTGGGCGAGGGCGATCAGTTGCGCATCATGGCGCCGGCGAGCCCGGGTGGCGGGTGGGACCAGACCTCGCGCGCCATGCAGCAGGCCCTGCGCGACGTCGTCGGGCGCAGCGAGGTCTACAACGTCGGCGGGGCGGGCGGGACCATCGGCCTGAGCCAGTTCGTGCGGCACGAGGGTGACCCCAGCGAGCTCATGACGTTCGGCCTCATCATGGTCGGCGCCGTCGAGGCCAACCGCGCTCCCGTCGGGCTCGACCGCGTCACCCCGCTGGCCCGGCTGACCACCGACGAGGAGGTCGTCGTCGTCCCCGCGAACTCGCCGCTGCGCACCGTCGAGGACCTCGCCGCCGCCATGCGCGCCGACCTCGGTGCCGTCTCGGTGGCGGGCGGCTCCGCCGGCGGCGTCGAGCAGATCCTCGCCGGCCTGCTGGCGCAGAGCGTGGGCGTCGACCCGTCCGGGGTGAACTACATCGCCCACTCCGGGGGAGGAGAGGCCCTGACCACGGTGCTCTCCGGGCGGGCCGCCGCGGCGATCTCCGGTGTCTCGGAGATCCTCGCCCAGATCGAGGCCGGTACCGTCCGCCCGCTGGCCGTCGCGAGCGAGGAACGGGTGCCCGCCCTGCGGGACGTCCCCACGTTGCGGGAGAGCGGACTGGACGTCGTGCTGTCCAACTGGCGCGGGGTCGCCGCCCCGGGGGGCATCACGCCCGCGCAGGAACAGGCGCTGGAGGAGCTCATCGGGCAGATGGTGCGCACATCGACCTGGCAGGAGACGCTGCGCGACCGCGGATGGGGCGACGCGTTCCTGCCCGGGGAACCCTTCCGGGCCTTCGTCGACGACGAGCAGCGCCGGGTCGCCGACGTCCTCGCCGCGATCGGGCTGGGGTGAGGGCCGTGGTGGGCACCGGGAAGGACGCAGCGGCCCGCGACCGGCGGCGACCGGAGCCGGCACCGGTCTCCGGCCGCCGCGCCGAGCAGAACGCCACGGCGGTGTTCGGGCTCGTCCTCGTCGTCGTGGGCATCCTCGTCGTGGCCGACGCCCTGCGGCTGCCCGACACCGGCACCATCGGCCCGGGCGCCGTGCCGCTGCCCGTGGGTGCCCTCCTGGCACTGGTGGGGGCGTTGCTGGCCGTCTCGGCCGTACGGTCCCGGGCCCGCGGCGCCGAACCCCGGGACACGGTGGACACGGGCGCGGTGGACGCGGACACGGCCCCGGCCGGAACGCGGCCCCGAGCCAGTCGTGAGCGGTGGTGGCGCTGCCTGCTGCTGGCCGCCCTGCTGGTCGCCTTCGCCGTGCTGCTGCAGCCGCTGGGGTACGTGCTGACCTCCGCGCTGCTGTTCGCGGGCGCGGCCCTGCTCCTCGGCGCCGCCTCGACGTGGCGGGCGCTCTGCTACGGCTGGACCCTGGCGGCGGTCGTCTTCCTCGTCTTCGACCGCCTCATCGGGCTCAGCCTCCCGACCGGACCGTGGGGGTTCTGACGTGGACGCACTGACCTCCCTCGCCGACGGGTTCGCCGCCGCGGTCGTGCCGGCGAACCTGCTGTTCGCCCTGCTCGGGGTGACCATCGGCACCGCCGTCGGCGTCCTGCCCGGCATCGGGCCGGCCCTCACCGTCGCCCTGCTGCTGCCGATCACCTTCCGGCTCGACGCCGCGCCCTCGCTGATCCTGTTCGCCGGCATCTACTACGGCGGCATGTACGGCGGGTCCACCACGTCGATCCTGCTGAACACCCCCGGCGAGAGCGCCTCGATCGTCTCGGCCCTGGAGGGCCACAAGATGGCCAAGGCGGGCCGCGCCGCGTCGGCGCTGGCCACCGCCGCCATCGGCAGTTTCGTCGCCGGCACGATCGGAACCCTCGGCCTGACCTTCCTGGCCCCCGTCGTGGCCGACGTCGCGATCGGTTTCGGGCCACCGGAGTACGTGGCCCTCATCGCCGTCGCCTTCGTCACCGTCAGCGCGCTGCTCGGCCCGAACCTGCTCAAGGGCGCCGCCTCGCTGCTGCTCGGGGTCGCGCTGGGCCTCGTCGGCATCGACACCCAGACCGGGCAGGCGCGGCTGACGTTCGGGTCACCGACGCTGCTGGACGGCATCGACGTCGTCGTCGTGGTCGTCGCCCTCTTCGCGCTGAGCGAGGCCTTCGGGCACCTGCTGGCCGGCACGGGCCGCTCCACCGTCGAACCCGTGCGCGGCCGGGCGGTGCTGTCGCGGCAGGACTGGCGACGTTCGTGGCCGGCGTGGTTGCGCGGGACCGCCCTGGGGTTCCCCATCGGCAGCCTGCCCGCCGGCGGTGCCGAGGTTCCCACGTTCCTCAGCTACAGCCTGGAACGCCGGCTCAGCCGGCACCGCTCGGAGTTCGGCCACGGCGCCATCGAGGGGGTCGCCGGCCCGGAGGCGGCCAACAACGCCGCCGCCTCCGGGGTGCTCGTCCCCCTGCTGACGATCGGGCTGCCCACCTCGGCGACGGCCGCGGTGATCCTCACGGCGTTCCAGTCCTACGGGCTGCAACCCGGCCCGCAGCTGTTCACCGAGTCCGGGCCGCTGGTGTGGACGCTCATCGCCAGCCTCTACGTGGGCAACGTCGTGCTGCTGGTGCTGAACCTGCCGCTGGTGCGGGTGTGGGCGCGGCTGCTGACCATCCCCGCGTACTGGATCTACGCCGGCGTCCTGGTGTTCGCGACGCTGGGCACCTTCGCCGCGAGCGGCTCGGTCGCGGACCTGCTGCTGCTGTACGCGCTGGGCGCCGTCGGGCTGCTGATGCGGATGGCGGACGTTCCGGTCGCCCCGGCCGTCGTCGGCCTCATCCTCGGTCCGCTGGCCGAGGAGCAGCTGCGTCGCGCGCTGGCCATCTCCGAAGGTGACCCCTCGATCCTGCTCAGCGGCCCCGTTCCCGTCGTGCTGTGGATCGTCGTGCTGCTCGCCCTGCTCGCCCCGGCCGTCGGCCTGCTGCGCCGCAGGTCCCGCAGTCGGCCGGGCACCGCGGCCCGCTGACGCGCCGCTCGCTCGCGGAACCGTCCAGAACCCCGCACCACCACGAGCCGCGCCCCGGGCACGGAACAGATCGAGAGGAACCCCGATGAGCAACGCCAGTGCCGACTCCTTCGACGTGGTCGTCGTCGGAGGCGGCAACGCCGGTTTCTCCGCCGCGCACGCCGCCGCCGAACGCGGCCGCCGCGTCCTCGTCCTCGAACGCGGCAGCGAGGAGACCGCCGGCGGCAACAGCTACTACACCGCCGGTGCCACGCGTTTCCCCCACGCCGGGCTCGGCGACCTCCTCGACCTCGTCGAGCCCGACCCCCGCCACGAGGTCACCGAGGTCCCGGCGTACACCGCCGAGGAGTACCTGGCGGACCTGGTCAAGGTGACCGACGGCCGGACCGACCGGGCGATGGCCGACGTCCTGGTCCACGAGTCCGCGGACACCGTCCGCTGGCTGCACCGCCTGGGACTGCGCTACCGGCTCATGTACGAACGCCAGGCCTACCCGCGGCCCGACGGCACCTACCTGTTCTGGGGCGGTCTGCACGTCGGCAACGTCGGAGGCGGCGAAGGCCTCGTCGCCGACCACGTGGCCGTGGCGGCGCGCCTGGGGGAGACCGTGCGCTACGGAGCCCGGGCGCGGTCGCTGCTGACCGACGCCGGCCGGGTCACCGGTGTGCGCTACGTCGACGAGGACGGCGCCGAGCACGAGGTGCGGGCCGACAGCGCCGTCCTGGCGGCCGGGGGTTTCGAGGCCAGCGCCGAGCTGCGCCGGCAGCACCTCGGACCGGGCTGGGAGAACGCGAAGGTCCGGGGAACGCCGTACAACGTCGGGGACATGCTGACCGCGGCGCTCGCGGTCGGCGCCGCCCGCGGCGGGGACTGGTCGACCTGCCACTCCGTGCAGTGGGACGCCGAGACGGAGGACAACGAGTCCAACCGCGAGCTGACGAACCGGCTGACCCGGCAGGGCTACCCGCTGGGAATCATCGTCAACCGCGACGGGGCGCGGTTCCTCGACGAGGGCGCCGACTTCCGGAACTACACCTACGCCAAGTACGGCCGGGAGATCCTGCGCCAGCCCGGCTCGATCGCCTGGCAGTTGTTCGACGCGGCCATCCGTCCGCAGCTGCGGGCCGAGGAGTACGACATGCCGGGCATCGGCGTCCACACCGCCCACTCGCTCGAGGACCTGGCGGCGGACACCGGCATCGACGCGACGGGCCTGCGGCGCACCGTCGAGGAGTTCAACGCCTCGATCGACCGCAGCGTCCCGCTGGACCCGACCGTGAAGGACGGCCGGCGCGCGGCCGTCGAACCCCCGAAGTCGAACTGGGCCGCACCGGTCGAGCAACCCCCCTTCTACGCCTACCCCGTGACGTGCGGGATCACGTTCACGTTCGGTGGCCTCAAGGGCGACCTGGAAGGCCGCGTGCTGGACGAGCAGGGCCGACCGATCCCCGGGCTCCTGGCCTGCGGCGAGATGCTCGGTGGCCTGTTCTCGGGCAACTACCCCGGCGGCTCCGGACTGGCAGCGGGCATGGTGTTCGGTCGCCGGGCCGGCGCGGTCGCCTGAGGAACCCCGACGGCCGCTCAGGTGCGGCCGGTCACCCGCCGGTGCGGCCGTCTGCTGGTGCAGGGGGCCTTCGGCGGTGTGGGGATCGTGGTCGCCCGCGCGGTGGTGCGCGACGTCTGCGACACCGACGCGGCAGCGCGCACGTTCTCGGCCCTGGTCACGATCACCAGCGTGGCTCCCGTGGTGGCGCCGGTCGCCGGGGGGCAGCTGCTGCACTTCACGAGCTGGCGCGGGGTGTTCGTGGTGCTCGCCCTCGTCGGCCTGGCCCTGTGCCTGACCGTCGTGTCCACGTTGCCCGAAACCGCCCCCGCGGTGCACCGCGACGGGTCGGAGGGGGTGCCGCCGCCGGTCCAGGTCTGCTGCAGGACAGGCGGTTCGTCGTCTTCGCAACCGTCCTGACCTTCGGCAGCGGGATGCTCTACTGCTACGTCTCCATGAGTTCCTTCGTGCTGCAGCACCAGTTCGGGCTGTCCGCGCAGCAGTACAGCTTCGCGTTCGGGTCGATGGCCGTCGGCATGGCGGTCACCGCCGCGGTCGGCACGCGGCTGGTGCCCCGCCACGGCCCGGGACCGGTGGTCGTGCTGGGCCTGGCCGTGGGGACGGCCGGTGGGGCGGCGCTGCTGGCGGCGTCCCTGGCCGGCGCGCCCGTCGGGGTGTTCCTGCTCTGCCTGCTGCCCACCGTGGCGGTGGTCTCCTTCGTCGTCCCGGGGGCCACCGCGCTGGCGCTGTCGGGCCGGATGACGCAGGTGGGGGCCGCCTCCGGGGTCCTCGGAGTGCTGCAGTTCGGGCTGGGTGGCCTCGTCGCGCCGCTGCTGTCGACGATCGGGACCACCGCCCCGGTGATGGCCGCCGGGATGGTCGCCTGCGCCGCGGTGGGTCTGCTCGTCGCCTGGCGGGGCGTGCGGTCGCGTCCCCCCGCACGGGGTCAGGCCGCACGTCGCCGCCGGTCCCGGTCGGGTGCACCGCGCACCTGACCGGGTTGCTTCGTTCCCGGGCAGCAAGGAGGAGATCAGTGGATGCGCCTCGGCGACTTCTGCACATGGTGTGCATCAACTAGCTGATCAATAGGAAGTTCTGCATGAACTGGTTGATTCTGGCGGTTGGTTGACCTACGGTCGCCCCACCGCGCAACGCTGCGCCGGATCGGTTCGACGATGGAGAGAACCAATGAGCACATCCACGAACGTCGGGGGCAAGATCCCTCGCCAGGTCTGGAAGACCGCGCTCCTGGGGGGCATGGCCTCCTACCTCGACGGGGCCGTCCTGGTCACCGCCGGGATCGCCTTCAGCCTCACCATCGACTCCCTCGGGTTGTCGGCCTGGGACATCGGCCTGCTGTCCGGGCTGCTCACCGGTCTCCTGGCGGTCGGCGCCCTGGTCGGCGGCCGCCTCGGCGACAAGTTCGGTCGCCGTCGCGTCCTGACCTTGGACCTCCTGGTGTTCGTCGTCGGTCTGGCCCTCATCACCGGCGCCGTCAACGTCCCGATGCTCTACGCCGGTGTCGTGCTGACCGGTCTGGCGATGGGCGCGGACCTGCCGGTCTCCATCTCCCTGGTGGCCGAGTCCGCCCCCGTCCAGCACCGCGGACGGCTCGTCGCCTTCTCCCAGATCCTGTGGGGCCTGGGCCCCAGCGTCGCCCTCGTGCTGAACGTCGTGTTCTCCGCGGCCGGCCTGTCCGACGACCTGCAGGCGCGCCTGCTGTGGGCGCACGTCCTCGTCGTCGCGGTGGTCGTCTGGGCCGCCCGGCGCCGGCTGCCCGAGTCCGACGAGTGGCTCGCCGCGACCCGCTCGGCGGCGGACTCCACCGACGTCGCGGTCGGTGAGACCGGCACGGTCGACGTGGCCAAGCTCAAGCTGCTGGTGCCCTACACGCTGCCGCTCGTCGGCGTCGGCCTCTTCTACACGGTCGGCAACTTCTCCCCGAACACCGGTGGGCAGTTCAGCTTCTTCATCCTCACCCAGGTCGCGCACCTGCCCGTCGCCACCGTCGCCAACATCATGCTGACCATCGCGCCGCTCGCGCTGTTCCTGGGCGTCGTCTTCATCAAGGTGGTCGACACCCGGCTGCGCTACCCCGCGATGCTCGCGGCGGGCGTCCTCGGTGCCTTCGCCTGGGCCATCCCCGGGATCTTCGGGCTGACGAGCACCACCTACCTCATCGCCTTCTACGGCGCACTGATCGCCAGCGGCTTCATCGGCGAAGGCCTCTACAAGGTCCGGACCCAGGAGATCTTCCCGCCGCTGGTCCGCAGCACCGCCCAGGGCGCGACGATCTTCGTCTGCCGCATGGGTGCCGCCGGGCTGGCCGTCGTCACCCCCGCCGTGGCCTCGGCCGACCTCGGTGGTCTCCTGTGGCTGCTGTGCGGGTTCAACGTGCTCACGCTGCTCTTCGGCGTCTGGATCATGCGGATCCCCTCGGCTCCCACGCAGGCCACGGCGGTGCCGGCCGCCACCGGGACGAGCCCCACGGTCACGGGCGCCGCGGCCGCCCCGCTGTGAGGGGGAACCCGGACGCTAAGGTGCCGGTGCGGATCGTCGGCACCGGCACCACCGGGGCGGGCGCCATGAGCGGCGGGAACACGAGGAGCGGACGGGGGCACGTGAGCAGCGCCTACCCCCGTGAGGTCTGGAAGCAGATCGAGACCCTCCTGACCCTCGTGCGTTCCGGCCGCGCCCAGACCCGGCCGGAGCTCGTCGACGAGACCGGTCTGGGCCGCAACGTCGTCGCCGAGCGGCTGTCGACCATCGCCGCCCTGGGACTGCTGCGCCCCGAGGACGAGGCGCGCTCGCGCGGCGGTCGCGCCGCGCGGGTGCTGCGCCTGGATCCCACCGCCGGGCACGTCCTGGTCGGGCTGATCGGCATCCAGCGGCTGCACGCCGCCGTCTGCGACCTCGACGGCACCGTCCTCGCGCGCCGCGACGTGGACTGGCACGTCTCCCAGGGCGCGCAGGAGACCTGCACCGAGATGGCGCGCCTGCTGCGCGCCCTGGCGGCCGACGAGGGGGTCCGCGACGTGTGGGGAGCCACCGTCGGCCTGCCGTCCTCGGTCGATCCCGGGTCCGGGCTGCTCGTGGATCCCGTGCCGTCGACGTCCCCGGGCCGCTGGCCCGCGGACTTCGCCGTCCAGGACTTCTGCGCCGGCCTGCTCGACGTGCCTGTGTGGGTCGAGTCCGCCGCGAACCTCGGCGCCCTCGGCGCGGCCCGCAGCCTGCAGGTCCAGGACCTGCTGTGGGTGCGGGTCGGCAGCGGGGTCACCGCCGCGCTCGTCTCGGGCGGGCGGCTGCACCGCGGCGGCAACTCGATGGCCGGGGCCCTGGCGCACGTCGCTCTCAGCAGCGACCAGGACCGGATCTGCCTGTGCGGGCGCAGCGGCTGCCTGGAGGCGTACGTCGGGGGTTGGGCCCTGCTGGACGAGGCGCAGCGCGCCGCCGCCGTCGGCAGCAGCCGTCACCTCGCCGCGGTCGCCGCGCGGCGTCCCGTCACGTTGGAGGACCTCGCCGCCGCCTCGGCGGCCGGGGATCCCGCCAGCGTCCAGATCGTCGTTCGCGCAGGCAACGCCCTGGGCCGCATGCTCAGCTACGCCGCCGCGCTCTTCGACCCCAGCGCGATCGTCATCACCGGCAACCCCGTCATCGACGACCAGCGGTTCGAGGCCGCGCTCCAGCGCGCCCTCCAGACGAACCTGCTGCCGGCCCTGGCCGACGGCATCACGCTGCGCGCGGGTGCGCCGGGCGGGGCCGACGCCCTCGCCGGGGGCGCTGAACTGGCTGTCCGGTCGTTGCTGTCGGCTCCCCACCTCGCGGTGTGGGCCGAGTCCGGCGCTCCCCGCGCCCTGGCCGGTGCGCGGCTGTCCGCCGCCGTCTGAACCGCCTTCCTCCACTCGCGCTCCACGGGCGCGGCCCACCTTCCGAGGACCCGCATGTCGATCCCCCTCGACGTCACCGTCGAACGCCTCCACGACCCCCGAGCCCTGTGGACGCCCCGTCCGCGGTACTCCTGGACCGTTCCCCGGGAACCGGGGTCCCGGCCTCCGGCCCAGCTGGCTCACTCCGTCCAGGTGCGCGAGGCGGGCACCGGGCGGGTGCTGTGGGACGCGGGTCGCGTCGCGTCCGGCGAGCAGGTGCTGCTCGCGCACGCAGGCGAGGACCTCGCCTCGAACTGCGAGTACGACGTGCAGGTCCGCACCTGGTACGACGACGGCAGCGAGCGGACCGGCCGCAGCCGGATCGGCACCTCCTTGCTGCACCCGGAGGACTGGAACGCCTCCTCCTGGGTCGAACCCGTCCAGGAACCCGTCACCCCCGACGGGGCCGAACGTTTCCACCAGATGTTCTCCTGGCGGCCGCAGAGCGCCCCCGAGGAGCGGTTGCACCCGCCGCTGAGGGTCCGCCAGGTCTTCGAGGTCCCCTCCGGCGTCGTGCGCGCCCGGTTGTACGCGACGGCCCAGGGCGTCTACGCGGCCTGGGTGAACGGGGAACGGGCCGGGGACGAGGAACTGGCCCCGGGGTCGGACAGCTACACCTCCCACCTGTCGTTCCAGGGGTACGACGTCACCGCCGCGCTGCGCCCGGGCACCAACGTGGTCGCCCTCGAGGTCGCCGACGGCTGGTTCGCCGGCCGTGTGGGGATGTTCGGCCTCAGCCGGGAGTACGGGGAACGGTTGCGCGTGCGCTGGCAGCTGCACCTGACCACCGCCGACGGCACGACGACCGTCGTGGGTTCCTCGGCCGCGGCCCGCTCGGGCACCGGCCCGATCCGGTACTCCGACCTGGCGATCGGGGAGTTCCACGACGACCGGTACGAGACGCCCGGCTGGGACCGACCGGGTTTCGACGACTCCGCCTGGGAGCCGGTGCGCGAGTGCACCGTCGGAACTCCCCTGGTGCCCTTCGTGGGCGAACCCGTCCGGCGGGTGGCCGAGCTGCCGGCCGTGGAGGTCCTCACCACTCCTTCGGGGGACCGGGTCGTGGACTTCGGCCAGGTCATCGCCGGGCGCGTCCGGCTGCGGACCCCCGGGGGCGGGGCGAGGGTCGTGCTCGAGCACACCGAGGTCCTCGACGCCCGCGGCGAGTTCTTCTTCAACCTGTTCGGTCCCAACAAGGACCAGACCGACGTCCACGTCGCCGGGCCCGGCGGACCGCGGTGGTGGGAACCCCGGCACACCTTCCACGGGTTCCGCTACGTGCGCGTCAGCGGCCTCGACGAGGTCCGGGCCGAGGACTTCGTCGCGGTCGTCCTGTCCTCCGACCTGCCCCAGCGGGCGGATTTCGCCAGTTCCGACCCCCGGCTGGACCGGCTGTTCCAGAACGTCGTGTGGTCACAGCGCTCGAACTTCCTGTCGATCCCGACCGACTGCCCCCAGCGCGAACGCCTCGGGTGGACGGGCGACGCGCAGGTGTTCGCCCCCACCGCGGCCACCCTCGCCGGGGTGGGGAACTTCTTCGCGCGCTGGATGGCGAACGTGCGGGCCGACCAGCGACCTGACGGCGCCGTCCCGAACATCGTGCCGTGGCCGCCGGCCCTGGAGTACCTGTTCGGTGAACCGGCCCCCAGCTACTCCGACGACATCATGGTCCTCACCACCTCGGCCGCCTGGGGCGACGCCGTCGTCCTGGTGCCGTGGGCCGTCCACGGCCGCGACGGGGACGTGGGGATCCTGCGGGAGAACTTCGAGGCCATGCGGCGCTGGGTGGGGTTCCAGACCGAGCAGTGCCGGATCCTGCCCGAACGCCTGCGCGGGACGGAACTGACCGCCGCGCAACGGGAACGGCAGGACCTGCTGTGGAACGGCGTCGCCGCCTTCGGCGACTGGCTGGCCCCGAGCACGCTGACCGTGGAGGGCCCGACCGCGATGATGGAGGCGCCGCGCCGGACGGGGGAGGCCGTCAGCGCGATCTACCACGGCTACGTCAGCGGGATCCTGGCCGACGTCGCCCGCCTGCTGGGTGAGGACGAGGTCGCCGACGCCTGCACGGCCCGCGCGCTGGCCGTGCGCGAGGCCGTGGCGGCGGAGTACCTCGACGAGCGTGGACGGTTCTCCAGCGACCTGCAGGGCGTGGCCGTGCTCGCCCTGCACGCCGGGGTCGTGCCCGAGCGCCTGCGGCAGGTGGTGGCCGACCGGCTGGCCGCGTCCGTGCGCGCGAACGGGAACCACCTCGACACCGGGTTCGTCGCGGTCCCGTTCCTGCTCGACGTCCTGGCCGACCACGGCCACCTCGACGTGGCGCGCGACGTGCTGTTCCAGGACACCTACCCCTCGTGGTTGTACGAGGTGGCGGCCGGGGCCACGACGATCTGGGAGAGCTGGGACGCGGTCCGCCCTGACGGGACCGTGCAGGCGACGTCCTACAACCACTACGCCTACGGCTGCGTCGCGGACTGGATGGTCCGCCGGCTCGGCGGGATCGCGCCGGCGGCCCCCGGGTACCGGGTGCTGCGCGTCGAACCCGACGTCCTGTGCGGGCTGGACCACGTCCGGGTCCACGTCGACACCCCCTACGGGCGGGCGGAGTCCGGCTGGCGGGTGTCGCAGGGGGCGTTGCGGCTGGAACTGACCGTCCCCGCCGGCTGCACCGCCGAGCTCGTCCTGCCGCCGGAGCTGACCGGTGTCCAGGTGCGGGGCGCCGACCTGCTCGCGCCGGGCGCCTGGACGGGGCTGGCCGCCGGGTCGTACGTGGTCACGGCCTCGCTGGCAGCTGGTACCCCGCAGCCGGTGGGGAAGTGCCCGGGTGATCGACGCCCGCTCTGCACGTCAGAGGCAGAAGAAGTGCTCGAAGAGGTCGCGAAAAGTCTCTGTCGTGCAGTAACTTGAGGTACAGCCCGAGAGGGCACCGAACCCGCACTGCCGTTCCGGTCGACACGATCGACGCGGTCGCCTCCGAGCGATCCGGGCTGGAAACCCCGCGACGGGCCCGAGACCGAGGACCCCGCCATGGAACCGCTCCCCACCCGCACCGACCAGACCGCCCCGCAGCGGCCGGACCACGTCCTGGCTCCGCGCCGGGGAGGTGCCGCGTCGGCCCCCGACCACCGCCTGCGCACCTGGACGCTCGTCGTCGTCTCGCTGACCCAACTGCTCGTCGTCCTCGACGGCACGATCGTCGGCGTCGCCCTGCCGCACGCCCAGGCCGAGCTGGGGCTGACCGACTCGGCCCGCCAGTGGGTCGTCACCGCCTACGCCCTCGCCTTCGGCTCCCTGCTGCTGCTCGGCGGACGCATCGCCGACTACGCCGGCCGCAAGCGCACCTTCCTCGTCGGTCTCGTCGGCTTCGGCGTCGCCTCCGTCCTCGGCGGGGTCGCCGCCGACGGCGCCACCCTGCTGGCCGCCCGCGCCGGGCAGGGAGCGTTCGCCGCCCTCATGGCCCCCGCCGCGCTGGCCATCCTCACCGTCACGTTCCCCAGCGGCCGTGAGCGCAACAAGGCGTTCGCCCTCTTCGGCGCCGTCTCCGGAGCCGGGTCCGCCATCGGTCTGCTCCTGGGCGGGGTGCTGACCCAGTACCTCGACTGGCGCTGGTGCCTGCTGGTGAACGTGCCGTTCGTCGTCGTCGGCGTCGTCGCCGGCCTGTCCCTGCTGCGCGAGAGCCGCGCCGAGGGCGACCGCCGCTACGACGTCCCCGGCGCCCTGACCGTCACGGCCGGTTTCGCGCTGCTCGTCCACGGCCTGACGCTGATCGAGAACGCCGACGGCCTCGGCCGGGCGGTCACCCTCGTCGCGGCCGGTCTGGCCTGCCTGCTGGCGTTCGTCGTCATCGAGCGCCGCAGCCCCAACCCGCTGCTGCCGCTGCGCATCCTCACCGACCGGGTGCGGGCCGCCGCGCTCACCGTCCAGGCCCTCGTCGGCGCGGTCATGATGGGCGCGATGCTCTACCTGGCCTTCCACCTGCAGCTCGTCCTGCACCTGGGGCCGCTGCAGGCCGGGGCCGGGACCCTGCCCATCACCATCTCGCTGATGGCCACCGTCCCGTTCTCGACCAAGCTCCTCAACGAGATCGGCCCCCGTCGCCAGCTCGTGTTCGGTCCGCTGATCTCCGCCGCCGGCGTCGTCCTGCTGTTCACCCGGATCAGCGCCGACGGCAGCTACTGGACGCAGGTCCTGCCCGCGATCGTCGTCTTCGGCGTCGGCATGGGCCTGACCATGGTCCCGCTGCAGAACCTCGCCCTCCTCGGCGTCGCCGGCCACGACGCCGGTGCCGCCTCGGCGGCCGCCACCGCGGCCAACCAGCTCGGCGGGTCCATCGGCCTGGCCGTCCTGACGTCCGTGTACGTCGCGGCCGTCGAGGGCCGCTCGGTGCCCACCGCCCTGGTCGACGGGTACGCCCACGTCTTCGCCGGCGCGGCCGCCCTGCTCGTCGTCGCCGGTCTGGTCGCCCTCGTGGTCGTCCCCCGCGCCACCCGGCTGCTCGGTTCCGACGCCGCCGCCCCCGCCGTGCACTGAGCACACCAACCCACCCTGAGGAGAACTCGACGATGAGTGCACACGACGTCCGGCTGCGTGCCGAACTGCGCACCGACACCCCGTTCGTGGCCACTCCGCGGCCCCGCCTGTCCTGGACCGTCCAGACGGCCGAGGAGAACTGGCTGCAGCGGTCCGTGGAACTGCGCAGCCACGACGAGCTGGTCCAGTTGCAGGACGGCCGGTCCGTCCTCCTGGACTGGCCGTTCACGCCGCTGGCGGCGGGGGAGGAGCGGACCGTCCAGGTCCGCGTCACCGCCACCTCCGGCAGCGTCACCGGCTGGAGCGAACCGCTGACCGTCCGGTCCGGGTTCGTCGCCGACGGCGCGTGGACGGCCCGGCCGATCGGCCTGTCAACTCCCGACCGGCCTGCCCAGCCCGTCCTGCTGAGGACCACGTTCACCGTGGACCAGCCCGTGCAGCGGGCCACCCTGTTCTGGAGCGCCCTGGGGGCGGCCGAACTCCTGGTCAACGACCAGCCGGTCGACGAGGACGTCCTGTCGCCGGGCTGGACGACGTACTCCGAACGCCTCGTGCACGAGACGGTGGACGTCACGGCCCTGGTCCACCCAGGCGTCAACGTTCTGGCCGCCTCCCTGGCCGGAGCCTGGTACACCGAGGTCTTCGGTTTCGGGGAGACCGCCACCCGGACCTTCGGGGAACAGCCGCGACTGCTCGCGCAGCTGCACCTGCAGTTCGCCGACGGGACCTCCCGCGTGGTGGCGACCGACGGCGACTGGCGCGTGTCCGGTGAGGGACTCGTCGTCGACAGCGGCATCTACGCCGGCGAGCACCAGGACGCCCGGCGCGCGGTCGTCGGCTGGGCCGGCACCGGTTTCGACGACGGCGACTGGGAACCGGCCGACGTGCTGGCCGCCGAGGTGCCGGTCCCCGAGGCACGCATCGCCCCGCCGGTCCGGCGCACCGACGAGTTCCCGGTCGCGCAGGTCACCCCGTCCGCCGGCGGCGGTCACGTCCTCGACTTCGGGCAGAACCTCGTGGGCCGCCTGCGGCTGCGGGTCGCCGGCCCCGCCGGGACGACGATCGTCGTGCGGCACGCCGAAGTCCTGCAGGACGGGGAACTGTGCACCTACCCCCTGCGCGGGGCCGCGGCGACCGACACGTTCGTGCTGTCGGGGCAGGGCGAGGAGGTGTTCGAACCACGGTTCACCTTCCACGGTTTCCGCTACGCCGAGATCACCGGCTGGCCCGGCGAGTTCGACCCGGCCGCCGTCACCGCCGTCGTGCTGGGCAGCGACAACGTCCGCACCGGCTGGTTCGACAGCTCCCACGCACTGCTGAACAAGCTGCACGAGAACGTCGTCTGGGGCATGCGGGGAAACTTCCTGAGCATCCCCACCGACTGCCCCCAGCGCGACGAGCGCCTCGGATGGACCGGCGACATCCAGATCTTCGGCCGCACCGCCGCCTTCCTCTACGACGTCGACGGGTTCCTCACCTCGTGGCTGCGCGACGTGGACCGCGAGCAGCACCTCACCGGCGGGTACGTGCCCATGGTGGTGCCCTCGGCCCAGCAGGGACTCGGGCGCAGCATCGTCGCGGCGTGGGGCGACGCGGCCACGGTCGTGCCCTGGACGCTGTACGAACGTTTCGGCGACCTGGGCGTGCTGCGCGACCAGTACTGGAGCATGCGCACCTGGGTCGAGACGGTGCTGGCCGAGACCGACGGCGACGGCCTGTGGGACGACTGCGTGCAGCTCGGCGACTGGCTGGACCCCTCCGCCCCCGCGGACAAGCCGGACAGGGCCAAGGTCGCGGCCGACGTGGTCGCGACGGCCTACCTGGCGCACTCGCTGCAGATCGTCGCCGACTCGGCCGCGCTGCTGGGCGAGAGCACCGACGCCGAGCGCTACGCCCGCCTCGCCGAGCAGAGCCGGCAGGCGTTCCGCGACGAGTACGTCACCCCGAACGGGCGGATCACCTCCGACGCCCCGACGGCCTACGCCCTGGCGTTGCAGTTCGACGTGGTCACCGATCCGGCCACCCGCCAGCGGTTGTCCGACCGGCTCGCGGAACTGGTGCGGGCCGACGGCTACCGCATCGGCACCGGTTTCGTCGGGACGCCGCTGGTCATGGACGGCCTCAGCGCCGGCGGGAACCTGTACGCCGCCTCCCGCCTGCTGCTCCAGACCGACTGCCCGTCCTGGTTGTACGCCGTCACGATGGGTGCCACCACCATCTGGGAACGGTGGGACTCGATGCTGCCCGACGGCAGCGTCAACACCGGCGACATGACGTCCTTCAACCACTACGCGTTCGGCGCGGTCGCGGACTGGCTGCACCGCGTCGTCGCCGGCCTCGCACCGGCAGAGCCGGGCTACCGGCGGCTGCGCATCGCTCCCACGCCCATCCCCGGGTTGGACCACGCCGCGGCCCGGCACCTGACGCCGTACGGCCTCGCATCCGTGGGCTGGCGCCGCGAAGGTGGGCACGTGGTCGTGCAGGCCGTGGTTCCCGCGAACACCACCGCGGTCGTCGACCTCGGGCCCGGGCGGACCGCCGAGGTGGGTTCCGGCGCGCACACGTGGACCATCGCGGCCCCGGCCGAGCCGTCGCCGGTGGCGGCGCGCTTCGACCTCGACACGTCGCTGTCCGACGTGATCGACGACCCGGAACTGCACCGGACCTTCGTCGAGCTCGTCCGTCACCACGACCCCGTGCGGGCGAAGAAGCTGGACGATCCGGTGTGGACCAAGGGCGTGACGGTGCGGTACTTCCTGCTGTTCGCGAGCATCGCGCTCACCGAGGCCGTGGAGCAGGCGCTGACCGAGGCCGCCCGCCGCCACGGCGCAGCGGTGGAGACGGCGGCGGCCGCCACCTGAGGCCGCCGGCGGTGCGCAGGGCCGTCGGGGAAGGCGAGGGCGGGCCGGGCCTGCGCCCGTCGCCTCCCGCCGACGAACCCGGGTGAGCGGAGGTGGTCCGCTCACCCGGGTTCCGTCGGGAGGGAACCTGTGTGCCGTTCGCACGGCGCGGGCACGAGGGGCTGCAGCCGGGTGCACCGGCTGGTCACCGAACGCGGCACGGCGTGCACCCGCGTGCAGTCGCTCACCTCGGTCCGCGCCGGTGGAGTGCGTTGGACGGGCCCGTCTCGTCCCGGAGAACCTGCCTCACGACCGCGACCGCCGCATCGACGACCAGCTCAGCGCGGTGGTGGCAGACCCCGGCCAGGCCGGCGCTGCGCAGCGACCGGGCGCTCCGCGTGCGCCCGCAGGCGATCCCCGATCCCAGACGCGGCTCGGCGTGCACCCGCGGTGCGCCGTACGTCGCCCGCGAAGCGGGGTGCACCTCGATGACCGTCTGGGTCAGGACCGCATCGGCCCTCGAGCGAGCCGAGGCGCCCGGCCGCGCCACTCGCAGCAGCCCGAGCGGGACACGCCCAGCACCCGGCAGGTCACCGCGACAGGCGGTCCGTCGGCGGTCGCCTGCACCCGCGCCCGTCGACGCAGCTCGAGCAGCTCAGCGTGTTCACTTCCGTCGAGGGCCGCAGTCGCGGCCTGCCCAGCACGGTCCCCGGCGCGGGTGCTGCCGCCTTCGGCCAGGAGGACCCAGCGGCGCAGGCGGACTCGCTGGTGCCGAGGCCGGCGGCGATCTCGCCCTGGGGCTGCTCACGCAGCTGAGCCACCTCCACGGCACGCTGCCGGAACTCCGGCAGGTGGGATCGGAGCATCGAAGGACCCCTTCCTGGGCGACACCGTCGCCTCGGGTCGGTGTCCGGAGAAGCGGGTCGAGCTCCGGGATTCCGTGGCGCAGGCGAGCACGGCTCCGGCCAGGTGGACCAGGGAGTCGCGGTCGGCGAGCCCTCAAGGCATCGGTGGGGCGGCGGAACTCCCGGGGCAGGCGCCACCGCTGCGGTGGACTCCACGCTCGTGGCTGCGGCTGTCACACAGCCGAAACATTGAGCGGGTATGGTCGGAAACGATCAGTTGGTGATGTGGATCGGAGGGTGGCCGTGCGGATGCTGTCGTACCGATCCACCACCGGTGTGGGTGTCGGGGGAGCGCATGATTCGGCATGGGCGCCGGGCCAGATCGCGCACGGTTGTTGACGGTGGACCGTTCCCCGCGCTAGGCGCTCCCTCTCGAGGTCGCTCGGGTAGCTTCCCGCCCGGGTAGTCGCGCGGGCCGGGTGCCTCGATCCCGAGCACCGCCACCTGTTTCCCCCGCTGGGCGGAACGTCGGACGGGGGCGTGCTGAAGGGGACGCGGACGAGCCCGGCAGCTCTGGGCCTGCTTCCCGGCGGGCAGCTGCCCAGCGCGTCGTCAGCGTGTCATGACACTCCACACCGACTCAGCAAGGACCCCCGAACCATGGCTGGAAAGACTCTGCGCCTGGCGCTGTTCCTGTTCCCCGGCTACCACCTCGGTGCCTGGCGGCTGCCCGACGCCGTTCCCGAACTGGACCTGGGGATCGAGCACTACGTGCGGGCGGCGCAGCTGGCTGAGGAGGCCAAACTCGACGCGTTGTTCTTCGAGGATCAGGCCGCGGTGCGTCGTAGCAACGACATCCTGTCGGGGGACACCTACGGTGCGGCGAACCCGCGCTCCATCCACTTCGACCCCAGCATGCTCCTGCCGGCGCTGGCGATGCGGACGACCCACCTCGGGTTGGCCGCGACTTCCACAGCGACCTTCAACGATCCCTACAACCTCGCACGCCGCTTCTCGACCCTCGACCACCTCAGTGGCGGACGGGCCGGCTGGAACTTGGTGACGTCGTTCAACGAGGACGAGGCGCAGAACTTCGGCCTGGACAGCCATGTCGAACACGCTCAGCGGTACCGGCGTGCTGAGGAGTTCGTCGATGTCGTGACCGGCTTGTGGGAGGGGTGGGAACCGGGTGCCATGGTGCGGGACAAGGAGAAGGGTGTCTACTTCGATGTGGGGCGCATGAACTTCCTGCAGCATCAGGGGGAGTTCTTCAAGGTCCGCGGTCCGCTCACCACCGGCCGCAGCCCGCAGGTTCGCCCGGTGATCTTCCAGGCCGGTGCCTCTGAGCCGGGGCGGGAGTTGGCGGCTCGCACGGCGGACGTCGTCTTCACCCTGCAGTCCGACGTGGTTGCCGGCCGGGCGTTCCGCGAGGACCTGCGCCGGCGCGTGGAGCGCTTCGGGCGGAACCCGGACGAGGTGAAGGTCCTCGTCGGGATGACACCGATCATCGGCGCCACCGACGCCGCCGCCCGTGAGTCCGCCCAGCGGATGCGTGACCTCATTCCCGAGGACCTGGCCGTCAGCAACCTGATGCCCCTGGCCGGTGGATACGACTTGCGGCAGCACGACCTCGACGGACCGATGCCTGATCTTCCGGAGAGCAATGCCGGGAAGTCTCACCGCGCGGCCATCCTCGACGTCGCCCGGCGCGGGAACCTGTCGATCGTGGAGACCGCACGCTACTTCGCCGAGGGCAGCTACCTCAAAGTGATCGGTTCGCCCAGTTCGGCTGCGGACACCATGCAGGAGTGGCTGGAGGCCGACGCCTGCGACGGGTTCCTCGCGGTACCGACGCACTTCCCGGCCGGTGTCGAGGACTTCACCCAGCTCGTTGTTCCGGAGCTGCAGCGGCGAGGACTGTTCCGGACGGAGTACACCGGAAGGACGCTGCGGGAGAACCTCGGTGTCCAGACGTACGGGGGGAACCGCTGATGGACGTCGAGGAACTGGACGCCGTCGGGGGGAGGCGCTGCGAGGAGTTGCTGCGCACCTGCTGCGACGCCCCCGCGTGGGCGGCGCGGACGACCGCGCGCCGGCCGTTCGGCACGCTCGAGACGTTGCTGGCCGTGGTCGAGGAGGAGCTGGCCGCGACGTCCGAGGACGACGTCGACGTGGCGCTGGCCGCGCATCCGCGCATCGGGGAGCGGTCCGACAGCGCCACCTCACGGCGCGAGCAGGCCGGTGCTCTGGGCGCCGGTGAGGACGTCCTGCGGCAGCTGGCCGACGGCAACCGCCGCTACGAGGAGAAGTTCGGTCACGTCTACCTGGTCTTCGCCTCCGGCCGCAGTGCGGAGGAACTGCTGGCGATCCTGGACGAGCGGCTCGGCAACGATCCGGCCACCGAACGCGCCGTGCTGCGCCGAGAGCTGGCGAAGATCACCCGACTGCGCCTGGAGAGGCTCCTCGCGAGCCGGAGGGCATCGTGACCAGTCTGTCGACGCACGTCCTGGACGCCGTCAGCGGAACCCCCGCCGCGGGGATGGTCCTGCTGCTGTCCGCCGCAGACGGAAGTCCCGTCGCGAGCGGCACCACCGACGCCGACGGCCGCGCCCGCCCGGCCGAGTCGCTGGACCCCGGCACGTACCGGCTGCGGTTCGAGACCGGAGCGTGGTTCACCGCCGCCGGCCGCGAGACGTTCTACCCCGAGGTCGTCGTCTCGTTCTCCGTCACGGCCGACAGCGGCCACCTGCACGTCCCCCTGTTGTTGTCCCCGTTCGCGTACTCGACCTACCGAGGGAGCTGAGCAATGACCATCGTCCTGGTGGGTCACCAGTACGGCAAGGCGGAGAACCGCGTCGTGCGGTTCCAGCGCGACACCCCGCGCCACGAGATCGTCGACCTCAACGTCACCTCGACGTTGCGCGGCGACTTCGCCGAGGCCTACCTGTCCGGCGACCAGAGCAAGGTCCTGCCGACCGACACGCAGAAGAACACCATCTACGCGTACGCCAAGGAGAAGGGCATCGCGAGCGTCGAGACCTACGCGCTCGACCTGGCCCGCCACTTCGTCGACGACGTCGAACCGGTGTCGCAGGCGCGCATCGACGTCGACTCCTACCTGTGGACCCGCGCGCTGGTCGGCGGGACCGAGCACGACCACACCTGGACCCGGTCCGGCAGCGAGATCCGCACGGCCGCCGTCACCGTCTCCGGCAAGGGGTCCGGGCAGCAGGCGCACGTCGTCGCCGGGCTGAAGGAGTTCACCCTCCTGAAGTCGACGGGATCGGCGTTCAAAGACTTCCTCGTCGACGACTACACGACCTTGCAACCCACCGAGGACCGCGTCATGGCGACCTCGCTGGTGGCGAACTGGCGCTACGACCAGACCGCGCTGGCCGACGGGTTCGACTACGACGCCGCCTACGACGCGGTGAGGTCCGCGTTCGTCGCCCAGTTCGCCACGGTGCACTCCCTGGCGCTGCAGCAGACGTTGTGGCACATGGGCAAGGCCGCGATCGAGGCCGTCCCCGCGGTCGCCGAGGTGCGGCTGGCCGCGCCGAACAAGCACCACTTCCTCTACGACCTGCAGCGCTTCGGCACCGAGAACGACGGCGAGGTGTTCCACGCCGACGACCGCCCCTACGGGCTGATCCAGGCGATCGTGGCGCGTGACGACACCCCGCCCGTCCCGCTGGCCTGGGAACGCTGAGCGGGCGGAACGCCGAGCGGGCGACGTCGTGGACCTGAACACCGTCGAGACCTACGCGGCCGTCACCGACCGCGCCGGGCTCCAGCGGCTGCACACCGGCGACGCGGCGACCGCCGTGGTGGCCGGCGGGACGTGGATCTTCTCGGTCCCCCAACCACACCTGCGTACCCTGGTCGACGTGAGCTCGATGGGCTGGGAGCCCTACTCGATCACCGAGGCCGGCCTGCGCATCGCCGCCACCTGCCCCATCGCCGTCCTGGAGACGATGCCCTTCCCCGCCGAGTGGAGATCGCGTCCGTTGCTGCGGCAGTGCGCCCGCGCGTTGCTGGCCTCGTACAAGGTCCGGACCGTCGCCACCGTCGGCGGCAACATCTGCGCGGCGCTGCCGGCGGGAGCCATGACCTCCCTGACGGTGGCCCTGGACGGGGTCGGTGAGGTGTGGGCACCGGACGGCGGGGTCCGCCACCTGCCGATCGCCGACCTGGTCACCGGCGACAACCGCACCGACCTGCGCCCCGGAGAGGTGCTGCGGGCCGTCGACCTGCCCTCCCGTGCCCTGAGTGCCACCACTGCGTTCCGGCGGGTGTCGCTGGCCCGGCTCGGTCGGTCGGCCACGCTGGTCGTGGGCCGGCGCGACCTGGACGGGCGGGTGGTCGTGACCGTCACCGCGTCCACGCCGCGTCCGGTGGTCTTGCGCTACGACACGCCGCCGACCGCGGGCGCGGTCGCCGCCGAGGTCGAGCACGTGGTCGAGGACGGGGTGGGGTGGTTCGACGACCTCCACGGCGCACCGGACTGGCGACGGGCCACCACCTTGCGCTTCGTGGCCGAGATCGTGGAGGAACTGGCGTGAAGATCACCGTGAACGGCCGCGAACGGACCGTGGAACCCCGCGCCGGGCAGTGCCTGCGGACCCTGCTGCGCGAGAACACGCACGTCGAGGTGAAGAAGGGCTGCGACTCCGGCGACTGCGGGGCGTGCACCGTCCTGGTCGACGGCAGCCCCCTGCACTCGTGCATCTACCCCGCGCAGCGGGCCGCGGGACGCGAGATCACGACGGTGTCCGGGCTGGGTAGACCGGAGGACCTGTCCGACGTCCAGCAGCGTTTCGTCGACGCGGCCGGTTTCCAGTGCGGGTTCTGCACCGCCGGCATGGTCGTGACCGCCTCCACCTTCACGGCCGAGCAACGGGCCGACCTGGCCGAACACCTCAAGGGGAACCTGTGCCGCTGCACCGGTTACCGGTCGATCCGCGAGGCCGTGACCTCCGGGGCGCTGGAACCGGCGGCGTTCAGCGGGACGGTGGGGGAGTCCGTCGCGGCGCCGGCCGCTGCCCGGATCGTCACTGGCCAGGAGCGCTACACCCTCGACCACGGTGAGGGGGAGGTGCCGGCGGGGTTGCTGCACCTCGCGGTGCTGCGCAGTCCCCACCCCCACGCCCGCATCGTCGGCATCGACGTCAGCGCCGCGCAGGCGGTCCCCGGTGTCCACCTGGTGCTCACCCACGAGGACGTCCCGCAGACGCTGTTCTCCACCGGCCGCCACCAGGACCGCCTCGACGACCCCGACGACACCCTGGTCCTGGACCCGGTCGTGCGCTACCACGGCCAGCGGGTCGCCGTCGCGGTCGCCGAGAGCGTGGCGGCCGCGGAGGAGGCGTTGCGTCAGGTCGTGGTCGACTACCAGGTGCTGCCCGCGGTCTTCGACCCCGAGCAGGCGCTGGCCCCGGGGGCGCCGGCCATCCACGGGGACAAGGACGCGGCCCGATCGCGCATCGCCGATCCGCAGCGCAACCTGGTGGCCGAGCTGCACGGGGGTGTCGGCGACGTCGAGCGCGCGCTGGCGGACGCCGAGGTCACCGTCAGCGGGACCTGGCAGACGCAGCGGGTCTCCCACGCCGCGCTGGAGACGCACGCCGCGGTCTCCTGGCTGGACGAGCAGGGCCGGCTCACGGTGCGGACCAGCACGCAGGTGCCCTTCCTGGTCCGCGACGAACTGGCCCGCATCCTGGGCCTGGACCGTGATGAGGTCCGCGTCCTGGCTCCCCGGGTGGGTGGTGGTTTCGGCGGCAAGCAGGAACTGCTGGTGGAGGACCTCGTCGGGCTGGCGACGTTGCGGACCGGACGGCCGGTGCAGTACGAGACGACCCGGCAGGACACGCTGAAGCACCTGCCGACGCGGCATCCCTTCCGCGTCACGGTCAGACTCGGCGCGGACAGCCGCGGGACGTTGACCGCCCTGGCGGTGGAGGTGCTGTCCAACGCCGGCGCCTACGGCAACCACTCACCGGGGGTGATGTTCCACTCCTGCCACGAGTCGCTGGCCACGTACCGCTGCGAGAACAAGCGGGTCGACGCCCGGGCCGTCTACACCAACACCGTGCCTTCGGGCGCCTTCCGCGGTTACGGCCTGGGCCAGGTCGTCTTCGCCATCGAGTCGGCCATGGACGAGCTGGCCGCCGAGCTGGGCCTGGACCCCTACGAGGTGCGCCGGCGCAACGTCGTCGTCCCGGGTGATCCCTTCGTGGCGACCTCCTACCCGCAGGAGCACCGCGAGGGTGACGACGGCCTGCGGTACGGCAGTTACGGCTTGGACCAGTGCCTGGACCTGGCCGAGCAGGCGGTGGCCCGCGGTGGTGCACCTGCTCCGCAGGGCGACAACTGGCGCACCGGGACGGGCATGGCGATCGCGATGATCGCCACGACCCCACCGCGCGGGCACTTCGCCGACACCGTCGTGCGCCTGCTGGCCGACGGCACCTGGGAACTGAACGTGGGCACCGCCGAGTTCGGCAACGGCACGAGCACGGTGCACCACCAGATCGCGGTGTCCGCCCTGGGAACCAGCAGCGATCGCATCCGCCTGCGGCAGAGCGACACCGACCTCGTCGCACACGACACCGGGGCCTTCGGATCGGCGGGGTCGGTCGTCGCGGGCAAGGCGCTGCTCATCGCCTGTGAGGAGGTCGCCGCCCAGGTGCGCACCTTCGCCGCCGAACTCCTGGGGTGTCGTCCGGACCAGGTGAGCCTGGAGCCGTCGACGGTCTCGGCCGCGGGACGGTCGATCGACCTGTCCCAGCTGCACGCCGCGTTCCACCGACGCTTCGGACACGGCCCGCGGGCCGAGGGGTCCGACGGCGCGCGGCTGCGTTCGGTCGCCTTCAACGTCCAGGCGTTCCGCGTCGCGGTCGACGTGGACTCCGGGCAGGTGCGCATCCTGCGCTCGGTGCAAGCCGTGGACGCCGGAACCGTCCTGAACCCGGCGCAGCTGCGGGGGCAGGTCGAAGGGGGAGTGGCCCAGGCCATCGGTGCGTCGTTGTTCGAGGAGGTCCGGGTCGGGCCCGACGGCCAGAGCCCGACGCAGTCGCTGCGGGAGTACTACCTGCCCCGCCTCGACGACGTCCCCGAGACCGAGGTCCTGTTCGCCGACACCTACGACACCATCGGCCCACTGGGGGCCAAGTCGATGAGCGAGGCGCCCTTCAACCCCGTCGCCCCGGCCCTGGCCAACGCCGTGCACGACGCGGTGGGACACAGGTTCCACGAGCTGCCGCTGTCGGCCGATCGGGTCTGGCGGGCGGTGAACGGGTGACGGCGGGCGCACCCGGCGCGGAGGGGGCGCAGTGAAGGACGTGCGGGTGGCGGTGGCAGAACTCCTGGGGGCCGGGCGTTCAGTGGCGGTGGCCACGGTCGTCCGCACGTGGTCCTCGGCCCCGCGAGGGCCGGGCGCGGCCATGCTGGTCGACGACCGGGCTCAGGTGGTCGGCAGCCTGTCCGGAGGGTGCGTCGAAGGAGCGGTCTACGACCTGGCGCTCGACGTGCTCGGGGACGGCCGGCCTCGGCTGGAGCACTTCGGGGTCAGCGACGAGGACGCCCTCGCCGTCGGGTTGACCTGCGGCGGGGAGATGGACGTCCTCATCCGGCGTTACACCCCTGCTGACCTCGGCCCGGTCTGCGCCGTGCGCCGAGCCGTCCTGGACCGGACACCGGTCGCCACGGCCACGGTCGTGACGGGGCGGACAGGCGCCGGCGTCGTGGCCGTCACCGAGGGGACGGTCACCGGGTCGACGGGTTCGCCGGGCCTGGACCGGGCCGTCGTGTCCGCTGCCCGTGCGTCCCTGCGAGCCGGCAGGACCGGCCTCGTGCGCCTGACCCGGCCGGCGGACGACCCTGCGGCGTGCGAGGGGGAGGACGCCGACGTGGACGTCTTCATCGAAAGCTCCTTGCCGCCGCCGCGGATGATCGTCTTCGGTGCGCTCGACTTCTCCGCCGCGTTGACGAGGCTGGCGGTGGCCTCGGGTTTCCACGTCACGGTGTGCGACGCCCGAGCCGTGTTCACGACCCCGGAACGGTTCCCGGAGGCGCACGAAGTGGTCGTGGACTGGCCGCACCGCTACCTCAGCCGGACGGACGTCGACGAGCGGACGGTGCTGTGCGTTCTGACCCACGACGCGAAGTTCGACGTGCCGCTGCTGGAGGTCGCCCTGCGGGGCCCGGCGGCCTACGTGGGCGCGATGGGTTCTCGGCGCACGCACGAGGACCGACTGCGCCAGTTGCGGGAGGCCGGCGTCACGGACAGCGAGCTGTCGCGTCTGCGGTCCCCGATCGGTCTGGACCTGCGGGCCCGCACCCCCGAGGAGACGGCCGTGTCGATCCTGGCCGAGGTCCTCGCCTCGCGTCGGGGGGGAAGTGGACGCCCCCTCCGCGAGACGATCGGGAGCATTCACCAGGCGAGCCCGGTGACGTCCACCACCGCGTCCACTCCTCCGGCGACCACGACCCCCCCAGCGGTGGGGACGACGCTGTCGGGTCGCGGGTGTGCGGTGCCTGGATGACCCGGCAGGACGCCGGCAGCCGGTGCACGTGGACCGCCGGACGACGACGTCCCGCGTCGGCTGTCGGAAGGTCACTTCGGAGCGTGTCGCCTGGCTCGACCGCGAGGCGGGGGTGGCAGCGCCGCCGGAAGCCGCGCACCGGCGGGCAGGTCGCCGGCACGGTCGACGTCGCGGGTGGCTCCGGTCACCTCGACCCGCACCGTGCTGGCGGTGGCCAGCAGGTCCTTCAGCCCGCGGCCGTCTCGGCTGAGCCGCGCGGCGGCAGCGAAGTGGTCTCGGCCGATGAGCACCGGGTGCCCCGGGCGTCCGCGTTCCACGGCTCGGACCACGGCGTTGCGGTGGGCCCGGGCCAGGACGTCCCCGACGCCGCGTCCGGTGACGTGCGGCAGATCCACCAGGGTGATCAGCAGGGCATCGACGTGGTCGAGTTCCGGGTGCCGCAGGACACGGGCCAGGCCGGCTCCAGGACCTGACTGCCACTCCGGGACGTGGACGGCGTGGGCGCCGGCGGGGAGGTGGGCTTCGACGTCTCGCGCCCGTGCGCCCGTGGTGACCAGGACCGGCGAGCACCCGCTGTCGATCAGCAGTTCACCGGCCCGCTGGACGAACGTCCTGCCGTCCTCGCTGCAGACCAGCGCCTTGGGCCCACCCAGCCGTCGCCCCGCACCCGCGGCCAGGACGACCCCCGCTACCCGCACGTGTCGATTGGACCACAGCCCCGGGGCCTGCGGCGCCTGAGTCCTTCCCTGAGCTCACCGCACTGCCTGACCGGAGCCGCATCGAGGTCGGGAACGTCGCCGACCTCGCCGTCGTCGCTCTCCAACAGCAGTGGACGGCCCACGCTGGGGACCCGAGGCACAAGAACGCCGTGACACCTCACGGAGGGCGCTCGCTGACCGGCGTGGGGCGTTCGACCTGGCGGCGGGGCCGGGTCATCGAGGTGGGCGACCAGGACGCCGCGCCGCGAGGTGAGCTCCTGCCGCGCCCGTGAGGGACGGCGCATCAGGGCTGCGCCTGGCCCGTACGTCGACTCACCCGAACCGGGGCCGTCGGACCGCTCAGCCGCCCGGTACCGGGCCCGCAGGGAACGGGCGGACCGGTGAGGTGGGGCCAGGGACCGATCGCTGACCGGCTCAGGTCGACCTGGGAACGCGTTCGCGCAGCTCGGCGAGGTCGGCCTTGCGGATGAGGCCGTGGACCCCGCTGACCCGGTCGACGACCTGGGAGACGGCGAAGTCGCCGGCGGCCGAGAGGTAGGCCAGGGCGTGGGCGGGGTCCATGCCGAGGTCGACGAGCAGGGCGATGGCGGTGCGGACGGCCTTGCGCACCGCCTCGTCCAGGTCCAGGTCGATCCCGATGGGCACCAGCAGGTCCGGGGTCTCTCCCCACAGCGCATCGCGGACCCGCACGGCGTCGGCGGGCAGGAGGTCGAGGCGGATCCTGGCCCGCAGCGGGGCCTCGAACGCGGTGAGCGCGACCTCGCCGTCACCCTGGGAGTAGTGCGGGTCGCCGGTGTGGAAGAGGGCGCCGTCGACCTGGACGGGCAGGTGCAACGTGGAGCCGGCCCCGAGGACCGACACGTCGAGGTTCCCGCCGTGCATCCCGGGGGGCACGGAGTGCAGGCGCTGCGGGCCGGGGGTGCCGACGCCGACGAGGCCGAGGAAGGGTTTCAGCGGGAACCGGACGCGCGCGTCGGTGCGGGGACCGGCCGGCATCGAGCCGCGCCGGGCGCCGGTGGCGGGGTCGGTCTCGACCCGGGCCAGCACGGAGAACACGTCGGCGCCTCCGGCGGGGTACTCCCCGGGCAGGGCGCCGCGGCCGTGGCGGTTGCTGACGATGCCGTGGTCGGCGCGCAGGACGAGGTCCTCGACGGTGACCGAGAGGACGTCGCCGGGCCGGGCACCGCGGACCCGGACGGGTCCGGTGACGACGTGCGGGCCCTGGACGGCGGGGTCGTGGGCGACCGAGCGGGCGATCTCGACGGCGTCGGGCAGAACCGCGGCGGGGTCGATGCCGCGGGCGGTGAAGAACCCCAGGGGGTCGCGGCCCTGGTCCTCCAAGATCCCCTCGTGGCTGACGGTGTCGACGATCACGACGTCGCCGGGGTCGACCTCGAGGACGGGTCGGTCCCCGGCGACGGGCAGGTCGCCCCACCGGACGGTGGCGGGGGTGGAGGGCAGGTGGTGGACCGTCAAGAAACTCTCCAGAGGGGTACCGGGGTGGAACGATCGTTGCATATGATCTCCCTCGTGGAACAGACGATGCACGATGTCGGCCTCCTGCGCACCGCCGTCGGAGCCCCCGTCGCTCCGCCGCCGCGGCTGCTCATGGGGCCGGGACCGATCACCGTCGACCCCCGCGTCCTGCGCGCCATGTCGGCCCAGCTCGTCGGCCAGTACGACCCGGCGATGACGGCGTACATGACCGAGACGCAGGCGCTGTACCGCGAGGTGTTCCGCACCCGCAACGAGGCGACGGTCCTGGTCGACGGCACCTCCCGCGCCGGGATCGAGGCCGCTCTCGTCTCCCTCATCACCCCCGGCGACAAGGTCCTGGTCCCCGTGTTCGGCCGCTTCGGGCACCTGCTGCGCGAGATCGCCGAACGCTGCGGCGCCGAGGTCCACGTCCGCGAGGTCCCCTGGGGGCAGGTGTTCACCCTCGAGCAGCTCGAGGAGGCCGTCCGCGAGGTCCGTCCCGCCCTCGTCGCCCTCGTCCAGGGCGACACCTCCACGACGATGAACCAGCCCCTGGAGGGCGTCGGCGCGATGTGCCACCGTCACGGCGCGCTGCTCTACGTCGACTGCACCGCGTCCCTGGCCGGTAACCCCTTCGAGATGGACGCCTGGGAGGTCGACGCCGCCTCGGCCGGTCTGCAGAAGTGCCTGGGAGGCCCCTCGGGCAGTTCCCCGCTCTCACTGTCCCCGCGGGCCGTGGCCGTCGTCGACGCCCGCCGCAGCGTCGAGGCGGGGCTGCGCGCCGACCCCTACGCCGATCCCCTCGCCGACGGGGCCTCGCCGGGGAACGCCCCCGCCCTGGCGCGGATCCGCTCGAACTACTTCGACCTGGCGATGATCCTCGACTACTGGGGCGAGAAGCGTCTGAACCACCACACCGAGGCCACCACCATGCTCTACGGCGCCCGCGAGTGCGCCCGGCTGGTGCTGGAAGAGGGTCTGCCGCAGGGGATCGCGCGGCACCGGCTGCACGGGGACGCGATGCTCGCCGGAGTCCGCGGGCTGGGGCTGGAGGTCTTCGGCGACGTGGACCACAAGATGCACAACGTCGTGGCCGTGCAGATCCCCGCCGCGGTGGACGGGGACGCCGTGCGCGCCGAACTGCTGCACGACTACGGCATCGAGATCGGCACCAGCTTCGGCCCGCTGGCCGGGCGGGTCTGGCGCATCGGGACGATGGGGTACAACGCCCGCAAGGACGCCGTCCTGGTGACGCTCGCCGCGCTGGAGGCGGTGCTGCGCGCCCACGGGGCGGTCGTCGAGCCCGGTGGGGGGACGACGGCGGCGCAGGGGGTCTACGCGTGAGCCCGCACCCCGCGCAGACCGGCGCCGTGAACTGCGCCGCGGATCCGGTGAGCGACGCCCGAGGGGTGCTGGACCGGTGTGACGAACTCGCTGCGGTCTCGGCGATCGAGCACGGCATCGAACGCGTCCACCTCTCGCCCGAACACGCCAGGGTCAACGAGATGGCCGCCGCGTGGATGGCCGAGATCGGGATGCGCACCTGGCGCGACCAGGCCGGCAACCAGTGGGGCCGGCTGGAGGGGCGCGAACCGGGACTGCCGGCGCTCGTCCTGGGCTCGCACCTGGACACCGTCACCGACGCCGGCCGCTACGACGGCGTCCTCGGCGTCACCAGCGCGATCGAGGTCGCCCGCAGACTCGCGCCCCGGGCCTGCGAACTCCCGTTCGCGCTGGAGGTCGTCGCGTTCTCCGACGAGGAGGGCACCCGGTTCTCGACCGCGCTGATGGGCAGCTTCGCCGTCGCCGGGAACTGGCACGAGGACTGGTGGGACCGCGCCGACCGCGACGGGACGACGGTGCGCGAAGCCGCCGAGGCGTTCGGTTTGGACCCCGCCCGCGTGCACGAGGCCGCCCGCAGGCGCGAAGAACTCGTCGGCTACCTCGAACTGCACATCGAGCAGGGCCCGCACCTCGAGGCCGCCGACCGTCCCCTCGCCGTCGTCACCTCGATCGCCGGGGCCCGGCGGTTCACCGGTCGGGTCGTGGGGGAGGCCCGGCACGCCGGCGGTACGCCGTACCCGAAGCGCCGCGACGCCCTGGTCGGCGCGTCGGAAGTCGTCCTGGCGGTGGAACGGCTCGCCGTCGAACGCGGCGGCATCGCGACCGTCGGCCGCCTGCAGGCCTTCCCCGGTGGGGTGAACGTCGTCCCGGGGCTGGTCGAGTTCTCCCTCGATGTGCGCGCCGAGCACGACGAGGACCGCGACGCCCTCGTCGAGGCGATCCGCGCGTACGCCGAGCAGTTCTGCGCCGGCCGCGGGCTGGAGTTCGAGCTCTCGGAGGTGCACAACGCGGCCGGGGTGTACTGCGACGCGGGGTTGGTGGAGTCCGTGACCGCGGCGATCACCGCCACCGGTGATGCCGAACCGTTGCGGATCTGGAGCCGCGCCGGCCACGACGCGATGGCGATCGCGGCCATCGCGCCGGTGGCGATGATCTTCGTGCGGTGCGAGGACGGCATCAGCCACGCGCCGGGGGAGAACGTCACGCCGGCCGACGTCGCCGCCGGCCTGGACGCGTTCGAAGCCGCGGTGCTCGACCTGGCCGCGCGCCGGTCATGACCGGGGTGCGACCGGGCGTGGAGAGCAGCGTGCGAGAACGCATCGAGAGTTCCTGGTCACGCCTCACCCCCTCCGAGCGGCAACTGGCCCGGGTGGTCCTCGAACGCGACGTCGACCTGGCCGGGTACAGCACCGCGGAACTGGCCGAACTGTGCGGGGCGTCCAAGGCGACGGTCAGCCGGTTCTTCCGCCGGCTGGGTTTCTCCTCCTACGCCCAGGCCCGCGCCGACGCCCGCGCCCTGCGCACCCGGGGAGTTCCGCTGGGGGGCCTGCCACAGGGGCGCAGTCCCCTGCAGGCCCACGTCGCCCACGACACCGAGAACCTCACCCGCGCCGCCGCTCACCTCGCCGACGTGGACCTCGACGCCGTGACGGACCTGCTGGCCCGGGCTCGCCGCGTCCTCGTCCTGGGCTGGCGCAACAGCTACCCGGTCGCGCTGCACCTGCGCGAACAACTCCTGCAGGCCCGGGCCGACGTCGCCGTGGGTCCCGTGCCCGGGCAGACGGTGGCCGAGGAGCTCGCCGGGCTCGACCGCCGCGACGTCCTGGTCGTGGTGGGTTTCCGCCGGCGGACGCCGTCCGTGGCGGCCGCGCTCCAGCACGCCGCCGAGCTCGACGTCCCCTGCGTCCTGCTCACCGACCCCGCCGCCGGCCCTGCGGCGGCACCGGTGGCTCACCGGCTCGTGGTCCCGGTCGAGGGGCCTGGTGCCTTCGACAGCTACGCGGCCGTCATGACCACCGCCGCGCTCCTGGCCGAGGGGGCGCTGGCCCGGCGGGGACGGCGCGGCCAGGAGCGGGTGCAGGCGGTCGCGCGGGCCCACGACGCGCTGGGTGAGCTCGAGCCCCGCTGAGCGGCTGCCGGCACCGGTGACCGGACGCGCCCTCACGGTGCCGTCGGCCGCCCCCCGCGAAGACCTCCACCGCCGACCCAGCCACCAACCCACCGATCAGGGGAGAAGACCCGTGCCCGACTTCGACGAAGGCGGTCTGCTCGCCGCCGCAGCGCGGTACGAGGAGGCGCTGCGGAAGGACGACGTCGAAGGACTCGACCTGTCCTTCCAGCCCGGGGGCGAGACCGTGCGCGCCGAGGCCGGTGCAGCACTGGTGGGGCACGAGCACATCGCCGCCTTCCGCCGCGCCCGGGGAGGTGCGCCCGCACGGTGGTTGCGCCGGGTGCACCTGCGTCCCGTCTCGGCCGATGCCGCGCTGACGATCTCCGAGACCGAACGCCTCGACGGCGGCCACGGGCTGCAGACCCAGTTGTGGCACCGCGGAACCAACGGCTGGCAGATCAGGGCCGCGCACGTCTCCAGCGCGCCACCGGCTGCCGGCCCGCCGCCGGACCCCGCACCTGGTGACCCCGCCACGTGGCGCACCGCCACCGAACCTGCACCGCTGCCCGGGGCGCGGGGGGACGGGCCGCTGGCGGGGGTCCGGGTCGCGGTGAAGGACCTCGTCGCCGTCGCCGGTCAGCGCGTCGGGGGCGGGGTGCCGCGCTGGCTGGCGTCGGCTCCCGTCGAGACCGCGAACGCCCCCGCCCTGCAGGTGCTGCTGAACGCCGGCGCCGAGGTCGCGGGCATCACGCACACCGACGAGCTGGCCTTCTCCCTCATGGGCGTCAACGCCCACTACGGCACACCGCGCAACACCGCCGCCCCGGGCCGGGTTCCCGGGGGGTCCTCCTCCGGCGCCGCGGCAGCGGTCGCCGCCGGCGCTGCCGACGTGGGCCTGGGAACCGACACCGCGGGTTCCCTGCGGGTGCCCGGTTCGTTCAGCGGCCTCTACGCCTGGCGGCCCACCCACGGTGTCGTCGACACCACCGGTGTGCTTCCTCTGGCCCCGTCCTTCGACACCGTCGGCCTCCTGGCCCGGCGCCCCGACGTCCTCGCCGCGGCCGCAGCGGTGTTGCTGCCGGTCGGTGCCCCCGCCCCGCTCCGACGGCCCCGAGCCCTGCTGCGCAGCGCAACCCTGCTCGGACTGGCCGAGCCCGCCACCGCGCGGGCCGTCGAGGCCGCCGTGCTGGCCCTGGCGGTGCAGACCGGCTGCCCCGTGCTCGACCTGCCCGAGGTGACCGGCCGGGACTTCACCGCGGCCGAGGTCGCGTCCTGGACGGCTGCGTTCCGCACGGTGCAGGCAGCCGAGGCGTGGGCGAGCCACGGCGGGTTCATCCGGGACAACCCCGGCGCCCTCTCCCGCGCGGTGGAGGCCCGGTTCCGGGTGGGTGCGGACGTCGGCGCCGGTGCCCTCGCCGCGGCGCGGGCGGTGATCGCTGCGACCCGCGAGCGCCTGGACGCGGTCCTGGAAGAAGGGTGGTTGTGCCTGCCGAGCACCGCGACCCCGGCGCCCCGCGCCGACGCCACCCCCGCGCAGTTCGAGGCCGCCCGGGCCGGGACGCTGCAGTTGTCGACCCTCGCCTCCCAGGCCGGTGTCCCCGCGCTGGGACTGCCGTGGGGCCGCGTCGGGGAGCTCCCGGTGGGTCTGTGCGTGCTCGCACCCCGCCACCACGACCGGTCGTTGGTGGGGTTGCTGGCCGATGTCGCGCCGACTGGACCCCGCACGGTGTGACATCGGGGCGGGCCTGGCCGTTGCTGCCGTCCTCACCCTGCTCTGTGCCGTACTGAGTCGAGTTCCCCGCTCCCAGCTGCACTCAGCCACGAGGTCGGTGACAGGTGGCCGGGTGATCGGAGTCTGCCGTCCGAGTGCGTGATGGGTTCGGTGGTGCGGTTGAACCGCTCCACCTTCTCGTCGGTCCACGGGTGGTCTGGATGGGGGAGTTCCTGCCCGGCCCCGACCGCGGCCCGGAACGCCACTGGCTCGCGGTAGGCGGGGACGTCGTCGGTCACCACTCGCTGAACGCGGGTGAAGAACCCCGCGCGCAGGTCTGGGCCCGTTCACCGGGGAGGACCTCGGCGTGGGCGCAGCGGTCGAGCAGGCCGGGCTCGCCTTCGACCTGGTACCGGTCGATCCCGTAGCAGGTGGTCCTGCGCCAGGCGCCCATCTCCTCGGCCCCGTGCGCCGGCGAGCGGCCTTCGTGCAGGACGCGGTGGACCAGCAGACGTCTGCCGTGCGGGACCAGGCAGGCGTTGGCCTGGGACGTGAGGGTCTCCGGTGGTCTTGATGGACGGCGTCAGAGACCTCCACCAAGCACCCGGGGCCTTCTCGTTCGCCAGCCACGCCTGTCGTCACCAACGTGTGCGCCCGGTACACCTGGTTCCTGTCGTCGGTCGACGGTTTCCCGACCGTGCGTGGTGCCCGCGGCTGACCGCGTCTGCGCATCCGTCGCGCAGTCCGCTCCGCCCGCACCCTGGGCCGGCTGCAGCTGACGTGTGCGCTGATCTGCGACCGCGAACTCCCGACCTCGCAGTGGGAGGAGTTGCAACACCGGTGGGCCAGGGCCGCCGACAGGGTGTGGGCCATGTGACTGTCCACCTCGCGGCGGGTCGTGCGACGAGCAGCAGCTCGCGATGTCCGGGCTGCGCGACGGGGACTACTCGGGTAGTTCCTCCGCGAAGGCGCGCGCAGCGACGACGTCAGCGACGGGGTTGGGAGCGGCGTCCAGTTCGATGAGTCGTACGCCGGCGGTGGCAGTAGTGGACATGACCTTCGCCCAGCCTTCGAAGTCGACGACTCCTTCGCCCAGGGGGCGCATGAAGCGGCGGTGGACGGCGTGCACGTTCTCGTCGAGGACGAGATCGGCGGGGAAGGGGCCGGAAGCGTCCTTCCAGTGCGAGATCACGACCCGGTCGGCGAACTCCCGTGCGATGGCCACGGGGTCACCCCCGGACAGCGTGATGTGTGCCGAGTCCGGGCACAGGCCGACGAGGGCTGGGTCGGTCAAGTCCATGATCGTGGCGATGTCCGCGTGCTGGACCGTGATCGAGTGCGACTCGGTGTGGATGGCGAGACGGATGCCGAGTTCGGCGAGCGACGCGCCGACCGCGTCGCAGTTGGCCGCCAGCGTCTCCAGCAGGGCCTGTCGGCCGGTGGCGTCGAGCGGCTCGACGGGGCTGTCGGGACCCCCGTGGGTCATGGGTGTACCGAGCACCAGGATGTCCGCTCCGAGCGCGTGCAGGAATCCGGCGTAGTCACGGACGTCGGCGACGGCTTCCTCCGGGGAGCAGGTGCCCCAGTGCGTGCCGTTGAGGAAGCCGGAGACCACCTTCACGCCACGACGGCCGAACGCTTCGCGGACCGCTTCAGCGGGTCCGTAGGCGGTGAGGGCGCTGCGGAAGTCCAGGGGTGGGAAGGTCACCTCCATCCGCGAGACGCCGGCCTCGGCGAGGGCGTCCAGCATGCGCTCCCACATCTCCCGCGGATGCGCGACGCACCAGGCGACCATGTCCTGCTCGGAGCTCAGGCCCCAGAAGCCGGGGTGGTAGAAGGTCACGAGGTCGACGCCGTACTCGATGGGGACGCCTTCGTTCTGCAACATTCGCGCAGAATAGCGGGGTGACCGCGGCTGGGCCAGGACCTAGCCTCCTTGCGTGCCAGCAGTCGACCCGGCGGTCATGCGCCGACTCAACGCCTCACTCACGGTGCGTCACCTCCTCGCGGTGGACCATCCTTTGACGATGGCTCGGCTGACGTCCTTGACGGGGTTGTCGCGCCGGACGGTGGAACTGATCCTGTCCGACCTCGTGAGCGAGGGGCTCGTGGAGGAGGTCGCGCCCGTCGCCGGTGGCGTGACCGGTGGCGTGGGGCGGCCACCGCGGGCTTACCAGTTCCTCGCGGAGAGCGTCCTGCTCGCCGCCGTGCAGATCGACACCGCTTCGGTGCAGGCGGCGTTGACGGATGTGCGGGGACGGATCCTGGCCCGGGAACGACGCGAGCTGCGGGACTACTACGACCCTCAGTCGTCGCTCGGCCAAGCCGTCGACGTCATGAACTCGGTCATCGTCACCTCGAGGCGGCCGGTGAGCCGCGTACGTGTCGGGGGGGTCGCCTCGGGTGGGACGATGGACTCCCAGGGGCGGGTGCTCTCGCTCGTCAACGCCCCCGCCTGGGTCGGCGTCTCTCCCGCCGAGGCCCTGTCCGGCTCCTTCCCCTTCCCCTTCGCCGGTGACAACGACGTCAACCTGGCGGCGCTGGCTGAGCGTGCCGTGGGCGCGGCGGTGGGGGAGGTCGACTTCACGTGGCTGCTGGCAGGCATGCGCGCCAGCGCGGGCATCGTCATCCGTGGTGAGGTGCACCGGGGCTTCCAGGGCGCCGCCGGCGAGATCGTGCACGCACCGACGCTGGGCCTGGTGAGCCTGGAGGATCACCCGCTGGGCCTGCTCAGCTCCCCCCTGCGCGCCCAGCAGGAGGAGGCCCTGGCGACGTTCCAGGCCGCCCGTGCCGGTGATCCCGGTGCCCAGGCCCTGGTGGACGAGTTCGTCACGCCCGTCGCAGCCGTCTTGCAGACGTTCGCCTGGACGCTGGCTCCACCGGTCGTCGTGCTCGGGGGGGCGATGGCTGAGGTGGCGGACGTCCTGGTGCCGCGGCTGGCGGAACGGTTGCGGGCCGCGGGCGCTCCACCGGTTCGGCTGCGGCCGAGTGCGCTGGGGCAGGACTGGCCGCTGCTCGGGGCGATCCAGCTGGCCCGGACCCGGGCCGAGGACGAACTCACGGGGGCAGGCACCTAGACCGCGAGCGACTTTCCCCCTAATCTGCTACCTCCGCGCATAACCCCGGAGGTCACCGTGCCGCGCACCACCGCACCCGCCGACCTGCTCGTGGTCGGCGGTGGAATCATGGGCGCCGCCCTGGCCCAGCAGGTCCGCACCGCTGTGCCCCGAGCCCGGATCGTGATGATCGACGCCGGTCCACCCATCGGGACGGTCCCCGGTCAGCACCTGCACGACTCCGCCGAGCAGGACGTCCGCGATGCCTACCTCGACCGCGTGCAGACGGGCATCCAGTCGCTGTACCTCGGCGCCGCGACCAGCCCCTCCATGGGCGGCGACGTGCGCGGTGTCCGGCCCGGCATGTACAACGTGTCCGCCTTCGGATCCGACGCCGGCGCCATGACCGACGCCGCCCTCGGCTGGAACGCGGGCGGCATGGGCGTGCACTGGACGGCCGCAACGCCCTGGCCCTGGGGCAGCGAGACGTTCGCCGGCCCCGACGCGGCGCAGTGGGACGTCGACCTCGAGACTGCGCGTGCTCTCCTCCACGTCCACCCACGCCCCTTCGGCACCAACGTCGTGGGCGAGCGCCTCCTCGGGATCCTCGAGCGCGTACACGGCCACGTCAGCGCCCCAGGTCGTCATCCCCAGCACATGCCGATGGCCGTCGCCCCCGGAGAACGCGGACCGCTGGCCAGGACGGGGCCGAACACCGTCCTGCCGCGCATGCTGGCACCGAACGGCGAGGACTTCGAGCGGCTCACAGGGACGATCGTCACCGAGATCCTGCACGACACCGCGAGGGCTTCCGGAGTTCGAGTTCGCGAAGTGGCCACAGGCGAGGAGTGGGACGTCCCGGCGCGCGCGGTCGCGGTGGCCGCCGACACCTTCCGGACTCCGCAGCTCCTGTTCGCGTCAGGAATCAGGCCCCCGGCCCTCGGCCGGTACCTCAACGAGCACGCGTTCCTCACCGGTCAGGTGACGGCGGAACTGCGCAGGTTCGGTGTCGGGCTGTCGGAGGTTCCGCTCCCCCTGGAGGGGGAGTGGGCGCTGGGTTCCTACTGGTTGCCGCACTCCGGGGAGCGTCAACCCTTCCACGGTCAGATCATGGACAGGGTCTTCGTCGACGAGTCGGGGGAGCGGCTCGCGTACTCCGTGGGAGTTTCCCTCTACGTCCCCAACGAAGTGCGGGCCGAGAACCGGTTGGAGTTCGCCGAGGACCGGCTCGACGCCGCCGGCATGCCGAGCATCTCCGTTCACTTCAGCTACAGTACAGGCGATCTCCAACTCATCGAACAGTCGAGGACTACGCAGGTCGAGATGGCCTCGGCGCTCGGTGAGTTCGATCCGGTCAGGGACTCGGCTCTGCTGGCGCCGGGTTCGTCGCTGCACTGGACGGGCACGACGCGCAGTGGCCCGAGTGATGACGGAACCTCGGTGTGTGATGCCTCGGGACGGGTCTGGGGGTTCGAGAACCTGCACCTCGCGGGTGGCGCGGTCGTCCCGACCGCCGTCGTCGGCAACTCCACGCTGACGGGTGTCGTGACGGCGGTGCGCGCCGCGCGAGCCGTCGCGCACCTCCTCGAGAGCGTTCCTGTCTGACCGCCGTCGAAGACCCCCGTCAGTGCCGGTCGGGTCTGCGCGTCCGAACACGTTACAGGGATGTGAACTTTCCACCGGATCGGGGAAAACCAGAGATTTCCAGGTACCGTCACCACAGACGCACCGAGGGACCACGTTTCGTCCTGGTCGGCACCGCCGACCGTTTCCGGATCTTCGCGTCGTACCTCCGGTCCAGTTCGACCGTCATCGAATCGTTCGCTCAGAACCCATCCGAGGGGATCCGGCCCATGTCGACCCACGCTGAACGCGTTCCCAACCGTCGTGCCGTTCTGACCGGCGTCACGGCCCTCGCTGCCGCCGGCGCCCTCGCGGCCTGCGGTCGCAGCGACCCCAGCGGCACCAGCGACTCCTCCGCCACGGTCTCCGACGGACCCGCGACGGGCACGGTCGAGTTCTGGGCTGGTGCCCCCGACGGTGACTCGCTGCCGGACTTCGTCGCGGCGTTCACCGAGGAGAACCCCGACGTCAGGATCAACGTCACGACCATCCCCTCGGAGGACTTCGACACCAAGCTCACCGCAGCCATCGCCGCGGGCAAGGTGCCGGACCTGGTGTCGCTCTACTCCCAGACGCAGTCCTCGATCCTGGCGACCGGCGCCTTCCAGACAGTGCCCGACGGGTTGCTCGACATGAGCTCGTTCTACGAAGCGGCTGTCCAGGGCGTCACGTCCGGCGGTGCGCCCAAGGCTGTGCCGTGGTACGCCTACGCCAGGGTGAACTACTACCGCAAGGACATCGTGGACGGCTTGGGTCTGGTCCCGCCCACCTCGTGGGCTGAGAACGAGGCCTTCTGCCAGTCCCTTCTCGATGCCGGACACAGCACCCCGTTGGGCCTGGCGGTGGGTTGGGACGAGTACTCCGCGGAGGCGCTCCTGGAGTACGTGCACCAGAACGACTCGTCCCTGCTCAGCGACGACGGCAGTCGGTGGACCCTCAACACATCCGCCAACGTGGCGGCTCTGGAGTACTTCGGCTCCATGTTCACCAAGGGCTACTCGTCAGCCGACGGTCCGGCGTTCCTGGACACCGTGCCGTGGCTGACCTCGGGTCGGAACGTCGTCAACGTCTCCAACGGGCCGTGGCTGCCGGGCTGGATCGACGAGGCCAACGGCGCGGACTGGACGAAGGCGAACATCGCCGCCTACGCCATGCCGGCCGGACCGGGAGGAACCAGCGCCGGTGCGTTGGGAGGCGGCAGTCTCGCCGTCCTCGACGGCGGCGGCAACGCGTCCTCGGCTTGGAAGTTCGTGGAGTACATGTCCCGCCCCGAGGTCCAGGTGCAGTGGTACCAGACGTTCGGCAACCTGCCCGCCGTCGAAGCAGCCTGGGACGACCCGGCCATCGCCGACGACGCTCTCCTCGCTCCCGTACGGGACTCGCTGGACAGCACCTTCACGACGCCCACCGCCGCGACGTGGAGCCAGGTGGCCAACATCATCGGCGAGCAGATGGAACGCGTCGCCCGCGGGACCGCGACGGCTCAGGAGGCGCTGGACGAAGCCCAGAGCCAGGCCGAGTCAGTCGGCACAGGGGCCTGACCGTGGCCGTCACCGCACCCGGCACGTCCGTCCCGACCACCCCGCCCCCGGCGTCCCGCCGCCGCGGTCGGGTCTCCTCGCACCAGACGACCGGTTGGCTGTTCGTCACGCCGTTCGTCGCCGTCTTCCTGGTGTTCAGCGTGGTCCCAGCCCTCATGGCGGTCTTCCTGAGCCTGACGGACATCGGGGTGGGTGACCTGCGCACCCCGCTGGCGGTGACCTTCACGGGTCTGGAGAACTTCCGGACGATCCTGGGCAACCCCGGCTTCCAGCGCGCCATGCTCAACACCGCGCTCTTCGTGGTGGTCGGCGTACCCACCACGATGGCCACGGCGTTCGTGCTGGCCCTGGCGCTCGACTCAGGGATCCGCAGGTTGCGCAGCGTCTTCCGGGCCGTCATCTACGTCCCCGTCATCGCGAACATCGTCGCGGCCGCAGTGCTCTGGCAGTACGCCTTCACGCGGGAGGGGCCGGTCAACGGTTTCCTGTCCGTGCTGGGCGTCGAAGGACCGAACTGGCTGGGCCGGCCCGGCTGGGCCGTCTTCGCCGTGCTCCTGCTCACCGTCTGGCGCAACATCGGAACGTGCATGGTGCTGTTCCTCGCCGGTCTGCAGTCGGTGCCCGAGGAAGTGCACGAGGCGGCGGCCCTCGACGGCGCCGGGTACTGGCGGCGGGTCCTCACCATGACCGTGCCTCTGCTGCGACCCACCACGCTGCTGGTGTCGGTGCTGATGAGTGTGTCCTTCCTCAACATCTTCGACGAGCCCTACCTCGTGACGAACGGTGGTCCCCTGAGTGCGACCGAATCGGTGGCCAAGTGGGTGTACGACCAGTTCGGCTACGGCAACATCGCCCACTCCATGGCCGGCTCCATGATCCTGCTCGTCGTCGTGCTCGTCGTGAGCATCACGCAGGTGCGGCTGCTCCGCTCGAGAGATTGAGGGTCCACGTCATGAGCGCCGCTAACACGGCCGCATCCCCGGCCGAGCCCGCCGCTTCCACGTCGGCGACGGCCCGGACGTCCCCCGGAGCCGTCACCGGGATCTACATCCTGCTCCTCGTGGTGTCGGTCCTCATGCTCGCCCCCTTCGCGCTCGTCCTGTTCGGGTCCTTCAAGGACCAGGGCGAGTTCACCGCGAACCCGGGTGGCTGGCTGCCGGAGTCGTTCACCAACCTGCACAACTACGTCGTGCTGTTCACCGAGAAGAACTTCGGTCGGTACTTCGTCAACAGCGCCATCGTGTCGGTCGTCACGGTGGTGGCCAACGTGGCGTTCTCCGCCATGGCGGGGTACGCGCTGGCGAAGATCCCCTTCCGCGGGCGGGGCGTCGTGTTCGCGTGCGTCGTCCTGGCCATGACGATCCCCTACGTGGCCGTGTTCGTTCCGCAGTTCGTCATCATCGTCCAGTTCGGTCTGGTCGACAGCCTGGCGGGCATCGTCCTGCCGATGCTGGTCATGCCCATCGCAGTGTTCATCATGCGCCAGTTCGCGAGCTCCATCCCCGACGAGCTCCTGGAAGCCGCGCGCATCGACGGGGCCAGTGAGTTCGGCATCTTCTTCCGGATCTTCCTGCCGCTCCTCGGACCCGCCATCGCCACGGTGGCCATCTTCACGTTCCTCAACAGCTGGAACTACTTCCTGTGGCCGCTGGTCGTGGCCCAGTCGGTCGCGAACTACACCCTGCCCGTGGGGCTCGCGGTGGCCTCGGCTGCCGCGAACACCACCGACTACGGTGTGCTGCTGGCGGGGTCGGTGACGATCCTCCTGCCCGTCCTCGTCCTGTTCCTCTTCCTGCAGAAGTACTTCATCCAGGGCATCGCCACGACCGGCCTGAAGTGATGATCGACGAAGTCGACCCCGGACACTCCGCCCACCTCATCGTCACCACCCCAGAAAGGGCGCACTCGATGCTGCTGTCCAAGACTCTCGCGCACGCCTTCACCATCGCCCTGCCCGCCTGGGTCGACGACGAACTCGCCGACGTGCCGACCGTGCTGCCCAGCCGTGAGGACCGGATGGCCCTGGTGCACCGCCTGGCCGCCCGCAACTTCCGCGAGGGCAACGGCGGCCCCTTCGCCGCGATCGTCGTCGACAGCGACACCGGGCAGGTCGTCTCGGTCGGCGTCAACGTCGTGCTCTCGACCGGCATCTCCTCCGGCCACGCCGAGGTCACCGCGCTCGGCCTGGCGCAGGCCCGCACCGGTTCCTGGGACCTGGGTGCCGGTGGTGCCCGCCGCGAGCTCGTCGTCAACTGGCGTCCCTGCGCCCAGTGCTACGGCGCGACGCTGTGGTCGGGGGTGCGCACGCTGGTCGTCGCCGGCTCCGGCCCGGAGCTGGAGGAGATCACCGGTTTCGACGAGGGCCCCGTCCGCGACGACTGGGCCGAGCAGTTCGAGGCCCGCGGGATCGCGGTCGTCACCGACGTCCTGCGCGCGGAGGCGCTGGACGTCTACCGCGACTACGCCGCGCACGTCGCCGCCACCGGGGCCACGGTCTACAACGCCCGCACCGACTGAGAGCGTGCTGGGCAACCCCGTCGAGCGATCGTGATGTTGGAGGCGGCGCGTCGTCGTGATCATGCACGGCTTCGCCTCCGAGATCACGTGACTGTGTGCCTGCTCTCGCGCTGACGCGAGAACTGGAGATCAGCTCGCCGGCCGCACGGCACTGCCGCACCGCATCCGCTGTCCTGCTGCACCGCAACCGCCACGAGCCGAGCACCCGAGCGCCGGCGATCGCGGAAGCGACCCTCGTCGACGGCACCGCCGACGCGGCCAGGTCCGAGGGACGGCACCGCCCGCGGGCAGGACGGAGCCCCACCTCCACGCAGGCGATCAGCGGAGCGAAGCCCTCCCTTCCCCTCCTTGCTCAGTGCTGGGCGCTGGAGGCGGGGACGATCTGCTCGACGAACAGCGCGAGGGAGGTGCGCTCCTCCTCGTGCGACATGCTGTTGTCGACCCAGAAGCTGAACTCGTCGACGCCGCGTGACTCGCAGTACCGGATCCGCTCGATGACCTCCTCAGGCGTTCCGACCATCGCGGCGGCCGCAGGAGAGCGGCGAGCAGGGACAGGCAGTGCCGGCTGGTGCACCGCCTTCCTGCCGATGCAGGTGAGGGCGGCCAGGCTCCTCAGGCCCAGCAGAGGGGCCGGTACCTGCGACAGCCCGATGCCCATCGCGCCCTCGGCGCCGGCGTGCCCGATCAACTGCCTCACCAGGGCGCCGAGGAGGTAGACCATCGTCACCAGCGAAGAGATCACGTACTGGGTCTCAACCAGATCGCTCCCGCCCGCATCGTTGGTCACCACCTGCAGCGGCGATGGCTCACCTCCCACCTGGTTGCCCGAGCTGGCAGCGGCGATGGAGTTCCTCCGGGGTGCTGGAGTGCGTCCTGGACCGCTGGCAGTCGTCGACCGGGACCTACCGCGTGACCGACCTCGCCAGCGACGCCATCCCTGGCCGGGGGCGGCGCCGCCGGGGGCGCGGCCCCCGCCGGCACCGCCCTCGGGTGGGAGACCTGCTCGCGTCAGGCCGATGCGTGACGCGCGATGGCGTGCGGGACCGCGGTGTCCTCGTGCGGCAGGTAGGTCGCCGACGGGCTGCTCGCCGGCAGCAGCAGGCCGAGGACGAGGACCGGTTCACAGCCGGGGTTCTCGTTGACGTGCAATGCGCGCGAGGGGATGAAAACGGCATCGCCCGGCTTCATGTCCCGCATCCCGCAGGCGTCGTGGAACGTCGTGCTACCGCTGAGCAGGACCATCAGTTCCGCGTACTGGTGGAAGTGCCAGGGGGCCGCACCGGGAGGCACGACGCCGACGAACAAGGTGGCCAGGCAGCACCCCTGCGCAGGGCCGAGGAGGACCTCGAAGGTCCGGTCGCTCGTGGCCGCCTCGCGGCCGGGTTCGGACAGGGACGACCAGCGTTGCCGTCGCCCGAGCGGGGCGTGCCGGTCCGAGCTCAACGGTACGGAGAACTGCAGAACCACCACCGGTGCCCCGGAGGAGGTGATCTCCACCACGTCGCCGTCCACCGCGTGCACGGCGGATCCGTTGCCCGCCCTCCGGGACTCGCCCTGCACGCTGAGGATCGCCTCCCCGCTCAGCACGTACAGCAGCAGTTCGGCCCCTGCGGCCGCCACCGTGTGGGCGCAGTGCGCTGGCAGGGTCAACCTCGTCAGGGTCGCACCGTCGGTCCCCTCCGTTCGCAGCAGTTCCTCCACCAGGGCGTGTCCGGCGGGCTTGCCAGTGACTGTGGTTCCGGCCGGCGCGGCGGCGGACGGCATGTGGTTCACGGTATTCCCCTCGTGCTCGTAGCGTAGGTTCTACCGGGGGACGGATCTCCCGGCGAGTCGGCGTCCGACCGTTTGCTGCGAGATCCGCAGCACCCTCCAAACCCCTCACGACGAAGGAGAGTTCGATGGCGATGCAGATCGTGCGCAGGGCCACTGCAGGCTGGACCGGCAGTGACAGCGCGGGTTCGGGAACGATCGCGCTCGGCAGCGGTGCGTTCGAGGGAGCGTACTCGTTGCGCAGTCGGGTCGGGGATGAACGCCACACCAATCCCGAGGAACTGATCGGTGCCGCGGTCGCCGGCTGCTTCACGATGTCGCTGGCGAACAAGCTCACCGAGGACGGTGCGGAGGTCGTTCAGCTGGAGACCTCCGCCGCGACCAGGATGGCCGGGGGTGACGGTGGGTTCTCGATCACCGAGGTGGCGATGACCCTCACCGCGAAGGTCCGGGGAGCCAGCGTGGAACGCGTGGAGGAACTGGCGCGGCAGGCGCACGAGAGCTGCCCCGTCGCCAGGGCGCTGGCGGGCACGAACGTGACGCTCACCGTGCGCGCCGAGGTGACCGACTCCGCGGTGGGCGCGGCTCAGTAGCTGGGCGGGGTGACGGCGACGAGGAACTCCGTCGTCGCCGTCGTCTCGTTGACCAGCCGGTGCGGCAGGCGGCTGTCGAAGGAGCAGCTGTCCCCCTCGTCGAGGTGGTGGAACTCCCCGTCCACCTCGACGAGGAGCCGGCCGCGCACCACGATCACGCACTCTTCCGCCGGATGGCTCCAGGCTTCGTCGTGGGAGACGCCGCCGGCCTTCAGGCGCCCCCGCAGCACCTCCAGCTGGCCGTGGGGTGCCGACATGCGGGTGTAGGAGGTGTCGCCGTTGGGGGTGGTGATCGTGACCTCCTTCCCCCGCCGGATGACGGCCACCCGCGAGGCCCGCGGCGCCGACTCGAACAGGTCGAACAGCGGGACCGACAGCGCCCGGGCGACCTGCCTCAACGTTGCGAGGCTGGGGTCGGCCAGCCCGCGTTCCACCTGGCTGATCAGCGCCGCCGACACGCCGGCCGCCTCGGCCAGGGCCGCGATGGTCAGGCCGCGGGCCACGCGCAACTCGCGGATTCGGAAGCCGTCCACGTTCCCTCCTTGTGTTAAATCCTGTTTACGTTCGTTGACCCCGGTTGAAGTTCCACCCTACGGTCGGTGACGTGCCGATCAACACGTCCCTCGCGCCGAGCTGGACGCCCTTCGACGCCCGCGCCGCCGGCCCGTCCCGCCGGTCGCGCCCGCAGCCGCCGGGAATCGCCTCCCGCGGCGATCTGCTGCCCACGCCCGCGTCCAGCCGCATCCTGCCCGAGGGTCCCGATCGAGCGATCACCGCACTGCTCGGAAATCCGGAGAAGGTGGCCAACCATGCCTGAAGCGCACCACGAGCTGCCGCGTCCGCGGCGCCGGACCGTCCTCGCGGCCACGGCCGCCGCCGGGCTGCCGGTGCTCGCCTCCTGTTCCTACGGGCCGGTCGACGACGGGGAGGTTTCGGCGGCGTCCGGCGAGACCGGCACCGTCACCATCGCGCAGGGCGTCGATCCGACGACCATGGATCCCCTGCAGCAGAGGGAGACTTCCACGGCCAACGTGCTGCAGCACCTGTACGACCCGCTGGTCCGGCGGAACCGCGAGGACCCCACGGTCTACGAGCCGGCGCTGGCCGAGGAGTGGACCCAGGTCGACGACACCACGTGGGAGTTCGGACTCCGTCAGGGCGTGACGTTCTCCGACGGGACACCGTTCACCGCGGCCGCGGTCAAGTACACCGTCGACTACCTGATCGGCGAGATCACCGGTGACCCGGCGCTGCTGTCGGCGAACTTCGCCAGCCTCTCGGGGGCGGAGGTCGTCGACGACTTCACCGTGCGCCTGACGACGTCGTCCCCCGCCCCCCTGCTGATGCCGCGCCTGCCGGGCCTTTTCATCGTCAAGGAAGGTGCGGTCGACAGCGACCCGGAAGCGTTGGCAGGCAACCCGATCGGCACCGGCCCGTACACGCTCGAGGCCTGGGACCGCAACGCCCAGGTCGTCCTGCGGGCGCGTGAGGACCACTTCGGAACCACCCCGGCCATCTCGACCGTCGTGTTCCAGACCGTTCCCGACGCCGCGGCGCGCATCGCCGGGCTGAACGCAGGTTCCCTCGACATCGTCACCAATCTCGCGCCGGACAACGCCTCCGAGGTCGAGGCGGCCGGAACCGCCGCGCTGGCGAAGGTGCCCAGCGCGCGGATCGCCTCGGTCTGGCTCGACACGCTCACCGCCGGCCCGCTGGCCGACCCCCGCGTCCGGCTGGCCCTGAACCACGCCGTCGACGTCCAAACCATCATCGACACCGTCATGGGCGGGTACGGCACGCGTGTCGCCACGTTCATCCCCGACTACTTCACCGGCCACGACTCCGCGAACGAACCCCTGGCCTACGACCCGGCGCGGGCGCGCGAACTGCTGCAGCAGGCCGGCCACGGCGACGGTTTCGACATGCAGATGATGGTCCCGTCCGGGCGCTACCCCTTCGCCGAGCAGGTGGCGCAGGCGATCCAGTCCTACGTCGGCGACGTCGGCGTGCGACTGAGCCTGGAGGTCGTCGACTTCGGGGTGTTCTCCGACGCCACCAACAGCGGCAACGTGCCCGACTCCTACTTCGCCGCCTACGGGAACTCGACGTTCAACCCGTTGGCGCACTTCCAGCTCGCCGTGCGCACGGGGGACTCCGGGTATGCGTTGTTCAGCGACCCGGCGGTCGACGACCTCATCGACGAAGCGTCCCGGACGACGGACCAGGACGCCCAGGACGCGCTCGTCTCGCAGGTCGAGGCGGAACTGCTGGAGCAGGCGCCGTTCATCTTCCTGTACGCGCAGGTCGACCTGTACGGCGTTGCCAAGCGTGTGGAGTGGAAACCCAGCACCGACGAGTCGGTCTACATGATCGACGCCCGGATCGTCTGATCACGTGGCCAGGTACCTGCTGCACCGCTTCGTCCAGGGAGTGGTCGTCCTCGCTCTCGTGGCCGTCGTCGTGTTCGTCGTCTCCCGCCTCTCGGGAAACCCCGTCAACCAGATGCTGCCCGAGAACGCGACGCCTGAACAGCGCGAAGCGCTCACCCGCAGCCTCGGGCTGGACCAGCCGCTGACCACGCAGTTCGCGCGCTTCGTCGGCGGCATCCTGACCGGCGACTTCGGCCACTCCCACCGCTTCGCGGCGCCCGCCCTCGACCTGGTCCTGTCGCGGGTGGGGAACACCGTCGCCCTCGCGCTGGCCGGACTGGCGCTGGCGGTCGTCGCCGGCCTGACGCTGGGGGTGCTCTCCGGCCTGCGCCAGGGGTCGCACCTGGACCGCGTCATCACCGCGGTCGTCACGGTCGGGCAGTCGGTGCCCTCCTTCTGGATCGGGATCTTGCTCATCCTCGTGGTGGGCGTGCAGTTGAAGGCGCTGCCCTTCGCCGGGGCGAGCACACCGGAGTCGATCGTGCTGCCGGCACTGACCCTCAGCGTGGTGCCGACCGTGAGCATCGCCCGTGTCACGCGGTCCAGCGTCGTGGAGACGCTGCAGATGGACCACATCCGCACCGCCCGCGCCAAGGGTCTGCGCACCGGCGAACTGGTGCGCCGGCACGTCCTGCGCAACGCGGCGGTGCCGGTGCTGACCATCACAGGTCTGCTGCTCACCGAAGCCGTCGGCGGGGCCGTCATCACCGAGCGCGTCTTCGCCTGGCCCGGGATCGGTTCGCTGGCGGTGGAGGCGATCGCGGTGCGCGACTACGCCGTCGTGCAGACGATCACCCTCGTCGTGGCGGCCGCCGTCGTCGTGGTGGGCGTCCTGGTGGACCTGGCGTACATGGCGGTCGACCCGAGGATCCGGATGACGGGAGCAGCACGGTGACCAGCCTGTCCGGCGTGACGCCGCCCACGGGACCCCCGGCGGCACCTCCCGCGGCAGCGGTGGACGCCCTCGCCGCGCTGCGGCGACACGGCAGGGGCCTGAGAGGTAGGCGCACCGCCCTGGTGGCCGGGGCCTGCGTCCTCGCCCTGGTCCTCGTCGTCTCCCTGCTGACCGCCGTCTTCGGCCCGGCCACCACCGGGCAGGACCTCCTGCAGCGCCTGGCCGCGCCGTCGTGGTGGCCGGGCGGGAGCCCCGGTCACCTGCTGGGCACCGACTCCCTGGGGCGTGACGTCTTCGCGCGCATCGCCGAGGGAGCGCGGACCTCGCTGCTGATCGGGCTGGCCGCCGTGGCCATCGCGGTCGTCTTCGGTGTCGCGGTCGGCCTGCTGGCCGGGTTCGCCGGCGGCTGGGTCGACGCGGCGTTCATGCGGCTGGCCGACGCCGTCCTGGCCATCCCGACCGTGCTGCTCGCCCTCAGCGTCATCGCGGTCGTCGGTGGCGGGATCCGCAACCTGGTGCTGGTCATCGCGTTCTCGCAGTGGATGACGTTCGCGCGCAACACCCGCGCGGTGACGCTGGTGCAGCGCGAGAAGCTGTACACGACCGCCGCCCGCGCCGCCGGGGCCGGCAACGCCCGCATCGTGCTGCGCCACGTGCTGCCGCACACGCTGCCCTCGACCATCGTCCTGGCCACGCTGAACGTGTCCTCGGCGATCCTGGTCGAGGCCGGGTTGAGCTTCCTCGGCATCGGGGTCCAGCCGCCGGCCCCCTCGCTCGGCGGGATGCTCAGCGAGGGCCGGCAGTACGTCACGGGCGCGCCGTGGCTGGCGCTGTTCCCCGGCCTGGCCATCTTCGTGCTGGTGCTGGCCGTCAACGTCCTCGGCGACGGCCTGCGGAGCCACCTCGACAGGGAGCGTCCATGAGCCCCGACCCCGAACCGCTGCTGTGCGTCGAAGACCTCGACGTGGGTTACGTCGGTGCCCGCGGCATGACCTCCGTCCTGCGCGGTGTCTCGTTCACCGTGGCGCGCGGGCAGACACTGGCCCTCGTCGGTGAGTCCGGCAGCGGCAAGTCCACGACCGCGATGGCCGTCGCGGGCCTGCTCCCGCCGACCGCGCAGGTTTCCGGGCGGGTGCGCCTGGACGGTCTGGACCTGCTCGGCCGTTCCGAGCGGCAGCTCACCGACGTGCGCGGCAAGCAGGTGGCCGTCGTGTTCCAGAACCCCATGACCTGCCTGAACCCCACGATGCGCATCGGGACGCAGATCTGCGAGCAGCTGGTGCGCCACGGGGTGCGCTCACGCGGTTCGGCGAAGGCCCGGGCCCTGGAACTGCTGGACGACGTGCGCATCCGCGACCCGCGACGGGTCTACCGCAGCTACCCGCACGCGCTGTCCGGCGGGATGCGGCAGCGCGTCATGATCGCCATGGCCGTCTCGTGCGAACCGCGTCTGCTCATCGCCGACGAGCCCACGACCGCTCTGGACGTGACCGTGCAGGCGGAGGTCCTGAACATCCTGCGGGAGTTGCAGCGCGAGCACCGGATGGGACTGCTGCTGGTCACCCACGACATGGGCGTGGTCGCCGAGAACGCCACCGACGTGGCCGTCATGCACGACGGGCACCTGGTGGAACTGGCCCCCGCACGCGACCTGTTCCGCACACCGCTGCACCCGTACAGCCAGGGGCTGCTGCGCGCGCACCCGGACCTGCACGACGCGCAGGCCCGCCACCGCCGCCTGCCGACCGTCCAGCGCCCGGTGCCGGAACTCGCCGACCTGCCCAGCGGCTGGACCCGCAGCCCCGGCTCGGCGCGCCTGGTCCGCTGTGCCGGTGCCCTGCACCCCGTGCTGCCGGTCGGCGCGGCCGTCACCCGATCCGCTGGGGGGGAACTGCCGTGACGTTGCTGCAGGTCGAGGGTCTCACCAAGCGCTACGGGCACGGCTCGTCGTCCGTCCTGGCGGTCGACGACGTGTCCTTCACCCTCGACGCCGGGCGCACGCTCGGGGTCGTCGGCGAATCGGGGTCGGGGAAGTCGACCACCGCGTTCTGCGTGCTGCAGCTCGTGCGCCCCACCAGCGGATCGGTGCAGCTGGACGGCCGTGAACTCGTCGGCTTGCGCCCACGGCAGCTGCGTGCGGTGCGCTCCGAGATGCAGGTCGTGCTGCAGGACCCGTACGAGTCGCTGAACCCGCGCATGCGTGTCGGCGACATCGTCGATGAACCCCTGGTCGCACACCGACGGGGGAGCCCGGCCACCCGTCGGCGGCGGGTGGCCGAACTGCTGGAACTCGTCGGTCTGCACCCCGACGACGCTCGGCGCCTGCCGGCGTCGTTCTCCGGTGGTCAGCGCCAGCGCATCAGCATCGCCCGGGCACTGGCGCTGGAACCGCGCCTGGTGGTGTGCGACGAGGCGGTCAGCGCCCTCGACGTGTCCATCCAGGCGTCCATCGTCAACCTGCTCAGGGACCTGCAGGACTCCCTGGGCGTGGGGTACCTGTTCATCAGCCACGACCTCGCGGTGGTCCGCGCGGTCGCCGATTCGGTGGTGGTCATGAGAAACGGTCAGGTCGTCGAGTCCGCTGCGGCGGACGAGGTGTTCGAGCGTCCGGCGACGGCGTACACCCGTTCGCTGCTGGACGCGGTCCCTTCGGCGGCGCGGTGAGCGCCCGCACGACGCTGTTGCGCGACGTCGTCCTGGTGGACGTCGACGCCCGGCGACTGCGTCCTTCCTCCGCGATCCTCGTCCGGAACGGCCGGATCGCGGCCACCGGTCCCGTGCAGGAGTTCACGCACCCGGTGGACGAGGTGGTCGACGGCGGCGGCGCCTACGCCGTCCCCGGCCTGATCGATGCCCACATCCACCTGCGCGCCAGCGCGCACGTCGGTCCCAGCGACGCCGCGCCCACCCCGCGGCTGGCACCCGGATCGCACGAGAGCGTGGACGTCTCGGCGCTGGTCCGCCGCGCGCAGACGTTCCTGTGGGCCGGTGTCACCAGCGTCTTCGACGCGGGCAACAACAGCGTGCTCATCCGCGCGGTACGGGCGGCCGAACGCAGCGGGGACGTCGTGGCGCCCCGCATCCACTGCACGGGCAACCTGTTCACCGCCCGCGGCGGACACGGGGAGACCGCCTCGATCCCCGTGGACGACGACTCCGACATCCCCCGGCTGGTCGCCGAGCACGCGAGCCTCGACCCCGACGTCGTGAAGATCACCTACGACGAGCACGGTTGGGGAGTGCGCCCCCTGGTGCCGGTCCTGCGGCAGCAGACGCTGGCCCGGCTCATCGCCGAGGTGCACCGTCATGGCCGCAAGGTGACCGTCCACGTCTCCCACGAACTGCGCGCCCGCCAGGCCCTGGACTGCGGCGCCGACGTCCTCGCCCATCCCGTCATCCAGTCCCCGGTGACCGACGAGTTCACCGAACGGCTCAGCCGCGACCGGATCCCAGTGGTCTCCACCCTGACCATCGGCGAGCGGTACCACCGCCTGGCCGACGCGCCGGAGTTCCTCGATCAACCCTTCTACCGGGCGTGCGAGGAACCGGAGGAACTGCACCGGCTGCGGACGCAGGAGAGCGTGTTCCAGCGGGGCAACCGGTGGGCGGACTGGATGCGGGTCATGACTCCCGTCGCGCAGGCCAACATCGCCCAGCTCGTGCAGGCGGGCGGGGTGCTGGGCGCGGGGACCGACCAGTCCTTCGGGCCGGACTTCCACCGTGAGCTGGAACTGCTCGCGGCGGCCGGGCTGTCCACGTGGCAGGTCCTGCGTGCCGCGACGACCGGCGCCGCCGCCGCGATCGACCGCAGCGGGGAACTGGGCACCTTCGACGTCGGCGCGCACGCCGACGTCCTGCTCGTGGCGGCCGACCCGGTTGCCGACGTCGCCCACCTGCGCCAGATCACGGCCGTCTTCAAGGGCGGGCAGCGCGTGGACCGCGATGCGCTGGACCTGCCGGTGAACCGGACCCGCGCGGTGACGGCGTGAGCGCCTCGCGTTCGGGTGCGGCCCGGGACCGCGGGACGGTCGTCGCCGCCGACCGGGTCGTCACCGCTCCCGGGCGGCCCGTGCTGCGCCGGGCCGCGGTCCTGGTCCACGACGGCCGGATCGCCGCCGTGGGCGCACGGGACGACTTCGGTGCACCCGACGTCGACCTCGGTGAGCGCACCCTCGTGGCCGGGCTCATCGACGCGCACGTCCACCTCGCCAAGTGGCCGGAGGGCGGTGGCCCGCTGCCGCACCAGCAGACCGTCGAGGGTCAGTTGCTGCAGACCGTCAGCCACGTGCAGCGCTTCCTGCGTCAAGGGGTGACGGCGGTGCGCGACCTCGGCAGCCCGAACGGCGTCGTGGGCACCGTCCGCGACGCCGTCGAGGCTGGCACGGTGCTGGGCTGCCGCGTGCAGACCGCCAACGAGGTCATCACCATCACCGGCGGGCACGGGAACTCCTTCGGCATGGAGTGCGACGACGACACGGCCCTGCGCAGGGCCGTCCGCACGCACGTCAAGCAGGGCTCGGACTGGATCAAGATCATGGCTTCGGGAGGGTTCACCAACCCCTACCGCTCCGAGCGCGAGACGCCGTACGCACCGCTGTTCGACGAGCACCAGGTGCGGCTGCTCGTCGACGAGGCGCACCGCTTCGGATTGCCGGCGACCGCCCACTGCCAAGGGCGTGAGGCGATCGCGCAGGCCTTCGAAGCGGGCGTCGACACGCTGGAACACCTGAGCTTCGCCGCGAAGCCGGTCGCGGTCGTGGACCAGGACCTGGCCCGTGCCATCGGCCAGGCGGGCACACCGGTCGTTCCGACGACGAACAACTACTGGCTCACCGTCGGGGTGCCCTGGGCGCCGAAGGACGTGGCGCTGGCGAACCTGAAACTGCTCCACGACTGCGGCATCGCCCTCGCGGCCGGGACGGACATGGGCCTGCCCACCACCACTCCGGAGACCTATGCCGCCGGCCTGGAGGTCATGGCCGTCGCGGGCCTTCCGCTGGAAGACGTCCTCGCCGCCGCCACCACCGTCGCCGCGCGCGCGATCGGGCGGGAGGACTCGATGGGCCGGCTGGACGTCGGTCTCTGCGCCGACATGGTCGCCCTCGACGGCAACCCCCTGGACGACGTCAGCGCCTACTCCCGGCCCACCTGGGTGATGGTGGGGGGCCGTACGGCCCCGAGCGCCGCGGACGAGGCGGTGTGGCGGCCTGAGCCGGCCGGAGCGGCCTGGAGCGGGGTCCACCTGTTCGGCGACTGACCGCTCCCCGCCAGCGCGCTGGCGCATCTCCCCGGTCCCCGCATCAGCTGAGCGGGGCCAGCACCGCCAGGCCGTCGGCGGACGGAGTGCCCGGCTCGGCGTGGTGGGAGACGACGACGAGGGAGGCGGTGCCGAGGACGGCGAACGCCTCCCGGTGCAGCACCAGTTCCCCGACGACAGGCTGGTGCACGACTGCTGTGGGGGAGCCGCCGGCCTTGACGTCGTGACGGACCCGCAGCCGGGGGAACCGGTCGGTCTCCACCGACAGCTCACCGACGAGGGCCTGGGACCGTGGATCGTCCTCGTCGGCGCCGATGTCGGCGCGCAGTTGCGCGACGACGCCGGGGGTGTTCTCCGGCCCGCCGCGGTGGCTGCTCCGCACCCCTGGGTCGGTGAACGACGACACGAGCCGGTTCGAGCGCGGTCGCGAGCGGTCGATCGCCAGCACGTCCCAGTCGCCGTCCACGACGAATGCCGGGCACGTTGACGGTGTCGAGCAGCATCCGGACACCGCCGGCACCCGTTCCGGCCGCTGCGTGGGCGCGGAACAGCTCCAGCCGGAGGTACTACTCGTTGCTGATCTCCGCCAGCAGCGCCGTTTCCCCCCGTCGCAGCCCACGGACCCGGCGCGTCGGGGGTCCGCCTGCCGAGCCCCCGGCCGCTCGCGACGGCACGCCGCCGGCGATGAGCCGCGGCATCCGGAACCCGGCCCTGCCGACGGTGAGCGGACCGGCCAAGGTCGGCGCCGAACTCATCGCCGGCGTCGAGCAGAGCCCGGCTCCGCAACGGCTGGTCAACGGCAGCGACTCCTTCGCCATCGTCCGGGCCGCGCTGCGCGAGCGGCTGACCGACGTCGGAGCGCAGGAGGCCGGTGCTGCCTCGACCGGCCTGACCGGCGCCGTGGCCGGCTGAGCGCGCGGCACCAGGGTTGGCGTCGACCGGGTGCGGGTGCCGCGGTCAGTGCCCGCGGAACGCCTCGGCCAGCCACCACGCCCCGCCGTCGGTGGCGATCTTCGCGTCGAGCACGAACGGCACGCGGCGGGGCCCGGCGAGCCAGGCGTCGAGCGCGTCCAGGTCCGCCACCGAGCGTACGACGACCCCCTCGGCGCCGAATCCGCGGCCGATGGCCGCGATGTCGGTGTCGGGGAACGTCACCGTGGAGACGTCGGCCCCGCCAGGTCCGAAGTGGTGGACCTCCGCGCCGTAGGCGGCGTCGTCGTAGCAGACGACGAGCAGCCCCAGCCCCAGGCGGACGGCCGTCTCGAGTTCGGAGACCGCCATGAGCAGGCCACCGTCGCCGGTGCCCACGACCGGGAGGCGGTCCGGGCGGGCCAGCGCCGCGCCGATGCCCGTGGCCAGTCCGAGCCCGATCGACTGGAACGCCTGGGTGAAGCAGAAACCCTGCTCATCGGGGACGGCGAGGTAGGCGCTGGGGTAGCCCATGAAGTTCCCCGAGTCGACCGCGACGACGCGTTCGGCGGGCAGGCGCCGGTCCAGTTCACGGCTGAGGACCCGTGGGTCGATCGTCGTCGCCGTGGACAGGTCCGGGGTTTCCACGTCGACCCAGCGGACCGACGCGGCGATGCGGTCACCGACCTCGGGGGTGCGGTAGCCCTCGACGGGTTTCTCGTCGCGGGCCAGCAGTTCGGCCAGCACGTCGGTGGCGGTCTGCGCGACGTCGCCCAGAACGCCGAGGTCGACGGGGCGGTTCGCGCCGAGGGACTCGTCCTCCAGGTCCACCTGGACGACCACCGCGCCCGGGCCGATGAGTGTTCCGTGCCGCATCGTCCACATGTTCAGCGTGCATCCCCAGCCGACGACGAGGTCGGCCCCGCGCACGAGTTCGGCGGTCAGGGGGGAGGAGAAACCACCGGAGATCCCGAGGTTGAACGCCTCGCCCTGGAACAACCCGTTGGCCACCGCCGAGGTCGCCAGCAGCGCGCCGCTGCGTTCGGCCAGGGCGCGCAGTTCCGGCCCGGCAGCCCGGGCGCCGCGGCCGGCCACGAAGACGGGTCGTTCGGCCCGCTGCAGCAGGTCGGCCAGTTCGGTGGTCGCGGCCCGGCCCGGACGCACCGCGGCGGGGCGGCGCAGCGGGGCCGCGGTGGCACCCGGGGGAGCGGGCTGGGCCTGCACGTCGAGGGGGAGGCTGAGCACGACCGTCCGGCGTTCGTGGACGGCGGTGCGCACGGCGCGGGTCACGTCGGCGACGGCGCTGCCGGCGGAGTGGACGCGTTCGGCCACGGCCCCCACGCTGCGGACCAGGGCGTCGGTGTCGATGCGGAAGTTCGACCGGACCGCGGCGCCGGCGGTGTCGGCGGTCAGGACCAGCAGGGGAGTGCGGCTCTTGGCGGCTTCCCCGATGCCGGTGAGGGCGTTGGTCAGCCCGCACCCCTGGTGGGTCGTGACCGCCGCGAGCCGGCCGCTGGTGCGGGCGAAGGCGTCGGCCATGGTGGCCGCGCCGCCCTCGTGCCGGGCGGCGGTGAACGGGACACCGGCGGCGACCAGGGCGTTGGTGAGGGCGAAGTTCCCGCTGCCGACGACGCCGAAGACGTGCGCCAGACCCAGGTCGGCCAGAACCGTCCCGACGAGTTCGGCGACGGTCCGGCCGCCCGCGGCGGTGTGCGGCTCGGCCACGTCAGGACCTCTCGACGAACGCGTAGACGCGGGCGGGGCTGCCGGTCCCGCCGACGACGGGCAGCGGTGCGACGAGGATCAGCGCCCCGCTGGTGGGCAGCCGGTCGAGGTTCTGCAGCTGGGTGATGCCGTACTTGTCCGCGCCCAGCAGGAAGTGGTGGGCGGGGAACGGCGGCTCGAAGCCCCCGGCCGCCCCGGCGTCGATGCCGACGGTCTCCACGCCGAACCCGGAGATTCCCGAAGCGGCCAGCCACTGCGCGGCGGCCACGGACACACCGGGGGTGTGCGGGCCCTGCTCGTCGGCGTTGAGGAACGTCTCCTGCGATCCGCCGCGAGCGCTCCAGCCGGTGCGCAGCAGCAGCCACGCCCCTTGCGGCAACGGCCCGTTCTGCGTTTCCCACTCCTGCAGGTGCCCGGGTTCGAGCAGGAAGTCCGGGTCGGCCCGGACCTGCTCGGTGACGTCGAGGACCGCGAGGGGGCCGACCAGGCGCGCGGGTGGGATCTGGTCGACCGAACGCCCGCTGCGTCCCGTCGCCCAGTGCGTCGGGGCGTCGAGGTGTGTACCGGTGTGCTCGCCGGTGTGGATGTTGTTCCACCCCCACGCGGGGCCGGCCTCGTCGAAGTCGCTGACGGGTTCCAGGCTGAGCGGGATGGTGTTCGCGAACGGCGGCGGCAACTGCAGCACCGGGGTGCTGGGGCTCAGCGGGGCCGTGAGGTCGATGACCTCGACGTCGCCGGTGCTCAAACCCTTCTGCAGGGCGTCGAGAGTGCTCATGGGTGCTCCTCCAGTCCCTGCCGATCTTGGGGGCCGGAACTGGCGCATGTCAACAGATTGGCGTGCGTTACATGTTTGACATGTCCCGGTCACAGGGCGCCGGGGCACCCCATGCCCTCCAGGACGTGCGCCTCCAGTTCGGCGATGACCGCGCCCGGGTCGTGTGAGGCCACGGCGGCGCGCAGTTCGCGCAGCAGGCGGGCGTGGCGTTCGACCATCCCGCGCTGGCCGCGGGCGTAGGCGTTCGTCTGCTGCATGGCCAGTTGCACCTGGTCCCGCAGCGAGGCGTAGGCCGTGTCGAGCCGCCGGGATCCCGCGCAGTGCACGAGGGCCTCGTGGAAACCGCGATCGGCGCGCACGACGGCCGTCGCGACGCCGGAGTCGACGGCCGCGCGCAGGTCCTCCAATCCCGCCGCCGCCGGAGCCAGGGACCTCCGGCCGCGCACCACGAGCCGCGCGGCGAGGGTTTCCTGGGAGATCCGCAGGCCCGCGAGTTCGACCAGGTCGGCGTCGGTGAAGCGGGCGACCGAGTACGAGCGGTTCGGAGGTTTCACGACCAGTCCGGAGTGCTCCAGCAGGCGCAGCGCCTCGCGGACCGGTGCCCGGCTCACGCCCAGCGACGCCGCCAGGACGGAGTCGCGCAGGCGTTCCCCGGGGGCGAGGTCGCCGCCGAGCACGGCCTCGCGCAACCGGGCGTGCACGTGCGCCACGAGCAGGCCCGAACGGCCCCCGGCCTCGGCTGCACCTTCGTCGACGTCGCTGAGCACGCAGGGATCGTCTCACGAACACCCTTGACGAGTGTCGACACTTTGACCAGAGTGTCGACATCCCGGTCTCGTGGCCGGATTCACGACGCCACCGGCTCGACGCGGAGCCGACCGCGGGCAGCCACCTCCCGCAGCCACCTCCCGCAGCCGCCCGAAGTTCCCGCAGCACCTCCGCAGCACCGCCCCGCTGTCGTGACGCCCCGCGCGTCGGAACGGAGATCCCGTGCACGCCAACGCAACCCGCAAGGCCGCCGGCAGACTGGTCCCCCTGCTCGGCCTGTGCTTCTTCGTGAGCATCCTCGACCGCACCAACGTGAGCATCGCCGCGCTGGAGATGAACGCCGACATCGGACTGTCGGCCACCGCCTACGGTCTGGGGGCCGGAGTCTTCTTCCTCGGCTACTTCCTCTTCGAAGTGCCCTCGAACCTGGCTCTGGAGCGGTTCGGCGCCCGCCGTTGGATCTTCCGCATCATGGTCACCTGGGGCCTGCTCGCCGCCGCGATGGCCCTGGTCCAGGGCCCCACCTCCTTCTACGTCCTGCGCTTCCTGCTCGGCGCCGCCGAAGCGGGGTTCTTCCCCGGCGTGGTGCACTACCTGCACCAGTGGTTCGGTCGCCGCGAGTACGCGAAGGTCCTGGCGGCGCTGTCGGCCTTCGGGCCCGCGGCCAACGCGCTCGGCGCCCCGCTGTCCACCACGATCCTCACCAACCTCGGCTGGCACTGGGTCTACGTGCTCGAGGCGCTTCCCGCGCTCGTGCTCGCGGTCGTCGTCCTGCGCGCGCTGCCCGACCGGGTCGCGGACGCCCGCTGGCTGAGCGAGGCGGACAAGCAGGCACTGACGGCCCACCTGGCCGCCGAGGACACCGTCAGCGCCCACGTCCCGCTGCGACAGGCGCTGCGCGAGCGCCAGACCGTGCTCATGTGCGTGCAGTACCTGCTCATCATGACCAGCAGCTACGGCCTGGTGCTGTGGCTGCCGCAGGTTGTGCAGGCTCTCGGTGTCAGCACCACCGCCACCGGCTGGTTGAGCGCCATCCCGTTCGCCGTCGCGGCGGTGGGGATGGTCCTGTGGGGCCGGCACTCCACCCGCACCGACGAGCAGCGGTGGCACGCCGTGGTCCCGTGCGTCCTCGGCGCAGCGGCCTTCGCCTTGGGGGCCGTGGCCGGCACCCCGCTGCTGTCGATGGTCCTGCTGAGCGTCGCGGCCTTCGCCGTCTACACCGGCGCCAGCGCCTTCTGGGCCCTGCCGCGGCTCTTCGTCACCGGAACCGCGGCAGCTGCGGCGACCGCGCTGACGAACAGCTTCGGCAACCTCGGTGGTTTCGTCGGTCCCTACCTCACCGGGTACGTCCGCGACGCCACCGGCAGCTTCACCCTCGCGCTGGCCCTCCTCGCCGTCCCGTTGCTGGCCGGCGGGTCGATGGCCCTCGTCACTGGACGCGGTCCCGGCCGCGGGGCCCGGGCGGGCATCGACCGCACCGCCGTGCCGACCGGAACCACCACCACCACTGGAGGCTTGTCGTGATCAAGATTCCGCTGCGCACCCGCCTGCAGGAGGGACCCGTGCTGGCCACCTTCGCAGGGCTGGCCGCCCCGTCCGCCGTCGAGGTCCTCGCCTGGTCCGGTTTCGACACGGTCTGCGTCGACGCCGAGCACTCGGCGCTGGATCCCTCCACGCTCGCCGGGGCCGTCCGGGCCGGCGACGCCGCGGGCTGCGACGTGCTGGTGCGCGTGCCCGAGCTCGGCGCCGACGTCGGGCGGGCCCTGGACCTGGGCGCGGCCGGGATCGTCGTCCCTCGGGTGGAGAACGCTGCGCAGGCCGAGGCCGCCGTCGCCGCCGTCCGCTACCCCCCGCGCGGCGCGCGCGGGGCCGGACCGGGGCGGGCCGCCCGCTACGGGGCGACGATCCCGCAGGTCGTGGCCACCGCGGACAAGCGGGTCGTCCTCGCCCTGCAGGTCGAGACGCGCCGGGGGGTCGAGGCCGTCGGGGACATCGCCGCCGTCGACGGCGTCGACGTGCTCTTCGTCGGTCCCGGCGACCTGGCCGTCTCCCTGGGCGCCCCACCCGGCTCCGCCGAGCACGACGCGGCGGTCACCCGCGTCCTCGACGCCGCGCGCGACGCCGGGCGCCACGCCGGCATCTTCTGCCGGGACCCCGAGCAGGCCGGGCGCTACGCGGCGCTCGGCGTGCGGCTGCTCGTCCTGGGCTCGGACGCCGGCTTCCTCACCGCCGCGGCGACCACGGTGCACCAGCGGGCCCGGGCGGCCCTCGCGGCGGGACGGGTGGACGCGTGAAGGTCGTGAAGACGGACGGTCTGCTCGAGGTGTCGCCGGAGGACCTGCGGTCGTTCGCCGGCCTGCCGGTGGACTTCAGCGAACGCACCTGCCTGACCGAGGACGAGCTCATCGAGACCTGCCGCGACGCGGCCGGCCTGCTCGTGCTGCGCGAACCCCTCACGGCGCGCGTGCTGGACGCCCTGGAGGGTTGCCGGGTCATCGCCCGCTTCGGCATCGGCCTGGACTCCATCGACGTCCCGGCCGCCACCGCCCGCGGCATCCGGGTCACCCACGTTCCCGCGGCGAACGGGGTGGAGGTGGCCTCCCACGCCGTGGCGATGGTCATGGCCCTGACCCGCCGGCTGCCCGGGTACCACGCCGAGGTCGCCGGCGGCGGCTGGGACTTCGAGGGGCCCGGGCTCGGGGTGCGGCGCACCACCGAGCAGACCGCGGGTCTGCTCGGGTTCGGCCGCATCGGCCGGCGCGTCGCCGCGGCGCTGGCGGCGATCGGGTTCACCGTCCAGGCCCACGACCCGAACCTGCCCGACGAGGCGTTGCGCGCCCAGGGCATCCGCCCGGTGGGCCTGGAGGAGCTGCTGGCCGGGTCGGACGTGCTCTCGGTGCACGTGCCCCTGACCGAGGCCACGCGCGACCTCCTCGACGCCGCCGCGCTGGCCCGGCTGCGCCCGGGCGCCGTCCTGGTCAACGTCTCGCGCGGCGGCATCGTCGACGAGGCGGCCCTGGCCGAGGCCGTGCGCACCGGGCACCTCGGCGGTGCCGGGCTGGACACGTTCGCCGTCGAGCCGCTGCCGGCCGACAGCCCGCTGCGGGGTGTCCCGGGCATCCTGCTGAGCCCGCACGCGGCGCACTACTCAGCCGACTCCTACGCCGAGACCCGGCGCACCGCGTTCGAGGACCTGGCCCGGGTGCTGCGGGGCGAGGAACCGCGCTTCCCCGCCAACTGACCGCTGACCGGCGCGCGTCGGGCCGGCGCCGGTCAGCGGCCGCCGACCCGGCGCAGCACCGCCCAGGCGGTCCGTGCGCGTGCCCGTCGCCGCTCCAGCGCCTGCACCTCCGCGGCGACCAGGTGCCCCGAACCACCGCCGAGGCCGGGGCCGGGGTGGGTCGAGGCGCCGAGGTGCCACAGCCGGTCGACCGGGGTGCGGTGGCGGCCGCTGCCGGCCAGCGGCCGCCAGGCGAAGTTCTGATCCAGTTGCGCCGAGCCGCCGTACGGGTCACCGCCGACCGCGTTGACGTTCGCGCGCTCCAGGTCAGCGGGGGAGAGGACGTCGATCCCGAGGACGTTCTCGCGCAGGCCCCCGACGTGGCGGGAGAGCCGGGTCAGGACGCGGTCGGCGTAGGCGCGGGCGAGGTCGGCGGTCCAGCCGTCGCGGGTGTCGAGCTCACCGGCGGCGTCACCCACCGGGGTGCCCGGCAGTTCCTGCAGCTGCAACCACAGCGTCGCCGCACCGCGCGGGGCCCGCGAAGGGTCCAGCAGGCTCTGCTGCCCCACGGCCACCGTCGGGTGGCGCGGCAGCAGGCCCGCGTCGGCTTCGGCACAAGCGATGCCGGTGCTGGCCGACCCGTCGGACAGGTGCACCAGCGGCACCTCGTCCAGGCGGGAGTCCTTCCAGTGCAACGGTTCGGCGAGGGCCACGTGCACCTGCATCGCGGCCCGGCCGTACCGGAAGCGGGAGGCCTGGTGCCGCAGAGCGGGTGCGACGGCCGCCGGCGCGAGCAGGTCGCCGTAGAGGGCGGTCGAGGTGACCGAGGCCAGCACCGCCCGCCGGGCGCCCAGGCGGGTGCCGTCGGCCAGTTCCACCGCGTCGGCGGACCCGTCCCGCACGGTGATGCGGCGCACGTCCGCCCCGGTGCGGACCACGACCCCGCGCTCGCGCAGCAGGGCGCCGAAGGCGTCCACGAAGCGCCCCGCGCCGCCCACGACGACCGGCAGCCCGGCCCCGTGCAGCGTCGCGGCGAACACCGGGAGCATGAGCCCGCCGGAGGCGTGGTCGGGGGACAGGCCCGCGTGCAGGAGCCAGGGGGTCCACAGGTGGTCCACCTCGGGTCCGCTGAACTCCCGGGCGGTGAAGGAGCGTCCGCTGGTCACGGCGTCGCGCACCCAGCCCTCGGTGCCCCGACGGCCGTTGGCGCGCAGCAGCCCCAGGAGCGGTCCCAGGGCGGAGACCGACCGCAGTTCCCCGCCGAGCAGACCGCCGACGGCGCTCGCGCTGCGGCTGAAGTGGTCCAGGTGCGCCAGGTAGGTGCGCGCGTCCCCGGGGTCGGCGAAACCCTCGGCGGTGTGCACGGGATCGCGGTGGGCGACGGTGACCCGGCCGTCGTCGGCGACGCTCGCGGTGAGCCGGCCGTCGGTGTTGGCGTACCGGAGCCCGTGCCGGTGCAGGTCGGCGCCGAGCGCCGCGTAGGCGCCACCGGTGACGAACAACGGGTGCCAGGAGGAGAACGTGTCGTGCACGTAGCCGGGCAGCGTCCGTTCCCCGGAGGCGATGAAACCGCCGATCCGCTCGGAGCGTTCCAGCAGCGTCACCGACCAGCCCGCGGCGGCGAGCTCGGCGGCCGCGACCATGCCGTTGACGCCCGCCCCGACGACGACGGCATCGGGGGTCTCGGGGTGCCCCGTTCCCGGCGGCGGGCTCACGCCGGCACCTGTTCCCGCACCGCCTTCGGTTGCCGGGGCACCGCGGCCACGGCCAGCGTCGCCGCGACCCCCACGACGGCGAAGGTGGCGAAGCTGACCTCCCGCCCGAAACCCTGCTCACTGATCCACCCGCCGATGAGCGGGCCCGAGATGGCACCGATGCGGGCGAACGACAGGGCGAAACCGGTGCCGGTGGCGCGTACCGCGGCGGGGTAGTAGTCGGCCACCCAGCCGGTCAGCACCAGGGACGTCGAGATGGAACCGATGCCGGCGAGGGAGACGAACAGGTAGTTGACGACGAGGGCGTTGGGGAACATCAGGCACAGCACCCCGGCGGACCCGAGGCTGTAGAAGACCAGCAGGACGAGTTTCTTGCCGTGGCGGTCGGCGAGCCGGCCGAGGACCACGCCGCCGATGGCGGAGGCGAGGCTGAAGACGACCAGGAACATCAGGGAGGACCCCAGTTCGTACCCGGCCGAGCGCATGATGGCCGGCAGCCAGGTGTTGAGGCCGTACACCAGGAGCATGCCGCAGAACAGCGAGAGCCAGAAGAACACCGTGGCCCGCAGGTAGCGGCTGGAGAACAGCGACGCGATCGAGCGGCGCAGGTCCGGGCGGTCCCCGGTGTCCGGTGCGCTCGTCCACTGCTCCTCGACGAACGGTTCGATGCCGAGGCGGCCGGCCAGGGCCCTGGCCTCGGTGGCCCGGCCCCGGGCGAGCAGGCTCTCGATCGACTCCGGCAGCACGCGCCACAGCACGGGGGCCATCAGCGCGGGCAGGGCGCCGACGGCGACGACGCCGCGCCAGCCGATGTGCGGCAGCCCGACGAGGGCGACCAGGGCCGCGACGAGGATGCCGAGGGAGTAGCCGGAGTACATGAGGCCGTAGTTGAAGGAGCGCCGGCCCGGCGCCGAGTACTCGATGGTCATCGCCGCGGCGACGGGGATGATCCCGCCCATGCCGATGCCGCCCAGGAGCCGGAAGACCCCGAAGAGCTCGGGGGTCGGCGCTGCCGCGGCTCCGGCCTGGGTCAGCGAGAAGACCAGCAGGGACGCGATCAGCATCCGCCGGCGGCCGATGCGGTCGGAGACGGTGCCGACGACGGAGGCCCCGATGAGCATCCCGACCAGGGCGTAGGAACCCAACCCACCCAGTTCCAGCGGGGTCAGCGACCAGTCCGGGTCGTCGGCCAGGCTCGGCAGGACGGCGCCGAGGACACCGACGTCGTACCCCTCGGCGAGGATCGCGGCCCAGCAGGCGAGCAGGACGCGCCGGGTGGTGCGGGGGTCGACGGGCCAGTCGGGATCGGTGGTGGACGGGTGCACGGCGACTCCTCGTTCACGTGTTCGTCCGCGGGGAAGGCCCGCGAGGACGGCGGGAAGGTCCGTCGGGTGCGGCGCGGCCTCGTCACCGCTGCGTCCCACGGCCTCGTGGGGGCGGTGTCCCGCTGCAGCGCTGCCCCGACCTGAGGTGACGTCCACTCCTCGGACGTCACGGTGGGGTTGCGGGAGTGCGGCGCCTCAGCAGGCGAGGTCCGCCAGGTGCTCAAAGTCGAGGGCGAGGTCGGTGACGGCCACGGCCACGGCGGCCAGCGCCGCGCGGACGTTCGCGGCGGCGCAGGGGGGCAGGTCTCGGGCGGCCAGGTCCTTCAGCGTCGTGTACACCTCGACGAGCGTGTGCTCGTCGGCGGTCAGCGGGGTGCCCAGCAGGTCGGTGCTCATGGTCCTCACGTCTCTCCGTCGTCGGTCGGGTCTCAGGCGAGCACGGGGGCCGGTGCGGCCGGCCGCAGGTCCACGAGGCGTTTGGCCTTCAGCTCGAAACGCGGCAGTTCACCGGTGGCGGCGCGTTCGACGATGAACCGCAACCCCTCGTGCGCGTCGGCCAGGTCGGTGCCGATGCGGGCGGCCATGCCGTCCCACTCCGCCTCGCTGAGGTCGGCCGCCGGTTCGACACGCAGGTAGATCTCGTCGCGGATGCCCTCGCGGACGATCCTGAGCTGGAACTCCTCGACGTGCGGGTAGGTGCGGACGATGCCTTCGACGGCCCGCGGGTACACGTTGGTGCCGCGCACGAGCTTCATGTCGTCGACCCGGCCGAGGATGCCACCGGCGTACAGGTCCCAGGTGCGGCCGGAGTTCGACGCCGTGTGCGGGACCTTCACGACGAGGTCGGCGGTGCGGTAGCGCAGCAGCGGGATGGTGCCGCGGCCGAAGCTGGTGCAGACCCGTTCGCCCTGTTCGCCGTAGGGCAGTTCCTCGCCGGTGGCGGGGTCGACGACCTGCTCGATGAAGTGGTCCTCGATGACGTGGCAGCCGCCGGGCTGGTCGGCGGGTTCGAACATGGAGATCGTGGAGACCTCGGTCATGCCGGCGGTGTCGTAGGCCTTCGCGCCCCAGGCGGCCTCGATGAGGGCCTTGGTCTCGGGGATGGAGCCGGCGGGTTCGCCGGACAGGATCACGGTGTGGACCTTCGAGCCCTTGAGGTCCAGGCCGAGGGCCTCGGCCTCCTGGGCCATCCGCAGCGCGTAGGTGGGGGTGGAGGCGACGACGGTGACGTCGAAGTCGAGGATCTGCCGGACCCGCGTGGTGGTGGTCTGCGCGCCGCCGGGGATGGTCAGGGCGCCGATCTTCTCCAGGCCGTTGTGCAGGCCCCAGAACCCGATGAAGGAGCCGTAGCCGAAGGCGACGTACCCGGTGTCGTGCGCGCGCACGCCGGCGCCCCACAGGGCGTAGCACCACATCTCCGCCGACCAGGCCCAGTCCTTGCGGCTGTCAAGCGCCCGCAGGGGGGTGCGGCCGGAGGTGCCCGACGTGGTGTGCAGCCGGACGGCGCCGGCGGTCCCGGTGACGGGCAGCTCCCCGAAGGGCGGGTGGGCCTCCTGGCTGGCCATCCACGCCTCGCGGGTGAGGAAGGGGATGCGCTGGAGGTCGTCGAAGGTGCGCAGCTGGTCGGGGGAGAACCCGGCGGCGGCGAAGGTGCGCCGGTAGTGAGGGCTGCGCTCGGCCGCCCAGGTGGCGGTGCGCCGCAGCTTCGCCAGTTGCAGCGCGCGCAGCTGCTCGCGGGGCAGCGTCTCGGTCTTGGGGTTCCAGAAGGGCGAGTCCATGGCGGTCCTCCGGGGGTGGGGTTCCGGTGAATGTAACGACGGTTTGACGCCCGTCACAAGGGGGCGATGTTAAAGTTCGATTACGTGGTTCCGGCGTCGCGTCGCCGGGCGGTCCGCCGTGGAACGGTGTTCGTCACCCAGCTCGCAGGAGGTCAGCCGTCGTGCCCACCCCCACCGCCGCAGCCCCCCGGACCCGGACCCGGGCCCCCGGCGCCGACGGGTCCCCCTCGGCCGCCGCGCACCCGCGCACCCTGCTGGTGGAGTTCCTCGGCGCCTTCGTCCGTCAGCGCGAGGGCTGGGCGCCGGTGTCGGCCATCGTCTCCCTGATGGGTGAGGTCGGACTGGACGGGCCCAACGTCCGGACGTTCGTCTCGCGCCTGAAGAGCCGGGGCTGGCTGGAAGCGGACAAGCGCGGACGCACCAGCGGTTACCGGCTCACCGGTACGGCGCTGGCCTCGCTGGCCGAGGGGGACGAGGTCGTGTGGCGGGCCCGCCAGGAAGTGTCCCTGGAGGAAGGGTGGGTGCTGGCCACCTTCTCCGTCCCCGAGTCCGAGCGGGCCAAGCGCCACCTGCTGCGCTCGCGCCTGAGCGGGCTGGGTTTCGGCAACATCGGTGCCGGGGTCTGGATCGCCCCCGCCCGCATGCTCGCTCCGGCGCGCAACCTGCTGGGGAGGCTGGACCTGCTGCAGTTCGTCGACCTGTTCATCGCGCAGGTCCCGCCCGGTGGTGACGTGGAGGACCTCATCCGTCGCGGGTGGGACCTCGCCGAGCTCGACGCCGAGTACCACGCCTTCGTGCGTGACCGGGAGGGCGTGGCGCGCCGGTGGGAAACCGTTCCCGGCAGCGACGCCGAGGCGTTCCGCGACTACGTCCTGGCCCTGAACCAGTGGCGGTTGCTGCCGTTCAAGGACCCCGGGCTTCCGCACGAGCTGCTGGGTGAGCGGTGGGCGGGGTTGCGCGCGGGCGAGTTGTTCGTGCACCTGGTGAGCCTGCTGGAGGTCCGGGCCCAGCGCCACGCCGCGACGTTCTGGCCCTGACGGGCGCGGGGGGGGGGGGGGGGGGGGGGGGGGGGGGGGGGGGGGGGGGGGGGGGGGGGGGGGGGGGGGGGGGGGGGGCGGGGCGGGTTTTT
>NZ_JBJLSI010000017.1:0-97402 GCF_050871945.1 Kineococcus deserti | reverse complement strand
CCCCCCCCCCCCCCCCCCCCCCCCCCCCCCCCCCCCCCCCCCCCCCCCCCCCCCCCCCCCCCCCCCCCCCCCCCCCCCCCCCCCCCCCCCCCCCCCCCCCCCCCCCCCCCGGCGGGGGTCAGGCGAGGGCTTCCTCGTAGACGGCCTCGACGGTGTCGCCGAACAGCGGGCCGTACAGGACCTCGGGGGCGTTGTTGTAGCTGAAGCTCACGACCGACGTCACGGTGCCGCTCCGGGTCTGCTGGTCGAAGTCGCGCACCCAGGGGCCGCCGCTGGAGCCACCGGCCATGCTGCACAGCACGGCGCGGTCGGTCGTGGAGTCGGCGGTGACGGCGTCGGTGAACTGCCACCCGGTGCAGTACTGCAACGTGAACCCGTCGGCGTTCGTGCTGCGGCCGGGGTAGCCGAAGACCGTGACCCGGCTCAGCTGGTCGGTGAAGTCGATGCCGAACGACCCCACGGCCTCCTGCAGCGACCGGCCACCGCTGGGCGCGACCTGCGCGAAGCCGACGTCGTGGTTCAGCGCCGCCGCCGACGTCTGGTCGCCGTCCTTCCACTGCGTCGTGGTGAACATCTTCGTCACCGACCACTGGCCGTACGGCTTGGTCGAGCCCGCGAGGCCGGGCACGAAGACGACGTTCTCCGAGGCCACGCCGTTCTCGGTCAGGCAGTGCCCGGCGGTGACCAGGACGTTGCCCTGCGGGGAGTCGACGCTGCTGGCGGTGCACTCGTAGTTGCGCCCGGCCTGGCTGAAGTACAGCCGGCCGACGGCTGCGACCTCCTCGCCGGTCCACGTCGTCGCGGTGCTCACGGCGTCGCCGGTGACCACCCCGGCCGTGGTGCGGGTGCCGCGGGCGACGGCGGGGGCGTCCCCGTCGGCCAGCGTGGACGCCTCGGGCTGCGAGGTCTGCGGCGAGGGGGCCTGCAGCGTCTGCGCCGACCCGGCCCCGGCCCCCGAGGAGTCCTGCGCGGAACCCTGCGCCTGCTCCACGACCTGCTGGGCCGGCTCGGCGGCCGCCATCCGCTCGGGCGTCCAGTAGTCCAGCGCCGCCTGCTGCGCGGACTCGTCCACCGTCGACAGCAGCGACACCGCCGAGTCCGCCCCGGTCGAGGGCGTCACCGGGACGGCCGAGGCGGCGGCCGCGCCGGTGAGCGTGACGCCGGAGACGGTGAGCGCCGCGGCGAGCGCGAGGGCGCCGGTCGAGGTCGCGGAGACGGGTCTGCGCATGACGGATGTCCTCCCAGTGCCGGTGAAGCTGGCCACATCCTTGCTGATCCCGTGCAGATCCGCCGCAACGAGTCGGTCACACGGCGTGGGGCTGGTGTGAGGAGGTCATGATGGAGCCCGTGAGCAGCACCCAACTCGTCGAGCAGTCGGCACCCGGGCGGCCCTCGGACGGGCAGCCCGGTCCCCGCGAGGTGGTGCTGCTCGGCAGCACCGGTTCCATCGGCACCCAGGCCCTTGACGTCGTGCGGGGAGCGAACGCGAACGGGCGGGAGGCGTTCCGGGTCGTGGCGCTCGCCGCGGGCGGGGCCGACGTCGGGGCGCTGGCCCGGCAGGCCCTCGAGACCGGCGCCGCCCTCGTCGGCGTCGCCCGCCCCGAGGCCGAGGGGCCGCTGCGGGAGGCGCTGGCCGCCCAGGCCGCCGGCCGGCCGCTGCCGCGTGTCGTGGCCGGCCCCGAGGCCGCCGGCGAGGTGGCGCAGCACCCGTGCGACGTCGTCCTGAACGGGATGACCGGTTCGGTGGGGCTGCGGCCCACGCTCGCGGCCCTGGCCACCGGGCGCACCCTGGCCCTGGCCAACAAGGAGTCCCTGGTCGCCGGGGGTCCGCTGGTGACGCGCGCCGCCGCCCCCGGCCAGCTCGTGCCCGTCGACTCCGAGCACTCCGCCCTGGCGCAGTGCCTGCGCGGCGGCACCGACCGCGAGGTCGCCAAGCTGGTGCTCACCGCCAGCGGAGGCCCGTTCCGCGGCCGCACCCGCGCCGACCTCGAAGGCGTCACCCCCGCGCAGGCGCTCGCGCACCCGACGTGGTCGATGGGGCCGGTCGTGACGACGAACTCGGCGACCCTGGTCAACAAGGGGCTGGAGGTCATCGAGGCCTCGCTGCTGTTCGGCGTCGGCTACGACCGCATCGACGTCGTGGTGCACCCGCAGTCGGTGGTGCACTCGATGGTCGAGTTCACCGACGGCTCGACGCTGGCGCAGTGCTCCCCGCCGGACATGCGGCTGCCGATCGCGCTGGGCATGTCGTGGCCGCACCGGGTCCCCGGGGCCGCACGACCGGTGGACTGGACCCGGGCCGCGAGCTGGACGTTCGAACCGGTCGACGCCCGGGCGTTCCCCGCCCTCGACCTGGCCCGGGAGGCCGGCCGGCGCGGGTCCACCGTCCCGGCGGTGTTCAACGCGGCCAACGAGGAGTGCGTCGCCGCCTTCCACGCCGGCCGGCTGCCGTTCCTGGGGATCGTCGACACCGTCGCGCAGGTCGTGGCCGAGCACGAACCGGGCGGCGAGCCGCGCGACGTCGAGGACGTGCTCGCGGCCGAGGACTGGGCCCGGGCCCGGGCGAACGAGCTGACGGGGCGGACCGGAGTGGTCGCGTGAGCGAGGTCCTGCTCTGGGTCGTCGGGATCCTGGCCGCCGCGATCGGCGTCGCGCTCTCGATCGCCCTGCACGAGGTCGGCCACCTGCTGCCCGCCAAGAAGTTCGGCGTCAAGGTCACCCAGTACATGGTGGGTTTCGGCCCCACCCTGTGGTCGCGGCGCAGGGGGGAGACCGAGTACGGGGTGAAGGCGATCCCGCTGGGCGGCTACGTCCGGATGATCGGGATGTTCCCGCCGGGACCGGACGGCCAGGTCCGCGCCAGCTCCACCGGCCGCTGGGCCCTGATGGCCGAGGAGGCCCGGGCCGCCAGCTTCGTCGAGGTCGGCCCCGGCGAGGAGCACCGCACGTTCTACCGCCGTCCCGTCTGGCAGCGGATCGTCATCATGTTCGGCGGCCCGTTCGTCAACCTCGTCCTGGCGCTCGTGCTGACCGCCGTGGCCGCCAGCGCCATCGGCCAGCCCGGCTACGTGCCGACGCTGTCGGCCGTCTCGCAGTGCGTGCAGCCCGCCGGCAGCACGGCCACCGGGTGCTCGGCCGACGACCCGGTGGCCCCCGGCGCCGCGGCCGGCCTGCGGCCCGGCGACGAGATCGTCGAGTTCGACGGCGAGCCCGTGCAGGACTGGAACTCCCTGTCGGCCGACATCCGCGAGCACGGCGGGGTGCCCGTCGACCTCGTCGTCGAACGCGACGGGCAGCGTGTCCCGCTGACCGTCACCCCGATCCTCACCGAGCGCGAGGCGCTCGACGAGGACGGGGTCGCCACCGGCGGCACCCGGGAGGTCGGTTTCCTCGGCGTGTCCCCGAGCATCGCCGTCGTGCGCCTCCCGCTGACCGAGGTGCCCTCGGTGGTGGGGGAGCAGGTGGCCAGCGTCGCGGGCATCGTCGTCCGGCTGCCCGAACGGCTCTACGACGTGGCCCAGGCCGCCTTCGGCAGCGCCGAGCGCGACCCCGACGGCCCCATCGGCGTCGTCGGCATCGGCCGCCTGGCCGGTGAGCTCAACGCCCAGCCCGCGATCATCCCCGGCGACGAGCTGGCCGAGCGCACCTCGCGGCTGGTCTCGCTGCTGGCCGGACTGAACGTGGCGCTGTTCGTCTTCAACATGGTGCCGCTGCTGCCCTTCGACGGCGGGCACATCGCCGGGGCGCTGTGGGAGGTCGTCAAGAAGGGCGTCTTCCGGCTGCGCCGGCGTCCCGACCCCGGGCCCGTCGACGTCGCCAAGGCCATGCCGCTGGCCTACGGCGTCTCGATCGTGCTGGTCGGGATGAGCGTGCTGCTGCTGTACGCCGACATAGTCCGGCCGGTGACGCTGAATCAGTGAAGTCTCCGTGAACGCGGCCGACCCCGGTCGTCGCCGCCTCCGGGCGGGTTGATACTTGACCGTGTGAGCGTCAGCCTCGGTCTCCCCGCCCTCCCGCCGCCCGTCCTGGCTCCCCGCCGCAAGACGCGCAAGATCAAGGTCGGGTCGGTCGACGTCGGCGGCGACGCCCCCATCTCGGTGCAGTCGATGACCACGACGCCCACGACGAACATCAACGCCACGCTGCAGCAGATCGCCGAGCTGACCGCGACCGGCTGCGACATCGTCCGCGTCGCCTGCCCCAGCGCCGACGACGCCGAGGCGCTGCCGATCATCGCGAAGAAGTCGCAGATCCCGGTCATCGCCGACATCCACTTCCAGCCCAAGTACGTCTTCGCCGCGATCGACGCCGGCTGCGCAGCCGTGCGCGTCAACCCGGGCAACATCCGCAAGTTCGACGACCAGGTCAAGGAGATCGCCCGCGCGGCCAAGGACGCCGGCGTCTCGATCCGCATCGGCGTCAACGCCGGGTCCCTGGACCCGCGGCTGATGGAGAAGTACGGCAAGGCCACGCCCGAGGCGCTCGTGGAGTCCGCCGTCTGGGAGGCCTCGCTGTTCGAGGAGCACGACTTCCACGACTTCAAGATCTCGGTCAAGCACAACGACCCGGTCGTCATGGTCCGCGCCTACGAACTGCTGTCCCAGCGCGGCGACTGGCCGCTGCACCTCGGCGTCACCGAGGCCGGCCCCGCCTTCCAGGGCACCATCAAGTCCGCCACGGCCTTCGGGGCGCTGCTGAGCCAGGGCATCGGCGACACCATCCGCGTCTCGCTGTCGGCGCCGCCGGCCGAGGAGGTCAAGGTCGGCATCCAGATCCTGCAGTCGCTGAACCTGCGCCCGCGCAAGCTGGAGATCGTCTCCTGCCCCTCCTGCGGCCGCGCCCAGGTCGACGTGTACTCCCTGGCCGACGCCGTGACCGAGGGCCTGGAGGGGATGTCCGTCCCGCTGCGGGTGGCCGTCATGGGCTGCGTCGTCAACGGTCCGGGCGAGGCCCGCGAGGCCGACCTCGGCGTCGCCAGCGGCAACGGCAAGGGCCAGATCTTCGTCAAGGGCGAGGTCATCAAGACCGTTCCCGAGCACGCCATCGTCGAGACGCTCATCGAGGAGGCCAACCGCCTGGCCGCCGAGATGGGCGAACCCGCCGACGAGTCCGGTGCCGGAAGCCCCGTCGTCACGGTCGGCTGACACGGCACGCCGGCACCGGGACGGGCCCCGCCTCGACCGGAGGCGGGGGAGCGGGCAGGATGCGGGCGTGTCCCTGACCAACTCCGCCGCTGCCTCGGGGACCCTGCGTGTGCTCGGCGCGCCGGACGCCCCCGCCCTGCTCCGGTTGTGCGAGCGCGACCCCGTGGCCAACCTGTTCGTCTCCGCCCGCCTGCTCGGCCTGGTCGCCCGTCCCGGCACCGACCTGGGCGGGCAGGTCTGGGGCTGGTTCGAGGACGGCAAGCTCGTCTCGGCCTGCTGGGCCGGAGCCAACCTCGTCCCGGTCGAGGCGACGTCGGCCGCGCTGGACGCCTTCGCCGCCCAGGCCCGCGCCGAGGGCCGTCGCTGCTCCTCCCTCGTCGGCCCGGCCGAGTCCGTGCTGGCGCTGTGGCAGCGCCTGGAACCGCACTGGCGGGGGGTGCGCGAGGTCCGCGCCCACCAGCCGCTCATGGTCTGCGACAGCACCCCGTCGGTGACCCCCGACCCGGCTGTGCGCCGCGCCACCCTGCGCGAGCTCGACCTGGTCGTGCCGGCCTGCGTGGCGATGTTCACCGAGGAGATCGGCTACGCCCCGGCCCCGCCGGACGGCGGTGGCGCCTACCGCGCCCGCATCGCCGAACTCGTCTCCACCGGCCGCTCGTTCGTCCGGATCGACGCCGGTCGCTCCGGGCCCGAGGTCGTCTTCAAGGCCGAGCTGGGCGCGGTCTCGCCCAAGGTCGTGCAGGTCCAGGGGGTGTGGGTGCCCCCGCACCGCCGGGGCGAGGGACTGTCCGAACCCGGGATGGCCGCCGTCGTCGAGGCCGCCCGCGCCGACGGCGTCCAGAGCGTGTCGCTGTACGTCAACGACTACAACGCCCGGGCGCTCGCGGCCTACCGCCGCGTGGGGTTCCGCGAGGTCGGCGCCTTCGCCACCGTCCTGTTCTAGGTCTCCGGCGCCTCCTTCGGCGGGCGACCGCGGCGCGGGAGCTCCCCGGCGCCCGACGGCATCCGTCCCGCCCGGCGCAGCGCGTCCCGGAGCACGAACTCGACCTGGGCGTTGACGCTGCGCAGCTCGTCGGCGGCCCAGCGCGCGAGGGCGTCGTGCACCGCCGGATCGAGCCGGAGCAGGACCTGCTTGCGCGCCTGCGCGCGGGCGGGCCGCTGCTCCGGCTGCTCCTGCGGTGCCGACACGTCAGCCGTAGAGGGTCCCGGTGTTCACGACCGGCGTCGCGCGCCCGTCGCCGCACAGGACCACGAGGAGGTTGGAGACCATCGCGGCCTTGCGCTCCTCGTCGAGGTCGACGACGTTCTCCTCCTGCAGCCGGGACAGGGCCAGCTCCACCATGCCGACGGCGCCGTTGACGATCTCCTCGCGGGCGGCCACGATCGCCGACGCCTGCTGGCGCTGCAGCATGGCCTGCGCGATCTCGGCCGCGTACGCCAGGTGCGTGATGCGGACCTCGACGACCTCGACGCCGGCGACGACGACCCGGGCGGCGACCTCGTGGGCCAGTTCGTCGGCCACGACGTCGGTGGAACCGCGCAGCGAGGTTCCCGACCCCGTCGGGTCGTCGTAGGGGTGCGTGGTGACCACGTGCCGCAGGGCCGACTCGCTCTGCATCTCGACGAACTCCGAGTAGTCCTCCACCGCGAACGTGGAGCGGGCGGTGTCGGCGACCTGCCAGACGACGATGGCGGCGACCTCGACGGGCGAACCGGTCGCGTCGTTGACCTTCAGCCGCCCCGTCTCGAAGTTGCGCACCCGCACCGACACCGAGGTGCTGGTCGAGAACGGGACCAGCATCACCAGCCCGGGGCGGCGGATCGTGCCGGTGTAGCGGCCGAAGAACTGCACGACGCGCGTCTGCCCCGGCTGGACGGTGCGCAGCGACGTGGCGAGCACGAGGGCGACCAGGCCCAGGGCGACGGCGGCGACGATCCAGGCCGGCGCCTGCCGCCCCACGGCCAGCGCGACCGCGCCGATCGCCAGCAGCAGCGGGACCGCCGCGACGACCAGGGCCGCGGTGCCGTGCAGGAACCGGGCGCCGACCTCCTCGACGTCGACGCGGGCGCCGTCGTGCCCGACGGGGGTGCTCGCCGGTGGGGCGATGTCCCCGGCGGTGTCGTCGGTGGCGGTCTGCGGGGCGTGGGTGTCCATCGTGGGCTCCCTGGGCTCAGGTGGGGCGTGTCCTAAAGTGATATCACTTTGATACGCCGGTGCCAAGACGTCAGGCGCCGCCGGTAACCTGTCGGGGTGCTGATGCGGATGTCGACGCTGTTCCTGCGGACCCTGCGGGAGGACCCGGTCGAGGCCGAGGTCGCCAGCCACAAGCTGCTGGTGCGGGCGGGCTACATCCGTCGTGCGGCGCCGGGCATCTACACGTGGCTGCCGCTGGGCCTGAAGGTGCTGCGCAAGATCGAGGACGTCGTCCGCGAGGAGATGGACGCGGCGGGTGCGCAGGAGGTGCACTTCCCGGCGCTGCTGCCCCGTGAGCCCTACGAGGCGACCAACCGGTGGAGCGACTACGGCGACGGCATCTTCAAGCTCAAGGACCGCAAGGGCGCCGACTACCTGCTCGCGCCCACGCACGAGGAGATGTTCACCCTCCTGGTCAAGGACCTGTACTCCTCGTACAAGGACCTGCCGCTGTCGATCTACCAGATCCAGACGAAGTACCGCGACGAGGCGCGTCCGCGCGCCGGGATCCTGCGCGGGCGCGAGTTCACCATGAAGGACTCCTACAGCTTCGACGTCGACGACGCCGGCCTGGAGAAGTCCTACGACCTGCACCGCGAGGCGTACATCAAGATCTTCGGGCGCCTCGGGCTCGACTTCGTCATCGTCTCGGCCGTGTCGGGGGCCATGGGCGGCTCGCGCAGCGAGGAGTTCCTGCACCCCACCGAGATCGGTGAGGACACCTTCGTCCGCTCACCCGGCGGGTACGCCGCCAACGTCGAGGCCGTCACGACGCTGGCCCCGCCCGCGACCTCCTTCGACGGGCTGCCCGCCGCCCACGTCGAGGACACCCCCGACACCCCGACGATCGACACCCTCGTCGCGGTCTCCAACGAGCGCCACCCGCGTGCGGACCGCCCCTGGACGGCGGCCGACACGCTGAAGAACGTCCTCGTCGTCCTGCACCACCCCGACGGCACCCGCGAACCGCTGGCCGTCGGCGTCCCCGGTGACCGTGAGGTCGACCTCAAGCGCCTGGAGGCCGCCGTCTCGCCCGCCGAGGTCGAACCGTTCGAGGCCGCCGACTTCGCCGAGCACCCGGCGCTGGTCAAGGGCTACATCGGCCCCGGCGTCCTGGGCTCGGAGGGCACCTCCGGCATCCGCTACCTCGTCGACCCGCGCGTCGTCGACGGCACGGCCTGGGTCACCGGCGCCGACGCCCCCGGCCGCCACGTGTACGACCTCGTCGCCGGCCGCGACTTCACCCCCGACGGGTTCGTCGAGGCCGCCGAGGTCAAGGAGGGCGACCCCGCCCCCGACGGTTCCGGCCCGCTGGAACTGGCCCGCGGCATCGAGATCGGGCACATCTTCGCGCTCGGCCGCCGGTTCGCGCAGGCCCTGGACCTGAAGGTGCTCGACGAGAACGGCAAGCAGGTCGTCGTGACGATGGGTTCCTACGGCATCGGCGTGACCCGGGCGATGGCCTGCGTCGCCGAGGGCAACCACGACGACAAGGGCCTGGTGTGGCCGCGGGAACTGGCCCCCGCCGACGTCCACGTCGTCGCGACGGGCAAGGACAGCGCCGTGTTCGACACCGCCGAGCGGATCGCCGGGGAACTCACCGCGCAGGGCGTCGAGGTCCTCTACGACGACCGCCCGAAGGTCTCGCCCGGTGTGAAGTTCAAGGACGCCGAGCTCATCGGCGTGCCGACGATCCTCGTCGTGGGCAAGGGCCTGGCCGAGGGGACCGTGGAGCTGAAGGACCGTCGCAGCGGTGCCTCCGAGCAGGTCTCCGTCGACGACGCCGTCAGCCGCGTGGTGAGCGTCGTCCGCGGCTGAGCGAGCGCAACCGCGCCGCCACGGTGGTCCCCGCGACCACCGTGGCGGCCACACCCGCCGCGACCGCGACCGTCGTCGAGGAGTTCCCCTCCACCCCGGCGCGGGCCGCGGCGACCCACCCCAGACCCCACGACAACCCCGCGCCGAACGCCAGCCGGCCCCGTCCACGGACCGCGGTGAACACCCCGACCGCCGTCGCCACCCCGAGGACCGCGACGGCCCAGCCGGTCTCACCGGACGTCCACCCGCTCTGCCGCGAGGCGGCCGCCGTGTTGGCGACCGTCGCGATCGAGACCCATCCCAGGTACAGGCCGATCGTGCCGTCGACGACGACGGCCTCCAGCCGGGTGCGGGGCCGCTCCTGCAGCAGCAGCGTGAACGTGCGCACCAGGACCACGAGCAGCACGGCGATGACCCCGACCGAGGCCCACACCCACCCGGCCTGGACGGTCGCGATCCACACCGCGTTCAGCAGCAACGACGCCGCCGTCCACCAGCCCGTCGCGCGCTGCCGGGCGTCCTCCCGGTGGGCCGGCAGCAGCTGCCAGACCGCCAGCGCCACCAGACCGCTGTAGACGACGCTCCAGATCCCGAAGGCCGGACCGGCCGGCGCCACGAGCGTCGCGTCGGCGGCCAGCGCCCCGCCCGCCGCCGACGCGATCGGCGTCCCCCCGAACGCCCCCGAACCCACGGCCGCCCCGCCGATGCCCAGCACGGCGCTGACGGCCAGCGCCACCTGCCGCACGGAGTCGGCGGTACGGCCGTGGGGGATCGCGTCGCTGCTCACGCCCAGATGGTCACGCAGGGGCCTGCGGCGCGCATCTCAGCGCAACTCCTCCTCGGCGGCCGCGAGCAGGGCGAACTCCTCCTCCGGGGCTGCGGCGACCAGTCGGTGCCGGCTCCACAGGCCGTAGAACAGCAGTCCGACGACGAAGATGGCCGCCGTGATCCCGGCCGCCCGCACGTCGACGACGAAGGTGGCGACGACGGCCACGAGGGAGAGCGCGAGGCCGGTGCCGGTGGTGACGATCCCGCCGGGAGTGCGGTAGGGCCGATCCAACCCCGGTTCCCGCAACCGCAGCACGATGTGCGACAGGTTCAGCAGCACGTACGACACCGCCGCGCCGAACACGGCGACGTTGATGAGCGCGTCGCCGTCGCCGACGACCGTCGCCAGCACGAACCCGATCGCCCCGGGGACGACGAGAGCCCACACGGGCGTGCCCCGGCCGCTGGTGCGCGACAGCCACGTCGGCAGGTACCCGGCCCGGGACAGGGCGAACAACTGCCGCGAGTAGGCGAAGACGATGGAGAAGAAGCTCGCGACCAGACCGGCCAGGCCGACGTAGTTGACGAAGACCGCCAGCGACTCCGAACCCACGGCCCGCAGGGCGTCCGGCAGCGGTGACCCCGACTCGGCCAGCAGCGCGCTGCCCGCACCGCCGGGACCCAGCAGCAGCACCGCCAGGCCGGTGACGACGAGGACGGCCATCGCCGCGATGATGCCGCGCGGCATGTCCCGGCGCGGGTCCGAGGCCTCCTCCGCAGCCAGCGGAACCCCCTCGACGGCCAGGAAGAACCAGATGCCGAACACCAGCGCGCCGACGGCCCCGCTGACCCCGAACGGCAGGAACGCGCTGGCTCCCGCGGCGTCGGTGACCGGGACGTCGAACAGGTTGTCGACGCTGAAGTGCGGGGCCATCCCGACGGCGAACACCACCAGCGCCAGCACGGCCAGCCCGGAGATGACGAGCATCACCTTCAGCGCTTCGCCGACCCCGACCAGGTGCAGTCCGATGAACACCGCGAAGCAGACCAGGTACACCGGCCAGCCGCTGGTGAGACCGAACAACCCCAGGCTCTCGACGTAGCCGCCGATGAACACCGCGATGGCGGCCGGGGCGATGGAGTACTCCACGAGGATCGCCAGCCCCGTCGCGTACCCGCCGAGCCGGCCCAGCGCGCGGCGGGCGAAACCGTAGCCGGCGCCGGCCGTCGGCAACGCGGAACTCAGCTCGGCCAGCCCGAACACCATGCACGAGTACATGAGGCCCATGAGCACGAACGCGATCGCGAGCCCACCCCAGCCACCGGCGCCCAGGCCGAAGTTCCAGCCGGAGAAGTCGCCGGAGATGACGTACGAGACGCCGAGCCCGGCCAGCAGGACCCACCCCGCGGCGCCCTTGCGCAGCCTGCGCTGCTCGAAGTACTGCGCGTCGACGTCGCGACTCTCGACCGTGCCGCTCATCGGGTTCCTCCTTCGAACAGCCACAGGGGTCGGTCGAGGTAGCGCCTGCCGACCTCGACCGTTCCGGGGACCTGCGCGGCCCAGACGGCCGGGGGCAGCGCGTCCTGCCGGTGGGTGGTGGTCCACCCGAGCATCTGCAACCTGCGCACGACCGACAGCGCCGCCGCGACCTGCAGGTCGGTCTCGGACAGTTCCCGCACGGTGCGGTACCCGGCGATCCAGGCCGAGGCGATGGTCGGCACGAACTCCTCGTGCTCGATGAAGCTCAGCGCCGCGGCGAAGTCCCACAGCAACCGGGAGGTCCCGCAGTCGTCGAAGTCGATGACGGTCAGCCGGCCGGCCGCGTCCACCATGATGTTGGAGGGCCGCAGGTCGGCGTGCACCAGACCCGTCGGGGTCGCGGTCGCCAGGACGTCCCGCGCGGCGAGTTCGGCGCGCTCGCAGACGGCGAGGTGCTCCCCGGACAACGACGCGCCCCGCCAGTCGCCCCACCGGCTGCTCGCGCCGAGCGCTTCGTCGAGGTCCCAGCCGAAGCGGGCGAAACCCGTCGGTGCGACCCAGCCGGTGACGTGCTCGTGCAGCGCGGCCGTCGTGGCGCCGATCTCGGCGTAGCACGACCGCAACGCCCCGACGTCGAGGCCGCCGGCGGCCAGCGTGGCCTCGAGGACCTCGCCGACGACGAAGCCGAACGCGACGGCGAACCACGTCGTCCCGTCCGGATCGGTGAACTCGTGGACGAGGGTTCCGTCGCGCAGCGGCAGGACCTCGGGGACGCGCACGTCGGTGTCGGCCGCGATGGCCCGCATCCACGTCAGTTCGGCCGCGATCTGCGCGGGATCGGCGACGTAGCCGGGGCGGTGCAGGCGCAGGACGGCGACCGGAGCGCCGTCCACGGAGATGCGGAACGTCGCGTTCTCCGAGACGGCGATCAGCGTCAGGTGCGCGGCGGGGGACAGGCCCCAGGCGTCGAGGACCGGTGTCCGGATCCACTCCGGCGCCGCGTCACCGCGGCGCAGCGTGTCGAAGACCGCGAAGGGGGGTGCTGCAGCCGTGCTGTTCACGGAGCTCCTCGGGGTTCGAGGAGGGCTGGGCGCCGGCGGCAGTGTGGCACGCCGCGAACCCCCGCGTCACCCCCCGGCCGACCCCGGCCGCCCGCGTAACAAACCGTTCACAAAACTCCGGGCGAGTTGACGTCCGCGAAACAGCGCGGGCTGTTCCCCGGTACGCCGGCGCGCCAGCATCGTCCCAGCACATCCGCCGTGAGGGTCGGGCGCCACCACGACGAGCACCGCAGGAGAACGCATGTCGACATCGACTGGAACCACGACACGGTCCACGATCATGGACACCAACAGCTTCCGGGCCGAGCACGCCGACGCCCTCGACGAGGCCACCCGCGAACTCACCCGCCGGCGTGAGGCCGTCCTCGGCGGCTCCTACCGGCTGTTCTACCGCCGGCCCGTCCACCTCGTCCGCGGAGAACGTCAGTACCTGTTCGACGCGGACGGGAACCGCTACCTCGACCTCTACAACAACGTCGCCAGCCTCGGGCACTGCCACCCCGCGGTCGTCGGGGCCGTCACGGCGCAGATGCAGCAGCTGAACACCCACACCCGCTACCTGCACGAGACCATCCTCGACTACACCGACGACCTGCTGGCCACCTTCCCGCGGGTTCCCGGTGGCGGCTGGAAGGCGATGTACATGTGCACCGGGTCCGAGGCCAACGACCTCGCGGTGCGGGTGGCCCGGGAGTTCACGGGTCACCAGGGCGTCATCGCGACCACCGAGGCCTACCACGGCACCAGCGACCTGACCTCGGGCATCTCCCCGGCGCTGGGGTCGGGGCAGCCGATCGCACCGACCGCCCGGCTGGTCCCGGCCCCCGACGCCTACCGGCAGGGCATGTCCGACGCCGAGGTCGGCCGGTGGTTCGCCGAGCAGGTCCGGGCCGCGATCGCGGACCTGCAGGCGCAGGGGATCGGCGTCGCGGCGTTCATCGCCGACTCGATCTTCTCCTCCGACGGTGTCCTGCCCGGGGAGCGCGGGTACCTCGCCGAGGCGGTCGACGCCGTCCGCGCAGCCGGCGGGGTGTTCATCGCCGACGAGGTGCAGCCCGGTTTCGCCCGCACCGGCGAGGAGTTCTGGGGTTTCGCCCGGCACGGGATCGTCCCGGACCTGGTGACCCTCGGCAAACCCATGGGCAACGGCATCCCCGTCTCCGGGCTGGTCGCCCGCGCCGAGGTGCTGCAGGCGTTCAGCGACCGGATCCCGTACTTCAACACCTTCGGCGGCAACCCCGTGTCGATGGCGGCCGCGCAGGCGGTGCTGCGGGTGATCCGGGAGGAGCGCCTGCAGGAGCACGCCGCGGAGGTCGGCGCGCAGTTCCTCGCCGAGCTGCGGACGCTGAGCGCGACCCACGACTGCGTGGGCGACGTCCGCGGCGCGGGGCTGTTCACCGGCTTCGAGCTCGTCGCCGGCGCCGGGACGCGGGAACCCGACCGCGTCCTGGCCCTGGCCGTCCTGGAGGAACTGCGCGACCGCGGCGTCCTGACGTCGGTCGCCGGCCCGCACGGCAACGTCCTGAAGCTGCGGCCGCCGCTGGCCTTCCAGTCCGCCGACGTCGACCACGTCGTCGGGGCGCTCGACGCCTCCCTCGCGGCTCTGGGACGCTGAGCGCTCCCACGACGCAGGAGGTGCCCGATCGACCGCCCCGGCGACCTCGCCTACGCCGCGCTCCGGCGGCTGGTGCGCGAGGAACGGTTCCACCCCGGGGAGTGCCTGGGCAGCGAGCGCGCGCTGGCCGAACGCCTCGGCGTGGGCCGCGCCGTCCTGCGACAGGCGCTGGACCGCCTCGAGGACGAGGGAGTCGTCCGCAGGGCGCTGGGGCGGGCCGGTGGGGTCTTCGCCCACGACGGTCGTCTCGAGCGGCACCTCAACACCACGCTCGGGGTTCCCGAGATGGTCCGCGCGCAGGGACTGCGGGTCACGACCCGGGTGCTGTCCGCGACCCTGGGCGTGGCGTTGCCGGACGAGGTCCGCAACCTGCGGCTGCCCGGCGACGAACCCGTCGTGCGGGTCGTCCGGCTGCGTCTGGTCGAGGGGGTGTCGTGGTCGCTGGACACCTCCGTGCTGCCCTCGCGCCGCTACCCCGGCCTGTTGCGGCGCGACCTCACCGGATCGCTGTACGCCCTGCTGAGCACGGAGTACGGCCTCGAACTGGACCGGGCCGACGAGACGGTCGAGGCGGTACCGGCCACGGCCGAGCAGGCCGGCGTCCTGGACGTGCCGGTGGGGGCTGCGCTGCTGGAGATCCGCCGCACGGCGTTCGGGGTGGACGGCGCGGCGGTGGAGTACGCCCACGACTTCTTCCGCGCCGACCGGACCCGCGTGCACCTGAGCAAACTCGGGACGAACTGGAAGCGCACCGTGCGACGATCACGGGATGAACCAGCCGGGAGTTGACGTCCCCGACCGCCGCGGCCGCACCGGCCTGGACCAGACCGGCCGGGACCTGGCCGGCAACCCGCGCGTGCGGATCCGCGACGTCCGGCTGCTGACCTCGAACTGGTTCGTCACCCGCACGACGACGTTCGACTTCCAGCACTCCGACGGCACGTGGACGACGGAGGAACGCGAGACCTACGACCGTGGGGACGGCGCGACGATCCTGCTGTACGACGCGACGGCGCGCACCGTCCTGCTGACCCGGCAGTTCCGGCTGCCCGCCTACGTCAACGAGCACCCCGACGGCATGCTCGTGGAGACCGCGGCCGGGCTGCTGGACGCCGACGACCCCGAGACCGCGATCCGCCGCGAGACGGCCGAGGAGATCGGCTACCCCGTCGGGGAGGTCACCCACCTGTTCGACCTCTACACCAGTCCCGGATCGGTCACCGAACGGCTGCACTTCTTCGCCGCCCCCTACGACCACGGTGCGGTGCAGGCCGGGTCGCGCACGGGCGTGCGGCACGAGGGCGAGGACATCGAGGTGCTCGAACTCGACGTCGACGACGCCCTCGCCCTGGTGGGCACCGGGATCGTCGACGCCAAGACGGTCCTGCTGCTGCAGTGGGCCGTCCTCAGCGGACCGTTCCGGCCCTAGGGCTCGAGGTCGACCACGACCGCCGCGTGGTCGCTGGCCCACACCCCGTCGACGGGTTCGGTCGCGGCCAGCCGCACGCAGCGCACCGACCCCTCCCCGGTGAACGGGGCGAGCCCGACCAGGACGTGGTCGATGCGGGCGCTGGGCTGGTGGACCCGCGCGACGAAGGGGTTGCGACGGTCCCAGGTGAACCCCGGGTCGCCCGGCTCGGCGAAGCGCCAGGAGTCCACGAGCACGAAACCCGGCACCGGCCCGGCCGTGAGGTACCCACCGGCCAGTCGCAGTTCGTCCGACTCCGCGACCGCGTTGAAGTCCCCCGTCAGCACCGGCGGGTAGTACTCCCCGCGGCGGTGCGTCTCGGCGACGAAGCCGACGAGTTCGCGCACCTGCTCCACGCGCACGGCGGACTCGGCGGGGGAGGAGTTCAGGTGGGTCGTGGTGAACGGCAGCGGCCGGCGCGGCGCGTCGACGAGGACCTGCAACGCCGTGCGTCCCTCGTCCTCGTACCCACCACCGGGCAGCTCGCGCACGCGTTCGCTCAGGAACGGCCAGCGGCTCAGGACGGCGTTGCCGAACTCCAGGCCCTCCACGGCCGAGGCGTCCTCACCGGTGTAGACCAGCCGCCGGCGCCACCGGTACGGCGCCGGGGACGGTGACCACGCCACGTGCATCCCCAGCCGCTCGCCCAGCCAGTGCGCGAGGTCCTCCTCGGCGCCGCCGGTGGAGTCGGCCCAGACCTCCTGGAACCCGACGACGTCGGGCTGCTCGCGTTCGAGCACGGCCAGGATCGCCTCGCGGCGGGCCCGCCAGTCCCCGAACCGCCACCACAGGTTCCAGGTCATGACCCGCAGCGGCCGGTCGTCGGCCGTGGGGGTCTGGTGTGCGGTGCTCATCTCGCCCGCAGTCTCGCAGTGCGGCCGCCGTGCCGCGCAGGGGGGCCGCTCAGGGCCGCTCAGGGGGTGGTGCTCGCGGTGGGGGCGGGGGAGCCGTCCTCGGACAGTTCCGCCATCCCGGGGAAGCTCAGCACGACCGAACCCCAGCGCCGGGCGCCCCGCGCGGCGGCCAGCAACGCCCGGGCGGCCGGCTCCCGGTCCGCTGCGGAGGCCGCCACCACGTCGGCGTACAGCCCGGCCAGCCGGTCCTCCATGGCGGCGGCCAGCGCGATCGCGGCGTCGGCGGTCGGTGCCTGCACGTCGTAACCGGGCGCGGCCTGCTCGGGGGGGACGCCCCGGGCGGTGAGCAGGTCGGCCAGGTCGTCACGGGCGACCCGGTGCGCCGCCAGGTCGCCCGCCGCCTCGGTGCGCCGGGGATCGGCCAGCCGGGCCACGACGAGCGCGTAGCCGTGCACGGCGGCGTGCTCACCGCCCAGGGCGGCCTGCAGCGCGACGGTCGCCGGCCGGCTCGCGGCCTCGGGGTCGGCGCCCGCGCTCGACGTGGGGGCGGCGGAGGGGGTCGTGGTCGCCTGCGGGGCCTCGCCGGCCACGGGTCCCGCGACGGCTCCGGTCGCCGTGGCCACCACCTGGGCCAGCACCGCGCGGGAGGCCGCGATCGAGGCCAGCAGCCGGGCCACCCCGCCGCTGAGGCCCTCACCGGCGGTGGACCGGGCGGCGGTCGTGAACGCCGCGCCCGCCGCCGCGGTCAGCCGGTCGACGACGGCCTGCGCGTCGGGGGCGGCCGCCGTCGCCGTCGTGCCGCCGGACGCCTCGTCGCCCAGCGCCGTCAGGTGGGCCCGGCAGACCTGCACGCCCTGGGCCGCGACGGCCTGCAGCGGAGCCGGTCCGGCCGCGGCCGGCTCCAGCAGGTGCAGCAGCGCGCGGGCCTCGGCGACGGCGGCCTCGCGGGCCTCGTCGTCGGGACCGCGCACGGGCTCGGGCGTCGGTTCGGTGCCGCTCACCCAGCGCACTCCGCAGCTGCTGAGCCCACCGGCCACGAGCGGGGCGCCGGCCAGCAGCGTCAGCAGGCCGCGGCGGGAGGGGTGGGGCGAGCGGGGCACGGGGACAGATCGTGCCAGGGGACCCCGGGGCGACCCGGACGGCCCCGCACCGGGCCGCGAGCGGACCGGTGGGCGGTCCGGGAACGGTTAAGCTGTCCCGTCGTGCCCGCGCCGGGACACCGGCTGGTGGGCACGACCCGAAGACAACTGCAGAGCAGGGAGGAGCGGTCGTGCCGACGCTCGACGAGACCGTCACCACGGTGCTGGCCCCGGTGTTCGCCCCCGGATCCGAGCTCGGCGCCGAACTCGCCCTCGACGACGTCTCCGTGACGACCGCCGGCCGCCGCCGCGTGGTCCGCGTCGTCGTCGACGGAGCCGGCGACGAACCCGGCGACCTCGACCTGGACGCCGTCGCGGCGGCCTCGACCGCCGTCTCGCAGGCCCTGGACGACTCCGACGTGCTCGGGGACCTCCCCTACACGCTCGAGGTCACCTCCCCGGGCGTCGACCGCCCGCTGACGACGCCGCGGCACTGGTCGCGCTCGCGCGGCCGGCTCGTGCGCGCGGTCCTGGCCGACGGCTCCTCGCTGCTGCTGCGGGTGGTCTCGGTCGACGAGGCCGGCGTGCACGGCACGGGCGAACCGCAGATGGTGAAGGGGAAGCCGCCGCGCGCCAAGGACGTCGGCGCCCCCCACGACCTCGCCTGGGCGGACCTGGTCCGCGGTGAGGTGCAGATCGAGTTCCGCCGCGGCGACGAGGACGTCGACGACCTGGTGGCAGCTGAAGACGACGACGAAGCGGACGAGGACGAGCAGTGAACATCGACATGGCCGCGCTGCGGATGCTGGAGCGGGAGAAGGAGATTCCCTTCGAGACGCTCGTGCGGGCCATCGAGCAGGCGCTGCTCGTGGCCTACCACCGCACCGAGCACACCGACCACAGGGCCCATCCCGACGCGCGCATCGAGCTGGACCGCAGCAGCGGTGAGGTCCGCGTGCTGGCCAAGGAGCGCAACGACGAGGGCGTGGTCGTCGGCGAGTTCGACGACACCCCGACCGGTTTCGGCCGGATCGCCGCCACCACGGCCCGGCAGGTCATCCTGCAGCGGCTGCGCGACGCCGAGGACGACGCCGTGCTCGGCGAGTTCGCCGAGACCGAGGGCGAGATCGTCTCGGGTGTGGTCCAGCAGGGTCGCGACCCGCGCATCGTCCAGGTCGACCTCGGCACGCTCGAGGGCGTCCTGCCCCCGACCGAGCAGGTGCCGGGGGAGCGCTACGAGCACGGTGCCCGCATCCGCTGCTTCGTCGTCAGCGTCAAGAAGGGCCCCAAGGGGCCGCAGGTCGTGCTGAGCCGCTCGCACCCGCAGCTGGTGCGCAAGCTGTTCGCCCTGGAGGTGCCCGAGATCGCCGACGGCACCGTGCAGATCACCGCGCTGTCCCGCGAGGCCGGTCACCGCTCCAAGATGGCCGTGCGCGCCACCCGCCCGGGCGTCAACGCAAAGGGCGCCTGCATCGGGCCGATGGGGCAGCGGGTGCGCGCGGTGATGGCCGAGCTGCGCGGGGAGAAGATCGACATCGTCGACTTCAGCGAGGACCCGGGGCAGTTCGTGGCCAACGCCCTGTCGCCCGCGCGGGTGAGCTCGGTGGAGGTCGTCGACCTCGCCGCACGCTCGGCCCGCGTGGTCGTGCCCGACTACCAGCTGTCGCTGGCGATCGGCAAGGAGGGGCAGAACGCCCGGCTGGCGGCCAAGCTGACCGGCTGGCGCATCGACATCCGCCCCGACACCGAGCAGAGCGCCGGGTCCGCCGCCGGCCGGCGCGGCGACGCCGCGAGCGCGGGCGGACGCTGAGCGGGAAGGGATACACTGCCCGCATAGTTACAGTGCCTGCGACCGGTCTGGCCGACCGGCGATCCACCGCGTCCGACGCTGGTCCGGTTCCCTCGGGGGCCCGCGCCGAGCCCGAGCGCACCTGCGTGGGTTGCCGCCGACGGGGTTCCCGGTCGTCGCTGCTGAGGGTCGTCGTCGCACCGGACGAGGCGGGCAACCTCCTCGTCGACGTGCGGCGCAGGCTCCCCGGCAGGGGTGCGTGGCTCCACGAGAGCCCCGCGTGCCTGGAGTTGGCGGAGAAGCGCCGGGCCTGGTCCCGTGCGTTGCGCCGTCCTGCTCCGCTGGACGCCTCGGGAGTACGGTCCTTCCTGGACACGTGCTCGCCCGAGGACGTCGTGCCCACCACCACCGATGAGAGCGGGTCGAACAGCTGATGAGCACCCGATGAGTCTCCAGCGATGAATCCCCCCGACTGATGACGGTCCGCGCCCGGTAGAGCTGAGCCCGGACCGAGACAGGAGAGATGTGGCAAAGGTCCGGGTCTACGAGCTCGCCAAGGAGTTCGGAGTCGAGAGCAAGGTCGTCCTGGCGACGCTCAAGGAGATGGGCGAGTTCGTCCGTTCCGCGAGCTCGACCGTCGAGCCGCCGGTCATCCGGCGGCTCAAGGACAAGTTCCCCCAGAACGGTGCGGCCGCAGCCGCCCGTCCCGCCCCGGCGGTGAAGCCGGGTCCGCGTCTGCCGCAGGGCGCCCGTCCGGGTCCTGCGCCCGCGCCCCGTCCGCAGGCGCCCGCGCCCTCGCGTCCGGAGCCTGCCCCGGCTCCCGCCGCGCAGGCTCCCGCCGCGCCCGCCCCCAGCGCACCTGCGCCCGGTGCGCCGACGCCGGCCCCCAGTGCGCCTGCGCCTGCCCCCGCGTCGCCCGCCTTCCAGGCGCCCGCGCCGTCGCCGGCGGAGCGTCCGGCCGCTGCCGCGCAGCGTCCGGCGGCCCCCGGTGGCCAGCGCCCGACCCCGGGTGCGCGGCCGTCCACCCCGCCGACCTCCGGTGGGCCGGGTCAGGGCCCGCGTCCGGGCGCCCGTCCCGGTCCCGCCGGCCCCGGCGCCCGTCCGGGTGCTCCCGGCGGCCAGGGCGGTCCCGGTGGCCGTGGTCCCCGTCCCGGTGGCGACCGTCCCCGTGAGGACCGTCCCCGTGACGAGCGTCCTCGCGGTGACCGTCCGCAGGGCGACCGTCCGGGTCGTCCCGGCGCGCCCGGTGGTGCTCCGCGTCCGGGTGCGGGTGCTCCCCGTCCGGGTGCCGGCGCGCCGCGTCCGGGCAACAACCCGTTCGCGACCAGCCAGGGCATGCCGCGTCCGCAGCGCGAGGGCGGCGCCGGTGGCCCGCGTCCGGGCAACAACCCGTTCGCGGCCAACCAGGGCATGCCGCGTCCGCAGGGCGGTCCCCGTCCGGGTCCGGCCGGTCCCGGCGGTCCCCGTCCGGGTGGCCCGCGTCCGAACCCGGGCATGATGCCCGCGCGCCCGACGGTCGGCCGTCCGGGCGCCGGTGCCGGTCGTCCGGGTGCTCCGGGCCGTGGTGGTCCCGGTGGCGGCCGTGGTGGCGGCGGGTACGCCGGCCGTCCCGGTGGCGGCGCTCCCGGTGCCGGTGGCGGCGGCTACGCCGGCCGTCCCGGTGGCGGTGGCCGTCCCGGCAACCGCGGTGGCACCCAGGGTGCGTTCGGTCGCGCCGGCGGCAAGCCGGCCCGTGGCCGCAAGTCCAAGCGCGCCAAGCGCCAGGAGTTCGAGGCGATGCAGGCCCCGGCGGTCGGGGGTGTCTCGGTCCGTCACGGTGACGGGACGACCGTCCTGCGCATCCGTCGTGGCGCGTCGCTGAGCGACTTCGCCGAGCGCATCGACGCCGACCCCGCGGCGCTGGTCACCATCCTCTTCCACCTGGGGGAGATGGCGACGGCGACGCAGTCGCTGAACGAGGAGACGTTCGAGCTGCTCGGCGCCGAGCTCGGCTACGTCATCCAGATCGTGTCCCCGGAGGACGAGGAGCGCGAGCTGCTCGCCGGGTTCTCCATCGACCTGGACGCCGAGCTCGAAGCCGAGGGTGACGAGGTCCTCGAGGCCCGTCCGCCGGTCGTGACCGTCATGGGTCACGTCGACCACGGCAAGACGAAGCTGCTGGACGCCATCCGTTCCTCCGACGTCGTGGCGAAGGAGGCCGGTGGCATCACCCAGCACATCGGCGCCTACCAGGTCGTCAAGGAGCACGAGGGCAACGACCGGGCCATCACGTTCATCGACACCCCGGGTCACGAGGCCTTCACGGCGATGCGTGCCCGTGGTGCCAAGGTCACCGACATCGCGATCCTCGTGGTGGCGGCCGACGACGGCGTGATGCCGCAGACGATCGAGGCGCTCAACCACGCCCAGGCGGCGGACGTGCCGATCGTGGTCGCGGTCAACAAGGTGGACAAGGAGGGCGCGAACCCGGCGAAGGTCCGGCAGCAGCTCACCGAGTACAACCTGGTGGCCGAGGAGTACGGCGGCGACACGATGTTCGTCGACGTCTCCGCCAAGCAGGGCATGGGCCTGGACGACCTGCTCGAGGCCGTGCTGCTCACCGCCGACGCCTCGCTGGACCTGCGTGCGAACCCCGACAAGGACGCGCGTGGTGTGGCGATCGAAGGCAACCTCGACAAGGGCCGCGGCCCCGTCGCGACCGTCCTCGTCCAGTCCGGCACCCTGCGGGTCGGCGACGCCATCGTCGCGGGCACCGGCTACGGCCGCGTCCGCGCGATGATCGACGAGAACGGCGACAACGTCGAGGAGGCGACCCCGTCGCGTCCGGTCCAGGTCCTGGGTCTGACGTCGGTTCCGGGCGCCGGTGACACCTTCCTCGCGGCGCCGGACGACCGGACCGCGCGGCAGATCGCGGAGAAGCGCGAGGCGCAGGAGCGCAACGCGGCTCTGGCGAAGGCGCGCAAGCGCATCTCGCTGGAGGACTTCACCAAGGCGCTGCAGCAGGGCAAGGTCGAGACCCTCAACCTCATCCTCAAGGGTGACGGGGCCGGTTCGGTCGAAGCCCTCGAGGACGCCCTGTACAAGATCGACGTGGGCGAGGAGGTCGAACTGCGGGTGATCGACCGCGGTGTCGGTGCGGTGACGAAGAACAACGTCAACCTCGCCGTCGCCTCGAACGCGATCATCATCGGGTTCAACGTCCGTCCGGAGCAGCAGACCAAGGAGTACGCCGACCGCGAGGGCGTGGACATCCGGTTCTACTCGGTGATCTACGCCGCCATCGAGGACGTCGAGGCGTCCCTGAAGGGCATGCTCAAGCCGGAGTTCGAAGAGGTCCAGCTCGGCACGGCGGAGGTCCGCGAGATCTTCCGCTCGTCCAAGTTCGGCAACATCGCCGGCTGCCTCGTCCGGTCGGGTCTGATCCGCCGCAACACCAAGGCGCGCGTGCTGCGCAACGGTGTCGTGCACGGTGACAACCTCACCATCGAGTCGTTGCGACGGTTCAAGGACGACGCCACCGAGGTCCGCGAGGGCTACGAGTGCGGTATCGGCCTGGGCTCGTACAACGACCTCCAGATCGACGACGTCATCGAGACGTTCGAGATGCAGGAGAAGTCGCGCAGCTGACGCGACGGATCCGGCGGGGGGGGGGGGGGGGGGGGGGGGGGGGGGGGGGGGGGGGGGGCGGGGGGGGGGGCGGCGGCCGCCGCCCCCCCCCCCCCCCCCCCCCCCCCCCCCCCCCCCCCCCCCCCCCCCCCCCCCCCCCCCCCCCCCCCCCCCCCCCCCCCCCCCCCCCCCCCCCCCCCGGCTGTCACCCCCGATGAATCCCCGTCCAACCGGAAACGCATGTTCACCGGAACGCTGACCGTCGACCTGCTGCTCGGCGACGTCCACTCCCTCAAGGGCAAGCGCAGCCTGGTGCGGCCGCTGGTCGCCGAGCTGCGCCGCTCGTTCGACGTCGCCGCGGCCGAGACCGGACACCTGGACCTGCACCGCCGGGCCGAGGTGGCCGTGGCCGTCGTGGCCCCGGACGCGGCCCGCTGCACCGAGGTCCTCGACCGCTGCGAACGGCTCGTCGCGGCGCACCCCGAGTTCCAGATCCTCTCCGCCCGACGGCAGTTCATGTCGTCGGACGACTGACCGCACAGGAGTTCGACGTGGTCGACCCGACCCGCGCCCGCAAGCTCGCCGACCGCATCAAGGTCGTCGTCGCCGACGCCCTCGAGAAGCGCGTCAAGGACCCCCGCCTGGGGTTCGTCACCATCACCGATGCCCGGGTCACCAACGACCTGCAGCACGCCACGCTGTACTACACGGTGTTCGGCAGCGACGAGGAGAAGGCCGGCACCAAGGCCGCGCTGGAGTCGGCCAAGGGCGTGCTGCGCTCGGAGGTCGGCAAGCGCACCGGCATCCGGCTGACCCCGACCCTCACGTTCACCGCCGACGAGGTCCCCGAGACGGCGCAGCAGATCACCGACCTGCTGTCGAAGGCCGCCGAGCAGGACGCCCGGGTGGCCGCGCTGGCCGCGGGGGCCAAGCCCGCCGGTGAGGCCGACCCGTACAAGAAGCCCGCCGAGCACGACGAGTGGGACGAGGACGAGGACACGGAAGAGCCCGACCGGGGCTGAGGTCGCGTGGCAGTGTGGTGGACGTGGAACCGCGACTGCCGGCGTTCGACTCCGGCCTCGAGGACGCCGGGGGAGTGCCCACCTTCTTCGTCGTCCTCCTCGTCCTGGTCGCCCTCGTCGGGCTGGCCGTCGTCGCCGGCGGCGTCCGCACGGTCGTCCGCTCGCGGTCCCGTGCGCGGGAGGCGGCGCGGCTGAGCACCGAGGGCGTCACGACGACCGGCACGGTCGTCGACAACCGGATCACCAGCCGTCACGAACGACGGATGACCTTCTCGCCCGTCGTGCGCTTCGTCGCCGACGGGCGGGAGGTGACGGTCGTGGGCGAGCAGGTGTGGAACCGCTCGTTCGTCACGGGGCGGTCCGCGCGGGTGGTCTACGACCCCCGCGTTCCCGAACGCGCGCACGTGCGGGCCGAGGGCGGCAGCGTCTTCGGGGCCGGGACGAGCGGGGTGTTCCTCACCGTCTTCGGGGTGGCCTTCCTCGTCCTGGTCGGCGTGATGGCCGACCTCGTCGCGTCGGTCTTCTGAGCGGGCCCTCCTCGGCCGTCGTTCACACGCGCTCCAGGGCCCGCCAGGGCTGCGGCGGCACCTCCACGGCGACCGGGTCACCGACCCGGACCTGTCCGCCCACGAGGACGACGCTCATGATCCCGGCCTTGCGCACGACGTTGCCGTCCACGTCGCGGGGCGTGAGCGCCTTCAGCAGACCCGGCTGGAAGGCGTTGATCTGGGCACACGGGTTGCGCAGTCCGGTGACCTCGACCACGGCCTGCGGACCCAGGTGCAGACGGGTGCCGCGCGGGAGGTCGAGCAGGTGCACACCCCGGGTGGTGATGTTCTCGCCCAGCTGGCCCGGGCCCACGGCGAAGCCCCGTTCGTGCAGTTCGTCGTGCAACTCGCCGTGGATGAGGTGCACCTGGCGCAGGTTGGGTCGCGTCGGATCGGCGGCCACCCGGGAGCGGTGCTGGACCGTCGTGCCGGCGTGGGCGTCCCCCTCGACGCCGAGCCCCGCCAGCAGGGTGATGACGTCGGTGACGTCCTTGCTGAAACGGTGCTCGCCGTCACGGCTGACGCCGGTGACTCGGCCTGCCCGGACGTCGCCCACCCCTCGATCATGACGCACGGTCGGCCTTCGCGGACAGCGCCTGCGGGGTGCCGACGGAAGGTTCCTCCTCGCCCGCGAAGGTGTACGCGCCGTCCTCGATCCGCTCGATCAGGCCGCGCGTCCACTCCGCGCCCGCGTCCGCCGAGTGCACCCAGAGGTTCATGATCTCGCCGATGTGGCCGAGCTGTCCGGGCCCGTCCTCGGGGGTGTAGTAGTCGGTGACGCTCGTGCGCCACGCCTGGAGCCCCTCCACCCGCTCCTGCAGCAGCGCCACCGCCTCCCGCCGCGGCAGGTGGACGATGAAGCCGACGCCGGAGGAGAGGACGTCCAGCCTCTGGTCGTGGGAGACGAGGGCTGCGCGCAGGAGGGAGAGGAACTCCTCAGCGCCCCGCTGCGTGATCTCGTACTCCGTGCGCGGCGGACCGCCCACCGTGGACGGAGCCGTCTCGTGCGCCAGGAGCAGGCCCTGCTTCGTCAGCTGCCTGAGCGCGTGGTAGATCGAGCCGGGTTTCGCGGTCGACCACTCGTGCGCGCCCCAGGACTCCAGGTCGTTGAGCACCTGGTAACCGTGCGCGCGGCCGTGCTGGCGGACGGCGCCCAGGACGAGGAGACGGATGGCAGACACGGAGACGACCCCTTCCACTCTATTCAACTTTGACTAGAGTACTGGTGTGGCTGAGAAGACGATTCCCCTGCTGCCGTGTCGGACCATCCAGCCCGTCATCGACTTCTACTCCGCCCTCGGGTTCGAGGTGACCTTCCTGCAGAAGAGCCCCAACCCGTGCGCGGTCGTCGAACGCGGCGACATCGAGCTGCAGTTCTTCGGCATGAAGAGGTACGAGCCCAGTCAGTCGTACAGCACGTGCTACGTCGTCACCGACGACGTGGACGGGCTGTACGAGGCGTTCCGGGCCGGCCTCCGCGCCGCGTACGGGAAGGTGCCGAACCGGGGCCTACCGCGGATCGGGCCGCTCAGGGACATGTCCTACGGGGTGCGGCAGTTCCTGATGACCGATCCGGGAGGCAACTGCGTCCGGGTCGGGCAGCCCACCGGCGAGGACCCGCACCACCGGCCCGCCCCCACGGAGACCTTCGCGCGGGCCCTGCACAACGCCACGCTCTTCGCCGACTCCAAGGACGACCCGGCGGGTGCGGCGAGGATCATCGACCGGGTGCTCGGGCCGGGCGACGAGCGGGCGACACCCGTGCAGCTCCTGCGCCTGCTCGTCCTGCGCGGCGACGTGGCCGGACGGCTGGGCGACCAGACGGCGGCGGCGGCGGCGTTGGAGAGGGCCGCCGCGGTTCAACTCACCGACGGGGAACGGGCCTCGGTCCGCGACGACCTGACGCGGCTGCAGGACCTGGTGGGTCGGCTCGGGTGAGCCCCCGCCGAACTGGACGTCCGCGGCCGCGCCGCGAGCGGGCGCACGGTGGTCGTGCGCAGCGGGGAGACGGTCCGTCGCACCGCCGCCGCGTGGACGCCGTCGGTCCAGGCGCTCCTGCGTCACCTGCGGCGGTCCGGCTTCGAGCAGGCGCCGGTGCCCCCGGGTTTCGACGCGCAGGGACGCGAAGTGCTCGAGCACGTCGAGGGAACAGTCGCGTGGTGGCCGTGGCCAGCGGTGCTGCGTCACGGCGACCTGACGCCGTGGAACACGTCGTGGCGGGCGACGAGCTGGCGGCGTTGACCGACCGGGACACCGTCGGGCCCGCGCCGAGGGGATGGGACGTGGCGCAGGCGGCCTGGTGCTTCGTTCCGCTGCGTCCGACCACGGGCTACCGGGCCGACGGTCCGGGTTTCACCGACGCCGAACGGCGGTTCGCGCTGTGGTGCCGGGAACTCCAGGTCGAGGCCGCTGAGCTCCTGTGTGCGATCGCGGACGTCCAGGAGTTCGACCGGCGCAGGCTGGTGGAACGGGACAGGCCGGCGTCGAGCCGTACGCGACCTTCCTCGCACGCGGTCTGGTCAGCTGCTGCGGGCGGCGCTGGGGTGGTCGAAGAGGGCGCCGTCCAGGTCGGAGATCACCGCGTCGATCGCCACTCGAGCACGGTGGAGCCCGACGTCGACTCGTCGTCCAACCCGCGACCCGTCAGCGGTGGCCGCCACCGGCGGTCGAGACGGTCGTGAGGTGGATGAGTCCGGCGTCGGTGCGGGTGAAGCCGCAGGCGTCCAGGTAGAAGGGGGCCAGGTCGGCGGTGAAGTCGACGAACAGCCATTCGCAGCCGGCGGCCGCGGCGTGGCGGGTCGCGACCTGCACCAGGCTGCGGCCGATGCCTCGGTGCTGGTGGCTGCCGCGGGTCTTGGTGTCGATGAGGAAGGCGTGGTCGCCGCCGTCCCAGGCGACGTTGACGAACCCGACCAGCAGGTCGGCCTCGTCGCGGGCCCCGACCCAGCCCAGGCTGTGCTCGCGGATCCGCGGCCACCACCCGGGGCTGGCGTCACCTGCGTGGGAGAGCACCAGGTCCACCACCTCGGCGTCGGTGATCGGGTCCCGCCAGCGGTACTCGATGCCAGGTGGTGGGGAGTTCACGGTCACGCGCCCACCCTCGGGCACCAGGGGCCAGGGCGGCGACAGGTTTCCCGTCGGCCCGTACGTGGTGGCTACCGGACCGCGGCGTCGACGGTGAGCCGGCCGGCGTCGGCGTCCAGGACGGTCGGCACCCCCAGCGGGACGGGCACCGGATCGGGCAGGTGACCCAGCGGCAGCCCGCCCAGGATCGGCACGCCGAGGTCGTCGAGCAGGTCGTGCAGCACGTCGGTGACCGCCCATCCCCGGTCCTGGTAACCGGTGAACTCCTCGAAGCTGCCGACCGCGACGCCGGTGAGGCCGGCCAGGGCGCCGGACAGGCGCAGCTGGGTCAGGGCACGGTCGACCATGCCCAGACCGGCGGCCTTGTTGGCCTCCACCAGCAGCAGGCAACCGCGCCAGCTGACGTCGACGACCCCCGTGCAGCGCGCGAGCATCTCGAGGTTCCCCCCGACCAGGACGCCGCGGGCGGTGCCGGTCGTGGTCAGCCCGGCCGTGACCGCGGCCGGGTCGGTGGGCACGGTGGCACCCGCGGCGTCCATGAGCTGGGCGCGGACGGCGTCGGCGTGGGCGCCGTCGACGGCCCCGTGGACCGCTGGAACGCCCGAACGGCGCCAGAGCTGGTGCAAGGCGGTGAGGTCGCTGTACCCGATGAGCGGTGTGGGGTCGCGCTGCAGGGCTTCCCGGTCGATGCCAGGAAGCAGGCGCAGGCTGCCGCAGCCGCCGCGGGAGGCGATCACCGCCCGGATCCCGGGGTCGCGCAGGGCCTGGTTCAGGTCGGCCAGCCGGTCGGCGTCGGAGCCGGCCATGTACCCGCGCCGGTCGGCGACGTGGGCACCGACCTCGGGCCGCAACCCCCACGCGGTCAGCGTTTCCAGCAGCGGGTCCAGGTCGTCGCCGGAGTCGGGCCAGCTGCTGGGTGAGACCACCGCGACCCGGTCCCCGGGTGCGAGCCGAGCGGGAAGCTCCGTCGGTGGTGACGTCACCCGGTGATCGTAGGGCGAGCGTGCGTCTCAGTCGGGCTGTCGGGAACCGAGGGGCACCGGGGTCCACCACCCTCGCCTGGTGGGTCCGCGCCCACGAGGCCCGCGCGTCCGGGAACGCCCTCTGCCGCCCCTCGCTGAGCGCTGCCTGCGCTGGTCGTCGGCCACGCCGCCGTGGATCGCCAGGAACCGGGCCACGGGCCGAGCGCAGGCGTCCCTCTTCCCTCTTCCCCCTGGTGTCACGGTGGCGGTAGAACGAGCGGTGTGAGCGGTGTCGCGGACGTCCTGGCGGCGGTGGCCGATGAGCACCGCCGCGCCGACGCCGAAGCCCTGGTCGCGCTGCTGAGCGCCGCGACGGGCTTGCCGCCGGTGTCGTGGGGCTCCTCGATCATCGGCTTCGGTTCCCGGCACTACCGCTACGAGTCCGGCCGCGAGGGTGACACCGCGGCCGTGGGGTTCGCCGCGCGCAAGGACGCGCTGGTCCTGTACCTCACGGGGGGACCCGGCGACTACGCGGACCTGCTCGAGGTCCTGGGCCCGCACCGCCTCGGGAAGGGCTGCTTGTACGTCAAGCGGCTGGACGAGGTCGACCTGGAGGTGCTGGGCCGTGTCGGGGCCCGGTCGGTGGAACGCGCCGCGGTCAGCTGAACCCTCTTGCGCCGGTCGTGGCGGCCTGGCGTCACGACGGGTAGCGAACCGCGGCGTCGCGGTTGGCGTCGCCGCCTTCCGTCGAATCGGGAGGCGGCGGCAGGGGGGCCCGGCTCCCGGTCGTGTCCGCGATGCGGACCGGCGCAGGCAGGGTGCGGTAGCGCGCTCGAGGGTCGAAGGCGTTCCCGGTCTCCGGCGTGAGTTCCGCGTCGTGCTCGCTAATGGTGCTCATCCCTTCGACCGCGGCGGGGAGCCGTCTCCTCAGCAGTCTGCTCGCGCTCGGGAGCGTGGTCCAGGGCCGGGCGGGGTCGAGCTCCCTGTCCGAGGGGCTCGACGGCATCGAGCTGCCCACCCGCCCCCGCCGCGGGCACGGCGCACGTCATGCTGTTCCACGTGCAGCTCGACGTGAACGCCTGGAACCACCCCGAGTCCTCCGACCTGACGGCGCTGGCGGGGGTGGGCCGGTGAGCGAGGGTGTGGGGGACGGGATCCTCGTCGTCGACAAGCCCGCCGGCTGGACCAGCCACGACGTCGTCGGCCGCTGCCGGCGGCTGCTGTCGACCCGCCGCGTCGGCCACGCCGGAACCCTGGACCCGGCGGCGACGGGGGTGCTGGTCCTCGGGGCGAACCGCGGCACGAAGTTCCTGACCCACCTCGTGGCGCACGACAAGGCCTACACGGCGACCGTCCGGCTCGGGGTGGCCACGCTCACCGACGACGCCGAGGGCGAACCCCTCGGTGAGCCCGCGGACGCGACGGGAGTCTCCGAGCAGGCTGTGGCGCAGGCGGTCTCGGCGTTGACGGGGGACATCGCCCAGGTTCCCAGCTCGGTGAGCGCCATCAAGGTCGACGGCGAGCGCAGCTACGCCCGGGTCCGTGGCGGCCACGAGGTGGAACTCCCGGCGCGGCCGGTCACCGTCTCCCGCTTCGAGGTCCTGGCCCGGCGCGTCGAGGGCCCGTTCCTGGACCTCGACGTCGTCGTGGAGGTCTCCAGCGGCACGTACGTGCGGGCTCTGGCCCGCGACCTCGGCCGCGCCCTCGGGGTCGGTGGGCACCTGACCGCGTTGCGCCGCACGCGGTCCGGGCCGTTCACGTTGGAGGAGGCGCGCACCCTCGAACAGGTCGAGGCCGCGCCCCGCGTCGAACCGCTGGCCGCCGTGGCGCGCCGGCTGTTCCCGGCCCGGGACGTCAGCGAGTACGAGGCCGCGAACCTGGCGCACGGCGGTTTCCTGACGGCCACCGGGTCGCCGGGACCGGTGGGGGCCTTCGCCCCGGACGGGACGCTGGTGGCGCTGGTGGGGGACACCGCGCGGGGGGCCAAACCCCTGCTGGTGCTGGCGCCGGCCGGTTGACGTGCGAGAGCCCGCGCGGGGTGGATCCGCGCGGGCTCTCGACGGGGGAGGTCAGACGGCGACGGGTTCGGCCACCGCACGGGGGTTGCGGTAGCGCTCGGCGTCCAGGATCCCCTCGCGCTTGGCGACCAGGGTGGGCACCAGCGCCTGACCCGTGACGTTCACCGCGGTGCGGCCCATGTCGAGGATGGGGTCGATCGCCAGCAGCAGACCGACGCCGGCCAGCGGCAGCCCCAGGGTCGACAGCGTCAGCGTGAGCATGACCGTGGCCCCGGTCAGCCCGGCCGTGGCGGCCGAGCCGACGACCGAGACGAAGGCGATGAGCAGGTAGTCGGTCACGCTCAGGTCGACGCCGAAGAACCCGGCGACGAAGATCGCGGCCAGCGCGGGGTAGATCGCCGCGCAGCCGTCCATCTTCGTCGTGGCGCCCAGCGGCACCGCGAACGAGGCGTACGACTGCGGCACGCCCAGGTCCTCGGTGACCTTCTGCGTCACCGGCAGCGTCCCGATGGAGCTGCGCGAGACGAACGCGAGCTGGGTGGCCGGCCACACACCGGCGAAGAAGCTGCGGATGCTCAGCCCGTGCGCGCGCAGCAGCACCGGGTAGACCACGAAGACGACCAGGGCCAGTCCGACGTAGACGTCGGCGACGAACACGGCCAGCGGGCTCAGCGCGTCCCAGCCGTAGCTGGCGACGGCCTTGCCCAGCAGCCCCACGGTGCCGATCGGGGCGAGCCGGATGACCCACCACAGCACGGTCTGCACGACCGCCAGGCCCGAGCGGGCCACGGTCAGGACGGGTTCGGCCTTGTCGCCGACCTTGAGGACCGCGACCCCCAGGGCGATCGCGATGACGAGCAGCTGCAGCACGTTGAAGTTCAGCGTGACGCTGCCGTCGTCACCGGCCGAACCGGCCAGGGCGAAGGTGTTGCCGGGCACGATGCCCTGCAGGAAGTCCAGCCACGACCCGGTCGAGGAGGGCTCCCGTGCCGCATCGGCCGCCACCGAGGACCGGCCGCCCGGGTCGGTCACCAGGCCGATGACGATGCCGATGGCGACCGAGATGAGCGCCGTGACGGCGAACCACAGCAGCGTCTGCCAGGCCAGCCGGGCCGCGTTGGTGACCTGGCGCAGGTTGGCGATGGAGGTGACGACGGCCAGCAGGACCAGCGGCGGGACGAGCACCCGCAGCAGGGTCACGAACGTCGAGCCGATCGTCGTGAGGGTGGTGGTCAGCCAGTTGGGGTCCTCGCTCGTGCCGCCCATCGAGCGGGCGAGGGCGCCGAGGACGATGCCGAGGACGAGGCCGATGAGGACCTGGACGCCGAAGGGCGTCCTGCGCAGGCGCGCGAACATGACGAAGCTCCAGGGAAGGACGGATGGCGGGACGAGTGCGTGCTCGCCCCGCTACCGCGCGCTCGCCGTCCGCTGCAGGTCGACGAACCGCCGTTGCGTGAATCTCCATCCGGTCTTCATGCCGAACGGTTCAAGTCGTTGCGCCCCGGAACGATTCCCGCTCAGCCCTGCGACTTCAACGCCGCCAGCCGGGCCTCGACGTCGAGGTCGGTCGCGGCGTCCTCCAGCGAGGCGAACTGCGCCTCGATCGAGTCGGCCTGCAGCTCGGCCTGCCCGGCGACCCGGGCCTCCTCGCGGCGGACCCGCTCCTCGAAGCGGTTCAGCTCGGAGGTGGGGTCGAGCACGTTGATCGACCCGATGGCGGACTGCACCTGCGCCTGGGCCTGCGCCGCCTTGGCGCGGGCGACCAGCTGGTCGCGCTTGGTCTTCAGGTCGGTCAGCTTCTCCTTCATGGCGGCCAGGCCGCTCTTGAGCTTGTCGACGACCTCGGTCTGCGCGGCGATCTGCGGGGCCGCGGCCGACACCTCCTGCTCGAAGGAGATCTGCCGCTTCAGCGCCACCTTCGCCAGCTCGTCGAACCGGTCGGCCTCGGCGTTCTGCCCGGCCGCGCGCAGGCTGTCGGCCTTGGCCGAGGCCGCCGCGGCCTTGCTGCCCCACTCCTTCACCGCCGCGACGTCGTCGTCGCGGTCGGCCTCGGCCAGGCGCAGGTTGCCGATGGTCTGCGCGATGGCCGCCTCGGCCTCGCGGATGTTGTTCGTGTAGTCGCGGACCATCTGGTCCAGCATCTTCTCGGGGTCCTCGGCCGCGTCCAGCAGCGCGTTGACGTTGGCGCGGGCCAACTGCGCGATGCGTCCCAGGATCGTCTGCTTCTCCGCCACCGGAGTCCTCCGCTCTCTCGCCCTCTTGGCCCGTGATCCTGCCGCACCCGCCGGGCGACGGCCCGCCCGCCTGTTGACCTCGCCGCCGCCGGCCCGCAGGCTACGCAAGCGTGGACCGGGAACAGCGAGTGCTGCACCTGCTGGGCGAGGCGCGCTACGTGCAGCTGACCACCTTCCGCCGCGACGGGCGAGGGGTGCCCACGCCGGTCTGGGTCGTGCGTGAGGGCGACGAACTGCTGGCCTTCACCGGTGCCCACTCCGGCAAGGTCAAGCGTCTGCGCCGCGACGACCACGTGCTGCTCGTGCCGTGCTCGGCCCTCGGCCGCCCGCTGGGGCGCCCCGTCGACGCCCGCGCCCGACTGCTGCCCGCCTCCGAGGGGCCGCGCGTGGAGGCGGCGGTGCGCGGCAAGTACGGCCGGCAGGTGACCGGTGCGCTGCTGGTGGAGCACCTTTCGCAGCGGATGAGGAAGCAGACGGACCGGCGGCGGCTGCGCGACGTCCCCGCAGCCGTGCAGGAGCGCGCCTACCTCGCCGTGCGGCTCGAGCCGTCGGCGGGCGGGACGGCAGGCTGACGCCCGGGTCAGGATCCCGGTCGTGACGTCGATTCCCGCTCGAGGAGCCGGAAGCCGACGGTGACGTCCTGCGGTGTGGCGGCCGGGGTGGCGATGCGGCGACCCAGCAGCCGGACGGTCTCCCCGACGAGGGCCTCCAGGTCGGGGGCGATCGAGGACAGCGAGGGGATGTGGAAGCGGGCGTCCTCGACGTCGTCGAACCCGACGACCAGGACGTCGTCGGGCACCCGCACCCCGTGGTCGGCCAGACCGCGCACGAGCCCGAAGGCCAGCGTGTCGGTGACGCAGAAGACGCCGTCGGGCCGGTCGGGCAGGGCCAGCAGTTCCTGCGCGCACCGGGCACCGGCGGCCTGGGTGACGCCGCCGTACACGCCGACGGCCTGCACGCCGTGCTCACGGGCCACCCGGAAGAAACCCTCGGCGCGCAGCGTGAAGGCGGCTCCGCCCTCCGGCAGGGCGCCGTTCCTCAACTCCTCCGGCGCCGGGGAGCCCACGATCGCGAGCCGACGGCAGCCGCGCCGCACCAGCAGCCGGGTGGCCGCCTCGGCTCCCTCCACGTTGGGCATGCTCACGTGGTCGACGGTCTGGTGCAGTTCCTGTTCGCCCAGCACGACGACCGGCACCTCGCGGCTGAGGGCGTTGATCTCCCGTTCCGTCAGACCCAGCGCCGCGATGACCAGGCCGTCGTAGGCGTTGAGCCGGGAGTCGCGGAAGGCGGCCAGTTCGCCCTCGCGGCTGGCGTGGGTCTCCTCGACCACGGTCGCCAGCCCGGCGCGGGAGAAGGCCTGCACGAGCCGGTGGCCGAGCTGGCTGTAGTAGTGGCTGTCCAGCGTGGGCACCGCGATGCCCACGACGCCCGTACGACCCTGGCGCAGGCTGCGCGCGGCCACGTTGACCTGGTAGCCGAGGCGCTCGACGGTCTCCATGACCAGTTGCCGGGTCCGGTCGCTGACCGGGCGCCGGCCGGTGAGGGCGTTGGACACCGTCATGGTCGAAACTCCGGCCTCCGCCGCCACGTCGCGCATGGTGACCATCGCGAGTCCTCTCCTCCTTCGTGGCGTCCGGTGCTGCGGCCGTCGCCCGGTGCTGCGGTGCCGCACGGCAGAACTTACCGCCGCCGCCGCGCGAGGAGCCTTGACAGGCCGTGGGAGGAACTCCACTATATCGATATACACCGCCGGCTGGCGGTCACCGAAGGTGGTGGCCGCAGGCCCGGCCGCAGAACTTCGACCGCCGAGCGCGGGGCGCGGACGCCCACGCGCCGGCGTCCCACCCACCGACCCGGAGGATCCGTGCTCATCGACGACGAACGGACGGCACCGGCGGCGGGCGCCGCGCCCGGGACGGCGCTGCGCGTGCAGGCCGTCCTGGAGGCGGACCTGCCCGGCCCGCGCATCAACCGCCACCTGTACGGGCACTTCGCCGAGCACCTCGGCCGTTGCGTCTACGGCGGTTTCTGGGTGGGGGAGGACTCGCCCGTGCCGAACGAGGGCGGCATCCGCCTGGACGTCGTGGACGCGTTGCGCGCCCTGGACATCCCCAACCTGCGCTGGCCCGGCGGTTGCTTCGCCGACACCTACCACTGGCGCGACGGCGTGGGCCCGCGCGAGGACCGCCCCACCATGGTGAACTCCCACTGGGGTGACGTCGTGGAGGACAACTCCTTCGGAACCCACGAGTTCATGGCGCTGTGCCAGCTGCTCGGCGCGGACCCCTACGTGTCGGCCAACGTCGGTTCCGGAACCGTGCGTGAGGCCGCCGAGTGGATCGAGTACCTCACCCGCGCCGACGACTCCCCGATGGCCCGGCTGCGCCGCAGCCACGGCCGCGACGAACCGTGGAGCGTGCCGTTCTGGGGACTGGGCAACGAACCCTGGGGCTGCGGCGGTGGCATGGGTTCGGGCGCCTACGCCGAACTCGCCCGGCAGTTCGGCACCTACAGCCTGGACCACGGCGACAACCAGCTGTACCGGATCGCCGCCGGCGCCGCCGACGCCGACTACCGCTGGACCGAGGTCCTCATGCAGAACCTCGGCCGGTACCTGGGTGCCGGTGCGGTGACCGGGCACGGGAAGAACACCTACCAGGCGATCTCCTTCCACCACTACACGATCGTCGGGCCCACCTGGGAGAACAAGGGCTCGGCCACCGACTTCGACGTCGAGGAGTACTACCGCACGGTGGCCGAGGCCGCGCGCATCGAGCGGATCATCGCCGGGCACGCCGCCGTCATGGATGCCTACGACCCCGGCAAGGAGGTCGGTCTGGTGCTGGACGAGTGGGGCACCTGGTTCGACGTCGAACCCGGCACGAACCCCGGTTTCCTGTTCCAGCAGAACACGATGCGCGACGCGTTGGTCGCCGGTGTCCACTTCGACGCCTTCCACCGCCACGCCGACCGCCTCGTCATGGCGAACATCGCCCAGACGGTCAACGTCCTGCAGGCGATGCTGCTCACCGACGGTGAGGAACTCGTCCTGACCCCCAGCTACCACGTGTTCGCGATGAACAAGGGCCACCACGACGCGGCCTCGCTGCCGCTGACCCTGCGCGGTCCGGCGCCGACCCGCCGCGTCGGGGACGAGGACCTCGAACTGTTCTCCGCCTCGGCCAGCACCAAGGACGGCCGGGTCCTGGTCTCGCTGACCAACCTGGACGCCGAACTGCCGGCCGAGGTCGAGCTCGACGTCCGCGGGGTCGAGGCCGGTGCCCCCGTCGGCCGGTTGCTGACGGCCGAGAAGCTCACCGACCACAACACCGCCGCCAGCACCCCGGTGCAGGTGCGCGACCTCGAGGACGTCCGGTTCGACGGCGGCACGCTGCGCGTGACGCTGCCCGCCCACAGCTTCGCCACCGTGAGCTTCCCCACCGCCTGAGGTCGCACCGCACGCCTGCCGGACCCGCACCACCGCAGCACACCCGTCACCACGACTCCCCAAGGGAGGGGACCCCCGTGAAGAACATGCTCTCGGCCCAGCTGTCCACCCCGCTGTCCCGCCGCCGCGCGCTGGCCCTGTCGGCCCTGGCCGGCGGAGCCGCCCTGACCGCCGCGGCCTGCTCCTCGGGCAGCTCCAGCGGCTCCGGAGACCCGAACACCTTCGAGTTCTGGTCCTTCACCGGCATCAACCAGAAGGACTCCGTCGAGGAGTACAAGACGCTGGCGCCCGACGTCACCGTCAAGCTCACCGAGGTCGGCAACGCGCAGGAGACCGCGCAGGGGCTGACCACCGCCCTGGCCGGCGGCAAGGTGCCCGACCTGGTGCTCATCCAGGCCGGCGACCTGCCCAAGTTCATGAAGAACCCCGGCAACTTCGTCGACCTCACCACCCTGGGGGCCGACGACATCCAGGACGACTACGTGGACTGGGTGATGGCGCAGGCCACCGCGAAGTCCGGGGAGGTCATCGGCATCCCCACCGACGTCGGCGGCATGGGCGTGGCCTACCGCACCGACCTCATGGCCGCCGCCGGGCTGCCGACCGACCGCGACGAGGTCAGCGCGCTGTGGCCGACGTGGGACGACTTCATCGCCACCGGCCAGCGCTACACCCAGGCGACCGGCAACGCGTTCATCGACAACGCCGCCACGACCGTCTTCCTGCAGGCCGTCTCGCAGGGGGAGGAGCAGTACTACTCCGCCGACGGCGACGTGGTCTACGACACCAACCCCGTCGTCCGCGAGTCCTTCGACCTCGGGCTGAAGGCCATCGCCGCCGGCATCACCGCCAAGCTGGAGAGCTTCACCGACGGCTGGAACGCCGGCATGGCCAAGGGCGCGTTCGCCGCCGTGGCCGCACCGTCGTGGATGCTCGGCTCCATCCGCTCCGCGGCCCCGGACACCGAGGGCAAGTGGGACATCGCCGTCATCCCCGGCGGCAGCGGCAACTGGGGCGGCAGCTACCTGGCCATCCCGGCGCGCGCGGCCAACCCGCAGGCGGCGTGGAAGTACATCACGACGATGCAGTCCCCCGAGCAGCAGCTGCAGCACTTCATCGACGCCGGGTCGCTGCCCACCACCCCGGTCAACTACGACAAGCCGGAACTGGTGGACCACACCGACCCGTTCTTCAGCGGCGCCCCCACCGGCAGGATCTTCACCCAGGCCGTGCTGGGCCTGGAACCCTTCGTCAACGGCGAGTACAACACCGAGATCAGCACCGAGCTGCTCAACGCCCTCAACGGCGTCGAGGGGGACGGCGCTCCGGCCGACGCCGCGTGGGACACCGCCACGAAGAACATCAAGACCGCGATCGGCGCCTGATGAGCGCCACGCTGACCCCCGGGACGCTGCGGCCGGTCAAGCCGGCCACCGCGACCCGGCCGGTGGAGAAGCGCTGGGAGCGGCTGGCTCCCTACGGGTACGTGGCGCCCTTCTACGTCCTGTTCCTCGTCTTCGGCCTCTTCCCGCTGCTGTTCACCTTCTACGTCGCGCTGTTCGACTGGAACCCGATCGGCGACAAGACGTTCGTCGGGCTGGAGAACTTCCGCCAGCTGGGGGAGGACCCGCGCTTCTGGAACGCGCTGCGCAACACCTTCAGCATCTGGATCATCTCCACCGTCCCGCAGCTGCTCATCGCGCTGGTCCTGGCGCAGGTGCTCAACAACGCCTTCCTGCGCCTGGCCAACTTCTTCCGCATGGCCATGCTGCTGCCGTACATCACCTCGGTCGCGGCGACGGCCATCGTCTTCGCCCAGCTGTTCAACCGCGACTACGGCCTGCTGAACTGGTTCCTGGAGCTGCTGGGCTTCGAGCACGTCGACTTCATGTCCAGCGCCGTCGGCAGCCACGTGCTCATCTCGGCCATGGTCATCTGGCGCTGGTTCGGCTACAACACGCTGCTGTACCTGGCCTCGCTGCAGGCCGTCCCCCGGGACCTGTACGAGGCGGCCGCGGTGGACGGGGCCGGTCCCGTCAAGCAGTTCTTCAACATCACCCTGCCGTCGCTGCGCCCGGTGATCGTCTTCACCGTCATCATGTCCACCATCGGCGGCCTGCAGATCTTCACCGAGCCGCTGCTGCTGTCCAACGGCACGCTGACCTGCGGCACGGCCCGCCAGTGCCAGACCCTCTCGCTGTTCCTCTTCGAGCAGGGTTTCGGCTCGTTCAAGTTCGGATACGGCTCGGCCATCGGCGTGGCGCTGTTCGCCATCATCGTGGTCGTGGCGTTCGTCAACTTCCTGCTCTCGAGCCGTCTGGGGAAGAAGGGCTGACCATGGCCACCACCACCGGTCCCCGGCAGCGGGGCGACCTGCGGCCGCGCACCCCCCGGACCCGCCGCCGGCGGGGCATCGTCCGGGTGCGCTGGTACACCTACCTCGTCCTCGCCCTGGCCGCGGCGGCGTGCATCTTCCCGGTCTACTGGATGTTCGTCGTCTCCTCCGTCGGTTCCGAGGCGGCCACCCAGCTGCCACCACGGGTGGTCCCGGGCGGCAACTTCCTCGACCTGCTGCGGCTGGTGTTCGAGACGGTGCCGTTCGTGCGGTCGCTGGTCAACAGCTTCATCGTCGCCGCCCTCATCGCCGTCGGGCAGGCGTTCCTGTGCTCGCTGGCCGGTTTCGCCTTCGCGAAGATGACCTTCCGCGGCCGCGACGTGCTGTTCCTCGTCCTGGTGCTGACCATGACGGTCCCGGCGCAGCTGGCCGTCATCCCGCAGTACATGGTCATCTCGAACCTGGGCTGGGTCGACACCCTGCAGGCCCTCGTCGTGCCCGGCCTGGTCAGCGCGTTCGGCATCTTCTGGATGCGCCAGCACATCAGCGCCACCATCAGCGACGAACTGCTGCAGGCGGCGCGGATGGACGGCGCCAACTCCTGGCAGATCTTCGCCCGCATCGCCTTCCCCGTCGTCCGGCCGGCGGCCGCCGTCCTGGGGCTGCTCGGGTTCGTCAACGCCTGGAACGACTTCCTGTGGCCCTTCATCGTCCTGAAGTCCCCCGACATGTACACCGCACAGATCGCCATCAAGGCCCTGCAGTCCAACATCTCCGTCGACCTCGGCCTGGCCATGGCCGGCTCCTTCCTGGTCACCATCCCGCTGCTCGTGCTGTTCGCCTTCTTCGGCAAGCAGATGGTCTCCGGGATCATGGACGGCGCCTTCAAGGGCTGAGAAGCCACCCCCACACCGCGAGGACACCCGATGACCACCACCGAACCCCTCACCGAGGCCCAGGTCGAGCACTTCCTGGACAAGGGCTACGTCGTCCTGGAGAACTGCTTCGACGCCGAGCAGGCCGCGCCGATCGTCGACCGCGCCTGGCAGCGCCTGGGCGTCGACCGCGACGACCCCACCACCTGGGACCGCCCCCGCGTCCACCTGCCCTCCGTCGAGCACGTGGACGCCGAGCAGTTCGCCCCGACCGCCTTCCACGCCGCCTGCCAGCTGCTCGGCGGACGCGAACGCATCGAGGAACCCTGGCAGTGGAGCGACGGCATCATCGCCAACCTCGGCGTCGGCGCCGACCGCCCCTTCGAGGAACCGTCGGCGCAGGTCGGCGGCTGGCACAAGGACGGCGACTTCTTCCGCCACTTCCTGGACTCCCCCGAGCAGGGGCTGCTCACGATCGTCCTGTGGACCGACGTGCACTCCCGGGGCGGTGGCACCTTCGTGGCCACCGACTCCGTCGGCGTCGTCGCCCGGTTCCTCGCCGATCGCCCCGAGGGCGTCCTGCCCGACGAACTGCAGCAGACCCGCCTCGTCGAGCAGTGCCGGCGGTTCGAGGAACTCACCGGCAAGCAGGGTGACGTGGTGCTCATGCACCCGTTCGTGCTGCACGCGACCTCCCAGAACGTGCTGCGCGCCCAGCGCCTCATCACCAACCCGCCGATCACGCTGCGCGAACCCCTCGACTTCGACCGCGCCGACCCCGCGCAGTCCTCCCCGGTGGAACGCGCGGTCCTGCGCGGACTGGGCGTGGAGCGCCTCGCCTTCCGGCCCACCGCCCCCCGTGAGGCCGTCGTGCCGGCACGGCTGCGCGCGCGGCAGGACGCGGCGGAGGCGGCGCGCTGATCGCAGACGGGGGAGCGCGGCGCGTCGCTCGTCACCCCGCGGCGACGTCCTTGCGCAACTCCCACAACCCGTACTGCACGACGTAGGAGTACTCCTCGTGCCGCCAGGCCGGGACGAACCGGTACGACCACGGCGACAACCCCGCGGCCGTGATCGCCGCCAGTTGCGCGGTGGCGTCGTAGGCGTGCATGTCGATCCCCGGCAGGCCGTCGTCGGAGAAGGCCCGCCGGGACCGTCCCGCACCGGCCTCCCGGTCCTCCACGACCCCGACCAGCAGCCGCGCCCCGGGGGCGCAGGCGCCGGCGAGGTTCCTCAGCGTTCCGGGCAGGTCGCGGCAGAACTCCAGGCACCCCACGGCGACGACGACGTCGAAGCTGTCCCAGTCCGCCGGCAACGGGTCGTGGAAGTCGTGCTGGACGTAGCGGCCCCCCGGCCGGGCTGCGCTCGCGGCCGCGAGCATCCCCGGCGACAGGTCGATGCCCGTCACCGACACGTCCGGGGCGAGGTTCCTCGTCAGCTGTCCCGGCCCGCAGCCCACGTCGAGCACCCGGCACTCGGGCGTCGTGGCGCGCAGCAGGAAGTCGGCCACCAGGGGGCCGTAGTGCTCCAGGGAACGCCAGCCCGGCACGTAGTGCGGGGCGAAGTCGTCGTAGTAGAGGCCGATCGCCTCGGTCTCCTCCAGCCCGTTCCCGTCGGCTCCCGCGCCCATCAGAACCGCCCGCCCGCGCCGCGCCGCCCGCCACCGGAACGGCGTCCACCGCCGGAGGAGCGCCGGGGTCCACCCGACGACCGCGAGCGACCACCGGACGAGCCGCCGCCGAAGCCGCCGCCGAAGCCGCCGCCGAAGCCGCCCCCGAACCCGCCGCCGAAGCCGCCCCCGAACCCGCCGGGCCGTCGGTACGACGGACCCCCGCCGCCGCGCAGGATCCCGCCGAGCACCGAACCCAGGTCGGGGTCGGCGCTCGTGGTGGTGCTGCGCCAGGAACTCACGTCGGCCTGGGCTCGGGCGTTCGCGCGCTCGGCCAGCGCGTCGGCCTGCCGCGCGTGCTCCAGCGCCGCGGCCGGATCCCGGCCGGCCAGACCCACCGCCTGCTCCAGGTGACGTTGCGCCTCGGCCAGCGCCGTGCGGGCGGCGGGTCCGACGGCGCCGCGGCGCATCGAGACGAAGTCGTCGGCGGCGGAGATCTCCGCCCGCGCCGCCACCAGCGCCTGGTCCAGGGCGGCCACGGCCGACCGGCGGACCTCGACGGCCTCCTCGACCGCGTCGCGCGCCGCGTCCAGCGCCCGCTCGGCCTCGAGCAGCCGGTGCATCGCGCCCAGCGGGTCGGTGCCGGCCTGGGACCCGGCCGACTCCGCGACGGTGCGGGCCGCGGCCGCGGCGGTCGTGAACTGCGCGGTGGGGACCCCGTCGGCGCCGGCGACCGGGGTGTTCGCGGACGCCTGCAGACGGGCGATCGCCACCGGGACCTCCTGGACGGCACGGCGCAGGTCCGCCTCGGTCCGCCCGACCCCTGCCAGCAGCTGCTCGGCCTGCGCCGCAGCGGCCTCGGCGGTCCGCACCGCGTCGACCACCTCACCGGACCGGCTCGCGTCGGCCAGTGCCTCCCGGGCGGCCGCCACCGACCGTTCCGCCGTGCCGATCCGGTCGGCGGCCTCGTCGACGGAATCGGTCACCGACGCCAGCGCCGTCGCGCCGAACTCCCCGCGCAGCACCGACAGCTGGGCCCGCGCGGGTTCCAGCTGCGCCCGCAACCCCGGCAGCCTCGGCGCCAGCGCGTCCAGGATCCCCGGAGCCCGGCGCACCAGGTCCCGCAGTCCGTCGACGGCGTCGGAGGCCTCCTCCAGCGTGCCGCCCGTCGTGCGGCACGAGGCGATGACGTCGGCGAGGACCTGCCGACGCTGTTCCTCGGTCTCGGGCTGGTCGTCGTCGAGGGACTGGCGCGCGGTGAACGCCTGCGTCAGCGCGGTCCGCGCCCGCTCCAGGACGACCGCGAACTCCGCTGTCCGCTCGGTGCCGAACTCCGCGGCGGCGAACTGCAGTTCCTGACCCGCCGACCGCACGGCGTCGTCGGCCTGCACCAGCAACCCGTCGGCGAGCTCGCGCAGTTCCTCCGTCGGTGTGCCCGCGAACTCCGGCGTCGGGCCGGTGACCTCCGGCCGCGAACGGCGCCGGCGCACCAGCGCCACCACCGCGATGACCGCGACACCGGCCGCGAACAGGCCGCCGACCACCCACCACACGCGTGACGAGGAGCCGGACAGCTGCCCGTCGATGGACTCGGCGCCCGCGACGGCCGCCCCGGCCCAGTCGCCCTCGGCCAGCTCGGCCTCGGTGTCCCGCGCGACCTCGGCCACGGCGGAGTCGTCGAGGCGGAAGTCCTCGTCGACCGAGTAGGCGTACTCGCCCTGACCCGTGGCGACCGCGAGCAGCACGTCGTCGACGCCCAGTCCCGACGTCGTCGCCGTCGCGTCCGCCCACGACTGCCCGTCCTGTCCGTCGAAGGAGTCGACGTACACGACCCACAACTGCACACCGGTGCCGGTGCGCAGGTCCTCCAGGGCCGCCGTCACCCGCTGCTCCTCCCCGTCCAGGGCGCCGACCTGGTCGGTGACCTGACCGTCCACCCGGAACGGCGGGACGGCGCTCGCCGCCCCGGCCAGGCCCACGGCCGGGGCCAGGAGGACGGCGCCGGCCAGGGCGAGGGCGGTCAGTCGCGTTCGCAGCACGCAGGCAGTCTCTCGCGCGAGCTCAGAACAGCGTGTAGCCCCCGTCCGTCACCACGACCGCGCCGGTGGAGAAGCTCGAGGCCTCCGAGGCCAGGTAGACCACGGTCGCGGCGATCTCCTCGGGGGAGGCGTAGCGCTGCATGGGGGCGTCCTCGATCCACATCCGCCGGAACTCCGGCCGGTCCACGGGCGCCATCTCGGTCTTGACGTAGCCCGGCGCGACGGCGTTGACCCGGATCCCCAGCGGCGCCCACTCCGCGGCCAGCGACTTCGTCAGCTGGTGCACCGCGGCCTTGGAGGCGTTGTAGACCGGCTGCAGCTGCGGGCGGTTGACGATCGAGGCGCTGATCGAGCCGATGTTGACGATGCTGCCGCCGCCGTGGCCGGCCATCCACCGCGCCGCCACCGTGCTGGGCAGCCAGACGCCCTTGAGGTTGGTGGTGATGACGTCGTCGTACTCCTCGTCGCTCACCTCCAGCGCCGGCCGGTGCACGCACGTCCCGGCGTTGTTGACCAGGACGTCGAACCGGCCGAACTCCCCGGTGATCCGCTCGACGGCGGCCTCGACCTCGGCGCGGGAGGTGACGTCCAGGCGCAGGCCCAGCGTCCTGCGCCCCGTCGCGGCGGCGATCTCCCCGGCCGCCTGCACCGACTTCGCCTCGTCCCGCGCGCCGACCACGACGTCGGCGCCGGCCTCGGCCAGGGCCTGCGCGAACGCCCGGCCCAGACCCCGGTAGCCACCGGTGACGAGGGCGACCTTCCCCTCGAGGGAGAACTTCGCCAGGACGCTCACGCGGGGTTCACCACGACGACGGCCTTCATGCTCAGCGGGTCGGAGTCGGCGTTCAGCGCGTCCTCGACCTGCTCCAGCGGGTACCGGGCGGTGACCATGTCGTCCAGGTGCACCGCACCGGAGGCGGTCAGCGCGATGCCGCGCGGCCAGGTGTCGATGTACCGGAACACCCCGGTCACGGTGATCTCGCGGGTGGCGATCAGCTGCACCGGCAGCGGCATCTCCTCCGCGCCCAGCCCGACGAGGACGACGGTCCCGCCGCCGCGGGTCGAGCCGATGCCCGACAGCACCGCGGGGGTGGCGCCGGAGCAGTCGATGAACGCGTCGGCGCGCAACGCGGCCAGCTCGTCGGCGTCCTGCACCGGGTGCAGGGCGCGGGTCGCGCCGAAGGACGTGATCCGCTCGCGGCGGGAGTCGACGAAGTCGGTGACGACCACGTCGGTGGCGCCGCGGGCGCGGACGGCCTGCGCGCACATGGCCCCGATCGGGCCGGCGCCGGCGATGAGGACCTGGTCGCCCGGGCCGACGTCGGCCTTGTGCGCGGCCCACAACCCGACGCTGAGCGGTTCGAGCAGCGCGGCGGCCTCGTCGGACAGGCTGTCCGGCACCGGGTGCACCTGGTGCTCGGGTGCGGTGACGTAGTCGCAGAACGTCCCGTCGAAGGGTGGGGTGGCGTAGAACTCCATGAACGGGCACAGGTTGGACCGGCCGTTCTTGCACTGCCGGCACGTCCCGCACGGCACCTGCGGGTCGATCGCCACGCGCTGTCCGACGCGGTCCTCGGCCACGCCGCGGCCCACGCCGACGACGGTGCCGGACACCTCGTGGCCCAGGACGATCGGCGCGGTGACGACCATGTCGCCGATGCGGCCGTGCTTGTAGTAGTGCACGTCGGACCCGCACACGCCCACCGACGCCACCCGGACCAGCACCTCGCCGTCGCCGGGGGTGGGGACGGGGCGTTCCTGCATCTCGATGACGCCCTGCTTCAGCAGGACGCTGGCGCGCATGGTGGTCGGGACGGTCATCGGTGACTCCTTCGGACGGGGTGGCGCTCGTCGGTGCGGTGCCAAGAGTGCCCGACGCCCGCAGGCGCGTGCACCCGCCTCCCACCGGCAGCGGTGGCGGGAGGCGCGGCGGAGGGTCTGACGGGCCCCGGCAGGTACCTGCCACGGCGTGAACCCGCGCCCGCACCGGCCCGTTCGCCGGTCATGGACCTCCTGCAACGGCACGTCCGGCCGCTGGCCCTCACCGACGTGACCGCGACCGCGGAACTGCACGCGCGGTGCCTGCGGCAGGGTTTGTTCCCGCGCTTGGGACCGGAGTTCCTGGCGCGCTGGCACGCGACGTTCACCGACACCGACAGCGCGTGGGCGGCCGTGTGCGTGGACGACCGCGGCGACCAGCGGAGCACCGTCGTCGGCTACGTCCTGGTGTCCGTGGACCCGCCGCGGCACCGCCGGCACGCGATGGTCGTGCACCGGGGACCGCTGGTGCGCGCGGCGTCGCGGGGGATGGCGCGGCGGCCGCACGTGGCGTTCTTCTTCGTGCGGACACGGTTGGTGCGCTACGGGCGCCGGGCGCTGCGGACCTGGATCGGGAAGCGGACGCCGGCGCCCCGCGCCCGTTCCGGCGCACCGGCCGTGCTGCAGGCCCTGGTCACCGACGAACGGCACCGCCACGAGGGTGTCGCGACCGAACTGCTCGGCCGGGCGCTGCAGGAGATCTCCCGGCGCGGTGTCCGGGAGGTGGTGCTGCTCACCCAGGAGCAGGAGGCCGTCGCCCTCTACGAGCGGTTCGGGTTCGAGACGACGGGAGTGCGCGTGCGCGACGGTGCGGAGTGGACGCACATGCGCCGGGGTGGCGACGAGCGGGCGGGCGGGCTCGCGGGCGCGCCGCGGTGACGCGGCCGGTCGGCCGCCGTCGCCTCCTCGCAGCGCTCGGGGCGCTCGCCGTGCCCGCCACCGGGTGCACGCGCTCCCCGCCGCCGCCACCGGCGACGACCTCGGCGACCCCCTCGGCGACGACCACGGTCACGACGCCGGCGCCGTCACCGTCCGTGCGGATGTCCGTGCCCCCCGGGCTCCCCGTTCCGGTGGACTGGGCACCGTCGCCGCAGGAGGTCGAACCCGAGTGCAAGCTCGCGGCGGTGCAGGCCGTCACGGCGGCCCTGACCGTCCCTCCCGACGCCTCCTCGTCCCTGCCCCGGCCGCTCGCGCCGCTGGCGCGCCTGCTCCCGGCGGCCGGACCCACGGCGGTGCAGGTCCTGTACCCGCAGTACGGCGGTCTGTCCCGCGACCGCCGCCGCGCCTGCGTGGTGCTCACGGTCGACCTGTGGTCGTCGACCCCGACGGCGTTGCGGCGCGAGGGCTCCACGCTCGACGTCCGGCTGCAGCGGGACGGGCGGTGGCGCGACGGGCGGTGGCGGGTGGTCGAGGTGCTCGTCCCGGACGCGGTGCGCTCGGTGCAGCCGGTCCCCGCGCCGGCCGCGGCGGTGCTGCAGAACCCGCGGATCGCGATGCCGGCCCTGGCGCGGCTGGACGTCGCCGGGGGTCTGGTCGACGACCGGGTGCTGACCCTGCTCACGGCGCTGTCGGCCCGCTGGGAACTGTCGGTGCAGGTCTTCGCCGCCGGCCACCCGTGGGACGTGTTCGAGACCGGCCGGCCCTCGAACCACACCCTGGGCCGGGCCGTGGACCTGCACGCCCTGGACGGCGTCCCGGTCGTCGACCAGGACGTCGCGGGCCCCGCCCCCTGGCGCGAGCTCGCCCTGGCCGCCGAGGAACTCGGCTCCGACGAGATCGGCGGTCCGGACCGCGCCCGGCGACGCCGTCCGTTCTTCACCGACGACGTCCACCGGGACCACGTGCACCTCGGGTTCGAGTTCCCGGCTCACCCGGGCCTGTGAACGGGTGCGTCCGGGTCCACGGCACCGGTGCCGGCGCCGTGGACCCGCGGACGTCAGTTCCTGCGGTTCTCCAGGTAGTACCTGATCAGCGAACCCGTCGACGGGTCCTGCGCCTCCAGCGCCGCGCTGTCACCGGTCAGCGCGGGCGCGATCTCTAGCGCCAGCTTCTTGCCCAGTTCCACACCCCACTGGTCGAAGCTGTCGATGCCCCAGACCGCGCCCTCGACGAACGTGACGTGCTCGTACAGCGCGATGAGCTGGCCGAGCACGGACGGCGTCAGTTCCGGCGCCATGATCGAGGTGGTCGGGCGGTTGCCGGAGAACACCCGCGCCGAGACGATCTCCTCGGCCGTGCCCTCGGCGCGGACCTCCTCGGCGGACTTGCCGAACGCCAGCGCCTTGGTCTGGGCGAAGAAGTTCGCCATGAACAGGGCGTGCACGTCGGCGTCCCCGTCCACCAGCGGGTGCGCCGGGGTGGCGAAGGCGATGAAGTCGGCCGGGATGATCCGGGTTCCCTGGTGGATCAGCTGGTAGAACGCGTGCTGGCCGTTGGTGCCGGGCTCGCCCCAGAACACCTCGCCGGTGTCGGTGGTGACGGCCTCGCCGTCGTAGCGCACCGACTTGCCGTTCGACTCCATGGTCAGCTGCTGCAGGTAGGCCGCGAACCGGTGCAGGTACTGCGAGTACGGCAGCACCGCGTGGGTGTGGGCGCCGAGGAAGTTCACGTACCAGACGTTGAGCAGACCCATGAGCAGCGGGACGTTCCGCTCCGGCTCGGCGGTGCGGAAGTGCTCGTCGACGGCGTGGAACCCGGCGAGGAACTCGCGGAAGTTCTCCGGCCCGATCGCCACCGCCAGGGAGGTGCCGATGGCGGAGTCGACCGAGTAGCGGCCCCCCACCCAGTCCCAGAACCCGAACGCGTTGGCCGGGTCGATCCCGAACGCCGACACCTTGTCCAGCGCCGTCGACACGGCGACGAAGTGCTTGGCGACGGCGTCCCGACGGGCCTCGTCGTCGTCGGCCAGGACGCCGGCCCCGGACAGCCGCGACCACAGCCAGGCGCGCGCCAGCCGGGCGTTGGTCAGCGTCTCCAGCGTGCCGAACGTCTTGGAGGCGACGATGAACAGCGTCGTCTCCGGGTCGAGGTCCTTGGTCGTCTCGGCGACGTCGGTGGGGTCGATGTTGGAGATGAACCGGCACTCCAGCCCGGCCTGCGCGTACGGCTTGAGCGCCTCGTAGGCCATCACCGGACCGAGGTCGGAACCGCCGATGCCGATGTTGACGACGTGGGTGATCGCCTTGCCGGTGACGCCCTTCCACTCGCCGCTGCGGACGGCCTGCGCGAAGGCGAAGACCTTGTCCAGCTCGCGCTGCACGTCCGCGTCGACGTCCTGGTCGTCGACGGTCAGGGCCGGGGTCGCGCCCTTGGGCCGGCGCAGCGCGGTGTGCAGCACGGCGCGGTCCTCGGTGACGTTGATGTGCTCGCCGGCGAACATCGCGTCGCGACGGGCCAGGACGCCGGTCTGCTCGGCCAGCTGCAGCAGCAGCCCGACGGTGTCCGACGTCACGAGGTTCTTGGACAGGTCCACGAACAGGTCGGCGGCGGTGAAGCTCAGCCGCGTGGCGCGCTGGGCGTCGGCGGCGAACCAGCCCGCCAGGTCGGGGGTGGTGGAGGCCTGGTGCTCGGTCAGCGACGCCCAGGCCTCGGTGGTGGTCGGGTCGACGGGTCCTGTGGTCATGGGCAAGACGCTAGTGCGCGCGCGGTCGGGCCGCGTTCGGGGTGCGCGGGCAGCTGCTGGCACAGTGTTCCCGTGCAGCGGTGGGAAGACCTGTCAGACGTCGAACCCGGGTTCGGCCCCTCGGTCGTCACCATCGGCAACTTCGACGGCGTGCACCGCGGGCACGCGGCCGTGCTCGGCGAGGTCGTCGGCCTGGCCCGCTCCCGCGGCCTGCGCTCGGTGGCGGTGACCTTCGACCCGCACCCGCTGCAGGTCCTGCACCCCGAGCGGGCCCCGGGCCTGCTGACCGGCCTGGAGCGCCGGCTGGACCTGCTCGCCGCGACCGGCCTGGACGCCGTGCTCGTCATGCCGTTCACCCGCGAGCTGGCCGACTGGAGCCCCGAGCGCTTCGTCGAGGACGTCTTCGTCACCGGGCTGGGAGCCCAGGTCGTCGTCGTCGGTCACGACGTGCGGTTCGGCCGGGGCAACGCGGGGGACCTGTCCACGATGCAGGAGCTGGGGGACCGGCTGGGCTTCGAGGTCGTCGTGCTGCAGGACCTGGGGGACGAGGGACGCGTGGTGCACCGCTGGAGCTCGACGGCCGTGCGCGAGGCGCTGGCCGACGGCGACGTCCAGCGGGCCGCCGAGATGCTCGGGCACCCGCACCGGGTCACCTCGACGATCGTGCACGGCGACCACCGCGGCCGGGAGCTGGGCTACCCCACCGCGAACCTGGACACCGCGCACGCGCAGGGCCTGGTCCCGGCCGACGGCGTCTACGCCGGCTGGCTGACCCGGCCCTCGGGACAGCGGCTGGCCGCGGCGGTGTCCATCGGGACCAACCCGACCTTCGACGGCCAGCGCCGCCAGCTGGAGGCGTACTGCCTGCCGGGCCAGCCCGGCGTGGGGCCGGAGCTGGACCTGTACGGCGAACGCGTCGACCTCGACTTCGTCGCCCACCTGCGACCCACGCTGCGCTTCGAGGGCATCGAGGTGCTCGTGCAGCAGATGGAGCGCGACGTCGCCCGGTGCCGCGAGCTGCTGCTCGGTGAAGCCGCGCACTGACCGCTGGTAGTCTGGTCGTCGCCGTTCGATCGGCCGCGGACCCAGAGCGCCCGGGTGGATCAGCCCCGAGGCACCGCGCAACGAGTGCAAGGAGAGACGAGTGCCCCTCGACGCCGCAGTGAAGAAGCAGATCATGGCCGAGTACGCCACCAGCGAGGGCGACACCGGCTCGCCGGAGGTCCAGGTCGCGATGCTGACCCAGCGCATCCGCGACCTGACGGAGCACCTGAAGACGCACCAGCACGACCACCACAGCCGCCGCGGGCTGCTGCTGCTGGTCGGCCAGCGCCGCAACCTGCTGAAGTACATGGCCAAGAAGGACATCAACCGCTACCGCTCGATCATCGAGCGGCTCGGCATCCGCCGCTGACCCTGGCGTCAGGCGGGCAGCAGGGGCGGTCCCGCGACACGGGACCGCCCCTGCTGCGCATTCCGGCCGCACTCGCGGCAGACTCCTGAGGGACCCGCAGCGTTTCACCGGTCCTCGGTAGTGGCCTCCGGAGGTTCTCCTCCGTGGGTCTCGATCGAAGGCCGGGGCGCGCGGGTCCACACCCACCCGTTCCGACACCCGGAGGAGGAACCCCCCTTGGAGGGTCCCGAGATCACCGCCGCCGAAGCCGTCCTCGACAACGGCTCGTTCGGCACCCGCACCGTCCGCTTCGAGACCGGCCGCCTCGCCAAGCAGGCCGCCGGTTCCGCGAGCGTCTACCTCGACGGCGAGACGTTCCTGCTGAGCGCCACGACCGCCGGCAAGACGCCGAAGGACCAGTTCGACTTCTTCCCGCTGACGATCGACGTCGAAGAGCGCAGCTACGCCGCCGGCAAGATCCCCGGCTCGTTCTTCCGTCGTGAGGGCCGTCCCTCGACCGAGGCGATCCTGGCCTGCCGCCTCATCGACCGCCCGCTGCGCCCCAGCTTCGTCAAGGGCCTGCGCAACGAGGTCCAGGTCGTCGTGTCCGTCATGGCCATCCACCCCGACGACGCCTACGACGTCGTGGCCATCAACGCCGCCTCGATGTCGACCCAGCTGTCGGGTCTGCCGTTCTCCGGCCCGATCGGTGGCGTGCGCGTCGCGCTCATCGACGGCCAGTGGGTCGCCTTCCCGCGCTACTCCGAGGTCGAGCGCGCCGTCTTCGACATGGTCGTCGCCGGCCGTGTCGTGACCGCCGCGGACGGCTCCGAGGACGTCGCGATCATGATGGTCGAGGCCGAGGCCACCGAGGGTTCCTGGACGCTCATCAAGGAGCAGGGCGCCACCGCCCCGACCGAGGAGATCGTCGCGCAGGGCCTGGAGGCCGCCAAGCCGCACATCGCCAAGCTCGTCAAGGCGCAGGCCGAGGTCGCCGCCAAGGCCGCCAAGCCGACCGCGGACTTCCCGCTGTTCCCCGACTACGCCGACGACGCCTACCAGGCCGTCTTCGACGCCGCCGCGACCGAGCTGGCCGCCGCGCTGGCCATCGGCGGCAAGCAGGAGCGCGAGACCCGGATCGACGAGATCAAGGACCGCGTCAAGGGCGAGCTGGCCGAGGCGTTCGCGGGCCGCGAGAAGGAGGTCTCCGCGGCCTACCGCTCGGTGCAGAAGCAGCTGGTCCGCCAGCGCATCCTCAAGGACAAGGTCCGCATCGACGGCCGCGGGCTGGCCGACATCCGGACGCTGTCCGCCGAGGTCGAGGTCCTGCCCCGCGTGCACGGTTCGGCGCTGTTCGAGCGCGGCGAGACCCAGATCCTGGGTGTCACCACGCTGAACATGCTGCGCATGGAGCAGCAGCTGGACACGCTGTCGCCGGTGACGCGCAAGCGCTACATGCACAACTACAACTTCCCGCCGTACTCGACCGGTGAGACCGGCCGCGTGGGTTCGCCCAAGCGCCGCGAGATCGGTCACGGCGCCCTGGCCGAGCGCGCGCTCGTCCCGGTCCTGCCGGCCCGCGAGGAGTTCCCCTACGCGATCCGCCAGGTCTCCGAGGCGCTGGGCTCCAACGGCTCCACCTCGATGGGCTCGGTCTGCGCCTCGACGCTGTCGCTGCTCAACGCCGGTGTCCCGCTGCGCGCCCCCGTGGCCGGCATCGCCATGGGCCTGGTGTCGGACACCGTCGACGGTGAGACCCAGTACGCGGCGCTGACCGACATCCTGGGCGCCGAGGACGCCTTCGGCGACATGGACTTCAAGGTCGCCGGCACCAAGGAGTTCGTCACCGCGATCCAGCTCGACACCAAGCTCGACGGGATCCCGGCCTCGGTCCTGGCCGGTGCGCTGACCCAGGCCCGCGACGCGCGCCTGTACATCCTGGACGTCATGGCCGAGGCCATCGACACCCCGGACGAGATGTCGCCGACCGCGCCGCGCATCATCACCGTCAAGGTCCCCGTGGACAAGATCGGCGAGGTCATCGGGCCCAAGGGCAAGATGATCAACCAGATCCAGGAGGACACCGGCGCCGACATCTCCATCGAGGACGACGGCACGGTGTTCATCGGGGCCGTCGACGGCCCCTCGGCGGAGGCGGCCCGCGCAGCGGTCAACGCCATCGCCAACCCGACGATGCCCGAGGTCGGCGAGCGCTACCTCGGCACCGTCGTCAAGACGACGACCTTCGGCGCGTTCGTCTCGCTGCTGCCCGGCAAGGACGGCCTGCTGCACATCTCGCAGCTGCGCAAGCTCTCCGGCGGCAAGCGCGTCGACAACGTCGAGGACGTCGTCTCGGTGGGCCAGAAGGTCCAGGTCGAGATCGCCGAGATCGACCCGCGCGGCAAGCTGTCGCTCGTCCCCGTGGTCGCCGAGGAGGCTTCCGAGGAAGCCGCCGAGGGCACCGAGACGGGCACCGAGACGGCCGACGCCTGACGTGACGTCCAACCTCCCCGGGAACCCCGTCGAGCTGCCGACCACGGCAGCCGGCGGGGTTCCCGCTACCACCGTCCTGTCCGTCGCCGACGGGGCCGTCGTCAAGCGCACGGTCCTGCCCTGCGGCGCACGTGTCCTGACCGAGGCGATGCCCGGTCAGCGGTCGGCCAGCGTCGGCTGCTGGGTGGGCGTCGGCTCGCGCGACGAGACCAGCGGCCACTTCGGCTCCACGCACTTCCTCGAGCACCTGCTGTTCAAGGGCACCGAACGTCGCGACGCGATGGACATCGCCTCGGCCTTCGACGCCGTCGGCGGTGAGGCGAACGCCGCGACCGGCAAGGAGCACACGACGTACTACGCGCGCGTGCTCGACGCCGACCTGCCGATGGCCATCGACGTCGTCACCGACATGGTCACCTCCGCCGTCCTGGACGACGACGACTTCACCAGCGAACGCGAGGTCATCCTCGAGGAGCTGGCGATGAACGACGACGACCCCGGCGACGTCGCGCACGAGAAGTTCGCCGAGCTCGTCCTGGGCCGGCACCCGCTGGCCCGGCCGATCGGCGGCACCCCGGAGACCATCCGGGCCGTGGGCCGCGACGACGTGTGGGCGCACTACCGTGAGCACTACCAGCCCTCCTCGCTGGTGTTCACCGCCGCCGGTGGCCTCGACCACGACGAGGTCGTCGCCACGGTGCAGCGCGAACTCGACCGCGCCGCCGGCGACCTGGGCGAGGCCGCGCCGCGGCCGCGGCGGGTCAGCGGGCAGGTCGAGGGCGGGCTGGAACGGGGCCGGGCGCTGGTGGTGGACCGCCAGACCGAGCAGGCGCACGTCCTGCTGGGGATGACCGGCATCACCGCGACCGACGACCGCCGCTTCACCCTGTCGGTGCTCAACGCCGTCCTGGGCGGGGGGATGAGTTCGCGGCTGTTCCAGGAGGTCCGCGAGAAGCGCGGTCTGGCGTACTCGGTGTACTCGTTCAACGCCAACTACGCCGACTCCGGCTACGTCGGGCTGTACGCGGGCTGCTCGCCGGCCAAGGCCGGGCAGGTCGCCGACCTCATGCTCGCCGAACTGGCGGGCCTCGCCAAGACGCCGCTGGAGGCCGACGAGCTGGGACGCGGCGTCGGGCAGCTGTCCGGCGGGCTCGTGCTGGGCCTGGAGGACTCCGGCTCGCGCATGAACCGCCTCGGCAAGTCCGAGCTGACCCATGGGCAGTTCCTCGACGTCGACGCCGTGCTGGCCCGGATCCGCGCGGTCACGGCCGAGCAGGTGCAGGAGATGGCGGCCGACCTGCTGGCCCGTCCGCGGTCGGTGACGGTCGTGGGACCGTTCGCCGACGACTCCGCCTTCGCCGGGGTCGTGCAGTGACGATCCGGGTCTCCGTCGCGGGGGCGAGGGGACGCATGGGTTCCCTCGCCGTCGCCGCGGTGCAGGCCGCCGAGGACCTGGACCTGGTCGCGGCGCTGGGGCGGGGCGACGACCTCGCCGCGGCGGGTGGTTCCGACGTGTTCGTCGACCTCACCGTGCCCGACCAGGTCATGGGCAACGTCGAGTGGGCGCTGGCGCAGGGGATGCACGTCGTCACCGGCACCACGGGGTTCACCCCCGAGCGCGTCGCGCAGGTGCGGGAGTGGGCCGCGGCGGCGGACCGCAACGTCCTCATCGCGACGAACTTCGGCATCGGGGCCGTGCTGGTCATGCAGCTGGCCGCCAAGGCCGCGAAGTTCTTCGAGTCCGTCGAGGTCGTCGAACTGCACCACCCGGGCAAGGTCGACGCGCCGAGCGGCTCGGCCATCCGCACCGCCCAGCTCGTCGCCGCGGCCCGCGCTCAGGCCGGGCTGGGCCCCTCGCCGGACGCCACGACCACCGAACTGCCCGGGGCGCGCGGAGCCGTCGTCGACGGGATCCACGTGCACGCCGTGCGGATGCGCGGGATGACCGCGCACCAGGAGGTCGTCCTGGGCGGGCCGGGGGAGACGCTGACCATCCGCGACGACACCTACGACCGGGCCGCCTACATGCCCGGTCTGCTCGTGGGGGTGCGGCAGGTCGCCTCCCGCCCGGGCGTGACCGTGGGGCTCGAGCACTACCTCGACCTGGGCTGAGCGGGCGGACCCGTGCGCACCAAGATCGTCGTCGCCGTCAGCGTCGCGGCGTTGCTGTTCTACTTCGTCTTCCTCGGCCGGCTGGGCTACCAGCTCATCGCGACGGGGCAGTGGGCCGGCATCGCCCTGGGCGTCGCGTTGTTCCTGCTGCCGGTCGTCGGGTTGTGGGCGGTCGTGCGCGAGCTGGTGTTCGGGGTCGCCACCGAGCGCCTGGGCCGCGAGCTCGCGCAGCGCGGTGAGCTGCCCGTCGACGACCTGGACCGCACCGCGGCCGGGCGCATCGACCGGGAGGCCGGCAAGGCGTCCTGGGAGCGGGCCCGTGCCGAGGTCGAGGCCGCGCCGCAGGACGCCGGCGCCTGGTACCGCCTCGCGATCGCCTACGACGCCTCGGGGGACCGGCGGCGGGGCCGGGCCGCGGCCAGGCACGCGGTCAAGCTGCACCGAGCCGGGAATCCCTAGGATCGGGATCGTGGGCGACGTGCAGGTGCCCCAACTGCTCCGGGCGGTCGAGGCGGCTGCGCCGGTGCAGGCCGTCGAGCTGTTCGCCTTCGAGCTGGCCGAGCAGTTCGGCGCGGAGCAGGTCAGCTTCCTGATCACCGACCTCAACGGCGGCCAGCTCGTGCGGCTGACCCAGTCCCGCCGGCAGGGCCCCGGTGCCGAGGACGCGGAGCAGGTCCCGCTCGCCGACCCCTCCTCGCCCCCGGTGCGGGCGCTGACCGACCAGGACGTGGTGTTCGTCGAGGAGGACGGCGGCGTCCGGGTGCTCGCGCCGGTCAGCGCGCGCGGCGACGCCATGGGCGTCCTGGAGCTCGTCGTGCCCACCCACGCCGTCCCGCAGCGGCGGCAGATCGAGGACGCCGCCAAGGCGCTGGCCTACCTCGTCACCAGCGAGCGCCGCTACACCGACCTGTACGAGTGGGGTCAGCGCAGCCGGCCGGTGTCGCTGGCGGCGGAGATCCAGCGGCGGCTGCTGCCGGACGCCTTCAGCTGCGACGCCGGGCAGTTCTCCCTGGCCGGGTGGCTGGAACCGGCCAGCAGCGTCGGCGGGGACACCTTCGACTACTCGCTGGACTCGAACTCGCTGAACGTCTCGATCACCGATGCGATGGGGCACGAGGTGGACGCCGCGCTGCTGGCCACCCTGGCGGTGGCGGGGCTGCGCAACGCCCGCCGGGCCGGCGACTCGCTGGCGACCGCGGCGGGGTCGGCCGCCGAGGCGATCGACGAGCGGCAGCACGGCTTCGGCTACGTGACCGGGTGGATGGCGGCCTTCGACCTGGACACCGGCCGCGCGCGCGTCGTCAACGCGGGACACCCGTCGCCGTTCCTGGTCCGCGACGGGCGGGTGGAGCGGTTGGAGTTCGCCCCCAACCTGCCGTTGGGCATCTCGCCGGCGCTGCGGTACGTCGAGCACGAGTGGAAGATCGAACCGGGTGACCGGTTGCTGCTGGTGACCGACGGCATGCTCGAACGCGCCGCGGCCGACGTGGACCTGCCCGCGCTGCTGCACGACCACCAGGACCTGCACCCGCGGCAGCTGGTGCAGGAACTGTCGGCGGCGGTGCGCGACGCCGCCGGGCCCGAGCTCGAGGACGACGCCACCGTGCTGTGCCTGGACTGGAACGGCTGACGCGGGTCAGTGGTCCGCGCCCCGGCGCACCGGGGCGCGGCCGGGCGGCTGGGGCGGGCGGGGCAGCAGCGGGGTCGGGGCCACCACGGGCCGGGTGGCGGAGTCGCCGGCGTGCAGGTGCAGCACCTCCTCGCCGTGGCTGAACTCGACCGACTCGTCGTGGTCGCGCACCGAGTACGTGACCTGCGAGTGCCCGACGTCGACGCACAACGTGGTGCCCCGCCAGCGGACCGAGAACATCAGCCGTGAGATGCCCGAGGGCAGCGCGGGGTTGAACACCAGCCGGCCGCCGGCGTCGCGCATCCCGCCGAAACCGTTGACCAGCGCCAGCCACGTCCCGGCCAGGGAGGCGATGTGCAGCCCGTCCCCGGTGTTGTGGTGCAGGTCGCGCAGGTCGATGCTGGCGGCCTCGTAGACGTAGTCGTGGGCCAGTTCCAGGTGCCCGACCTCGGCCGCGGCGATCGCCTGGATGGCCGCCGACAGCGAGGAGTCGCGCACGGTGCGGCGTTCGTAGTAGTCGACGTCGCGCGCCTTGTCCTCGGCGCTGAAGCGGTCGGCGAACCAGAACAGGGCCAGCACCAGGTCGGCCTGCTTGACGACCTGCTTGCGGTACAGGTCGAAGTAGGGCGCGTGCAGCAGCAGGGGGTAGTCGGAGTTCGCCGCGAAGTCCCACTCCGGTCGGCGGGTGAAACCCTCGCACTGCTGGTGGACCCGCAGGTCCTCGTCGTAGGGCACGTGCACGGCGTCGGCGGCGTGGCGCCAGGCGGCGGTCTCCTCCAGCCCGACGCCCAGGGAGCGGGCCAGGTCGGGGTGACGGTGGCAGGCCTTCGCCGCCACCGTCAGGTTCTGCGCGGCGACGAGGTTGGTGAAGACGTTGTCGGCCACGACGGCGGTGTACTCGTCGGGCCCGGTGACCCCGGTGACGTGCCAGAGGCCGTCGGCGTCGTGGTGGCCCAGCGACATCCACAACCGGGCCGTCTCGACGAGGACCTCCAGGCCACCGTCGGTCTCCAGGCTCGTGTCACCCGTGACGATGCGGTACCGCTCGATGGCCGCGGCGATGTCGCCGTTGACGTGGAAGGCCGCCGTGCCGGCCGGCCAGTACCCCGAGGACTCCGGCCCGCGGATGGTCCGCCAGGGGAACGCCGCACCGGCCAGGCCGAGTTCGCGCGCCCGCCGGCGGGCCTGGTCCAGCGTCCGCGCCCGCCAGCGCAGCGCGTCGGCCGCGGCCTGCGGGGCCGTGTAGCTGAGCACCGGCAGGACGTAGCCCTCGGTGTCCCAGAAGACGTGCCCGTCGTACCCGGGTCCGGTCAGTCCCTTGGCCGCGATGCCGCGCTGTTCGGCGCGCGCGCCGGCCTGCAGGACGTGGAAGAGGCCGAACCGCACGGCCTGCTGCACCTCGGCGTCACCCTCGACGACGACGTCGGCGGCGTTCCAGAAGTCGTCCAGGTACGCGCGCTGCTCGCTCAGCAGCCCCTCGAAACCGGCGAACCGGGCGCCGGACAGCGCACCGGCCACCTGGTCGCGCAGCGCGGGCTGCGACCGCTGGGCCGACCAGCCGTAGGCCAGGAACTTGACCAGGCGCAGCCGCTCACCGGCGGCCAGGACGCAGACGACCGTGGTGCGGGCCCAGTCGGGGGCGTCGTGCGTCTCCACCTCGACGCGACCGGGCGCCTCGACGTGGTTCTCCATGCCCGCCGCCATCTGCAGCCCGCTGCTGCGGGTGCGGTGCACCAGCGTCGCCCCGGCCAGGCCGGAGTCGTGCTCGACGCTGACCAGCGGCGAGGTCAGCACGGCCGCCACACGGGGATCACCGGACTGCTGCGGCAGCGCCTCGTTGGCGACCAGTTCGGACTGCAGGATGACGCGGACGTCGTCGAGGGCCTCCACGACGTACTCGACGGCCGCGACCGCCCGCTGCACGAAGGAGACCAGGCGGGTGGAACGCACCCGCACCCGCTTGCCCGACGGGGACGTCCAGTCGGCCGCCCGCACGAGCGTTCCCGCGCGCAGGTCCAGGACGCGCTCGTGCGAGGACAACCGCCCGTAGCGGACGTCGAACGGCTCGTCGTCGACGAACAACCGGACGATCTTGCCGTCGGTCACGTTGACGACGGTCTGGCCCACCTCGGGGTAGCCGTACCCCGCTTCGGCGTACGGCAGCGGGCGGTCCTCGTGGAAGGAGTTCAGGTAGGTGCCCGGCAGGCCGTGCGGTTCCCCCTCGTCGAGGTTGCCGCGGAAGCCGATGTGCCCGTTGGACAACGCGAACAGCGACTCCGCCGACCCGAGCAGGGTCAGGTCCAGGGACTTCTCCCGCACCGTCCACGGCTCGACGGGGAAGGTGCCCTGCGCGATCACCGGTCGTCCTGCAGCAGTTCCCCCAGGTCGCGCACGACCACCGTCGCCCCGTGCGCGAGCAGGGCGTCCGCGTGGCCGACCCGGTCGACGCCCACGACGGCGCCGAAACCCCCGGCACGACCGGCCTCGACACCGGACAGCGCGTCCTCGAAGACCGCGGCCTGCGCCGGGTCGACCCCGAGAGCCTGCGCGCCGGCGAGGAAGCTGTCCGGGGCCGGTTTGCCGTTCAGCCCCTGTTCGCGCAACGTCACCCCGTCGACGCGGGCCTCGACCAGGTCGGCCAGCCCCGTCACCGCCAGCACCTGCGCGGTGTTGGCGCTGGAGGAGACCACGGCCCGGCGCAGGCCGGCGTCCCGGGCCTCCTTCAGGTACCGGCGGGACCCCTCGAACACCTCCACGCCGTCGGAAGCGATGCGCCGCAACAGGTCCGCGTTCTTGCGGTTCCCCAGCCCGGCGACCGTGGCCCCCTCGTACGGCTGGTCGGCCGGGTCCTGCGCCGATCCCTCGGGCAGGTCGACGCCGCGGGAGGCGAGGAAGTCGCGCACCCCGTCCAGCCGGGGCTTGCCGTCGACGTAGCGGCGGTAGTCGGCGTCGGGGTCGAACGGGACGAACGGCTCGCCGGTCGCTGCGGCGCGCTCGCGCAGGAACCCGTCGAACGTCGCCCTCCACGCCGCGTTGTGCACCGCCGCGGTGTCCGTCAGGACCCCGTCGAGGTCGAACAAGCAGGCCCTCACTCCGTCGGGCAGTCCCAGCACCGTCCACTCCCGTCCTGTGCGCCGTCTCCGCAGCACCGACCGTAGGCGGGGCAGGACGACGCCGCGCGCCGAGCTCGCACGGAGGAAGGTTTCGCCGGGCTGCCACCGGGTACCGCCCGGCCAGTGCGGGCCGACCGCCCGTGCGAACCCAGCGACGAGGAGGTCCGCCCTGGCCGGCACGGCTCGGGAGGCCGTGACCGGCGGGACCGAGTCCCGTGCGGGCTGCGGGCGGTCCGGAGGGTGCCTGGCTGACCCTGCTCGTCGAGGGCCCCGGCTGACGTCCGCGGCAGAACGCCCCCGGCCGAGCGGCCGGGGGCGTCCTGCGTGCGGTGCGGACCGGTCAGGGGTGCAGCAGCACCTTGGTCCACCCGTCGACGCGGTCGTCGAAGTTCCGGTAGCCCTCCGGCGCCCGGTCCAGCGGCAGTTCGTGGGACACGATGAACCCCGGCGTCGCCCGGCCGGCGACGATGAGGTCGCGCAGCTGCCGGTTGTAGCGCATGACGGGCGCCTGCCCCGTCCCCATCGACTGGCCCTTGGTGAAGAACGTCCCGTAGTCCCAGCCGATCCGGCCCTCCTTCGCGCCCTCGGTGGCCGCGCCGGGGTCCTGCGGCATGTAGACGCCGACGACGCCGATCCCGCCGGTGCTGCGGACGACCTTCACGAGGTTGTCGAGGACGAGTTCGGGGTGCTCGTCGCCGGACGGGTCGTGCGCCTGGTACCCCACGGCCTCGACGCCGCGGTCGACGCCCCGGCCCCGGGTCTGCTCGGTGATCTGCTCCACCGGGTCGCCCGTCGAGAAGTCGACGGGGATCGCGCCGATGCTCGCCGCCAGCTCCAGCCGGTCCGCTTCCTTGTCGACCACGAAGACCCGCGACGCGCCCTTGATCAGGGCGCTGTGCGCGGCCATGAGGCCGACGGGGCCCGCGCCGAACACGGCGACGTCGTCTCCGGGCACCATCCCGGACAGTTCCACCCCGTGCCAGCCGGTGGGGAAGATGTCCGACAGCATCGTGAAGTCGTTCTCGTGCTCGCTGCCCTCGGGCAGTTCGAGCAGGTTGAAGTCGGCGTGCGGAACCCGCAGGAACTCGGCCTGCCCGCCGTCGTAGGGACCCATGTTGGCGTAGCCGTAGGCGGCGCCGTCCATGCCCTCGATCGGGTTCATCCGCAGGCAGAACGACGTCCAGCCGTGCACGCAGTTCCGGCAGCTGCCGCAGCCGATGTTGAACGGCACGGACACGCGGTCGCCGACCTTGACGCGCGTGACGCCGGAGCCGACGGCCTCGACGATCCCCATGTTCTCGTGGCCGAGGACCTTGCCCTCCTCGACGCTGGTCCGGCCCTCGTACATGTGCAGGTCGGACCCGCAGATGTTGGTCGTGGTGATGCGGACGACGGCGTCGGTGGGGTCCGCGACGCTCGCGTCGGGGACCTCCTTCACCGCGATGTCCTTGGGGCCCTGGTAGACGACGGCCTTCACGTGATCCGACCTCCTGGTCGTTGGTGGATGTTCTGATCCTCACCCCGGAGGTGAGGTGGTCGCACGCTCAACCGACGGTGCGCGGTCCGAGGACCTCCCGTGGCCGTGCGGATCCACGGACGGGTGGTCAGGTACGGCCAGGACGTTCCGCTACCCGTTCGTCGACGGTCCACGCGTCGCGGGCGTCCATCGACGGGCGGGCACCGGACCCGGGGCGTACGGTTCCGGGCGTACGGTCCACGGCGCGTCGACGGTCAGCCGGGCGGGCCGCGAAGGACGGGACGGGACACGCGAGATCTGCCGGAGGCCACCGATGACCGATCGCACCAACCGCACGGCGGGTGAACTCGTCGACGAACTCACTTCCGACACCGCGAAGCTGGTGCGGGCCGAGGTGCGCAGGGGGCAGCAGGAACTCCTGACCAAGGCCAAGGAGGCGTCCAGGGCGGCCGCCATGATCGGCGGAGGCGCGGTGCTGGGGGGCCTGGCGGCGGGCACGTCCGCGGCCTTCACGGTACGCCTGCTGGGGAAGGTGCTGCCGCCGACCACCGCCGCGTTCGTGGGGACGCTGGCCTACGGCGGTGGTGCGGCGCTGCTGGTGTCGGCGGGCCTGGCCGAACTGCGCCGCGTCGGTCCGTTGTGGCCCGAGGAGACCCTGGCCAGCATCCGTGAGGACGTGCGGGCCGCTCGGCCCACGACGGGCTGAGACCCGCAGGAGGTGGTCGTGTCCCGGCCTCCCTACGCCCACCGCGCCGAGGCGGGGCGGGAACTGGGCCGGCTCCTGGCCCCGGACCGGCGCGCCGACGACACCGTCGTGCTCGGGCTGCCCCGCGGTGGGGTGCCGGTGGCAGCTGAAGTGGCCTCGGCGCTGCACGTCCCGCTGGACGTGCTCGTGGTGCGCAAGCTCGGCCTGCCGGGGCACGAGGAACTGGCGATGGGGGCGGTGGCCGGAGTCGGCGGTGAGCTCGAAGTCGTCCGCAACGAGGACGTGCTGCGTTCCCACGCCGTTCCCGAGGCCGAGTTCGACGCGGTCCGCCGCCGGGAGAGCGAGCAGGTGCGCGACCGGGAGCAGCGCTGGCGGGGCGAGCGCCCGCCGTTGGACCTCGCCGGCCGGACCGTGCTCCTCGTCGACGACGGGCTGGCGACGGGGGCCACCCTGCGGGCCGCCGTGGCCGCGGTGCGCCACCGACGTCCCGGGCGCGTCGTGGTGGCGGCCCCGGTCGGCTCGGCGCAGGCGTGCACGCTGCTGGGCCGCACCGCGGACGCCGTCGTGTGCCCGTGGCGGCCACGGCCCTTCACCGCGGTGGGTCAGGCCTACGCCGACTTCTCGCCGACCTCCGACGCCGAGGTCGGGCGGTTGCTGGCGACGGGGTGAGCGTCGCGCTCAGTAGTCCGTCGGGTCGGGTGGCACGGGCCGCTCACCGGCCGCGATGTGCGAGGTGGACTGCTGCCGGGCCTGTTCGCCGGCGGTGCGGGCGTCGACGGGCTCGTCGGTCGCGACGGACCGGGCGACCTCCTCGGCGTTGCCGTACTCCTCGGCGGGAACGGCCCGCAGGACCTTCAGGACGTCCTCGCCGGCGCCGGCCTCCTCGGCCGCCCGCAGAAGGTCCTCCCGTTCGGCGGGGTAGCTGACGTCCTTCAGCGTGCTCAGCACTTGCTCGGTGGTGACCATGGCCGGTCCCTACCCGCTGCGGACGCCGGTACACGGCTCAGCGGACGGTGGCCGTCCCCACCGGCGCGGCGCGTGGTGGACGGCGCGGGCGGGTAGGTGACGGGCATGACCCGAGCCCACCGCACCGACCGTCCCGCCGACCGGCTCCGCGTCGGTCCCGTGCCCGACGACCCCGGTCAGCCGCGGGGCCGGACCGGCGACGAAGCCCGCACGGCACGCTCCCCGCTGCGGTTGCGCGCCGTCCTCGCCGCCTTCGGCCTCGTCGCCTGCACCGTCCTGGCGGCCCTGTGGTTCGCCGTCGAGGACCCGCCGGGCGGCAGCCGGGCACCCGGCTGGGTCCTCGCCGTGCTGGCCGCGGTGGCGCTCGCGGACCTCGTGGTGGTCAGCCGGCGGTTGCGCCGCCGCCGGCGCTGAGCCCCCGCAGCGCGGGCAGCAGGTCACGGGCGGCGAACTCGAGGAACCCGTCCGGGTCCGGGCCGGCGTTCTGCGTCACGAGGTGGTCGAACCCGGCGTCGACGAACTGCTGGGCCACCGGCAGGTAGGCGGACACGTCGGGACCGAGGGCGAACTGCGCGCGCACGTTCTCGGCGGTGACGGTCTGCGTGGCGGCGTCGAAGTTCACCGGGTTGGGCAGTTCGGACATGACCTTCCACCCGGTCACCGCCCACCGGCTCTTCTCCAGCACCGCGTCGACGGCGGACTGCTCGTCCGGTGCCCAGGCCATCGGCACCTCGGCGTACGCCGGGCCGGACCCGCCGGACCCCTTCCAGGCCGCGACCATCTCGCCCTTCGGCTCGGTGGCGAACAGTCCGTCGCCGAGGTCGGCGGCGATGCGGGCGGACGCCTTCCCGCTGGCGGCCACCGCGATGACGGGCAGTTCGTCGGGCAGGTCGAAGACGCGTGCGTCCTCCAGCCGCAGGTGCTTGCCCTCGTAGCTGCGGTACCCGCCCTGCCACAGCAACCGGATGATCTCCAGCGCCTCGCGGAACCGTTCGTGGCGTTCGGCGACCCCCGGGAAACCCCGGCCGACGACGTGCTCGTTGAGCCGTTCCCCCGCGCCGACACCGAGGGTGAACCGGCCGTCGGACAGGATCGCCAGTGTGGCGGCGGCCTGGGCGATGATCGCCGGGTGGTACCGCACGCTCGGGCAGGTCACGCCGGTCACCAGGCCGACGCGCTCGGTGCGCGCCGCGATGAACGACAGCATGTCCCAGGTGAACCCGGAGTGGCCCTGGACGTCGAGCCACGGGTGGTAGTGGTCGCTCATCTCGACGAAGTCGTACCCGGCCTGCTCGGCCGCGACGGCCTGCCGGACGATCTCCTTGGGGTCGAACGCCTCGGTGGCGAGCTTGTAGCCGATCTGCACGTGGTCCTCCTCTGGTCGGTGCTTGCCCGTGTCCATGCCCGCGCCGGAGCGGAGCGGTCAGCCCGTCGTCAGCTCGCCCAGCACGACGCCCACGGTCTGCTCGTCGCCGTCCCGCACGAACGTCACGTCGACGCTCGCGCCGACCTGCTGGCCGGCCAGCACGGCCGACAGCTGAGCGGTGCTCGTGAGGTCCTGCCCGGCCACCGAGGTGATGACGTCACCGGCGCGGATGCCCGCGCGGTCCGCGGCGCCGCCGGACTCCACGGCGACGACGCCCACGCCGGCGGCCTGCCCGGACGCGTTCGCGACCGTCGTCACCGTGACGCCGAGCGCCGCGCGGTTGGAATCGAGGACCTTGCCGTCGTTCTCGACCAGCTGCGTCGCGATGTCCTTGGCGGTGTTGGACGGGATGGCGAACCCGATGCCGGGGGCGGCGCCGCCGAGTTGCTGGTCGGTCGCGGCCAGCGTCGGGATCCCGATGACCTCACCGTCCAGGTTCACCAGCGCCCCACCGCTGTTGCCCGGGTTGATGGACGCCGAGGTCTGGATCGTGCCCGGCAGCGTCGCGCCGGGGGAGCCCTCTCCCGCGGGTTCGCTGACGGTCCGCCCGACCGCGGACACGATGCCGTCGGTGACGCTGCTGGACAGGCCTAGCGGGTTGCCCATCGCCAGCACGATGGCGCCCACGTCGACGGCGCTGGAGTCGCCGAACGTCGCCGGGTGCAGTTCCGGAGCACCCTGGACGTGGACGACGGCCAGGTCGTTCGCCGGGTACGTGCCGACCAGGGTCGCCGGGTAGGCGGTCGCGGAGTTGGCGAACTGCACCTGGAACTGCGTCGCCGTCCCGACCACGTGCGCGTTGGTCACGATGTTGCCCTGGTCGTCGAGGACGACACCGCTGCCCAGCCCGCTGCCGGTGCTGATCTCGACGACGGACGGCAGCACCTGGGTGATGACCTGCTGGTAGGAGCCCTGCAGGTCGGCCGCCGACATCCCGGCGCCGGACCCGCCGGAGGAGGCCGACGCGGACGAGGACGGGGACGCCGCGGACGAGGCGGCGCCGGTGGCGGCGTCCCCGTCGGCGTCCTGCCCGGTGCAACCGGCCACCAGCAGCACCGGGACCAGCAGGAGACCTGCCGGTGCGGTGCCGTGTCCCGGCGCCCTCACGCGGGCCCCGCGCGGTGGGTCCCGCCGGCGAGCGGCCCGTCGGCGACGGTGCCGGGTGCGGGGTACGGCGACACGACGATCTTCACGAGCGACCTCCGGTTGTCCTCAGGGCGAACTGACGGTCCAGTACCCGGTCCCGGCCCCGCCATGCGTCCGGCCCGGCGCTGCCCGCGACCGGCGGGAGGCGACCTCGCGGACCCCCTCGGCGCCACCCCAGCGGCTGAGCGTGCGGCCCCGGCTTGCCCACAGCCCCGGATGAGGCCACTCTGCCCGCCATGACCAGAGCGGTGCGCTTCGAGCGCTGGGGCGGACCCGACGTCCTGCAGGTCGTCGACGTGCCCTCCGGGGCGCCCCGACGGGGCGAGGTGAGGGTGACCGTGCGGGCGGCCGGAATCACCGCCGGGGAGTCCGCCGCCCGCGAGGGCGCGCTCGCCCAGCTGTACCCGATGACCTTCCCGGCCGGGACCGGTGCGGAGTTCGCCGGCGTGGTCACCGGCGTCGGTGAGGGCGTCCAGGACTTCGCCGTCGGCGACGAGGTGCTCGGCTGGAGCCCGGAGCACCGCGGGCACGCCGAGGCGGTCGTCGTGCCCGCGGAGGCCCTCGTGGCCAAACCCGCTGCGGTGTCCTGGGAGGTCGCCGGTGCGCTGTACGTGGCCGGGGTGACCGCCTACACGTGCGTGCAGGACACCGCCGTGCGTGACGGGGACGTCGTCCTGGTCGTCGGCGCCACCTCCGACGTGGGAACCCTCGCCGTGCAGCTGGCCCGGTTGTGCGGGGCGAGCGTCCTCGGGGTGGCCGAGGCCGAGCACCACGAGTGGTTGCACGCCCACGGCGCCGACGCCGTCGTGCCCGGCGACGCCGGCCTGCTGGCGCGGGTCGTGCGGGCCCGGACGTCGCGCGTCGACGTCGTCATCGACACCACCGGCGCCGACGCCGACCACCTCGCGCAGGCGCTGGGCGTCGACCCCGGGCGGTGCGTCGCGACGCTGCCGCGGGAGGCCGACCTGGAGTTCGGCACGCCGCCGGCGCGGCGCGCGGAGGTCCTGGCCGAACTCGTCGAGCTGGTGGCGGCGGACCGGTTGCACGTCCCGATCGCCGAGGCGTTCCCGCTGACCGAGGTCGCCGAGGCGTTCGCGACCGCCGAACTCCCGCACCGCCGCGGCCGGATCGTCCTGCTGCCCTGAGGACTACTCCGCGGGGGCGGTCCGCTGCGCGGCCAGCCGGACGGGGGTGTTCGCGGCGCCGAAACCGGAGTACCCGCCGCGGCGTTCGAGGACCTCGACGAAGAACTCCCGGCTCACCGCACGGGCGAAGAAGTGCAGCAGTTCCCCGCCGGACTCGTCCCGGTCGTACAGCACGCCCCGGTGGCGCAGTGCGTCGCAGAACTGCGGGTCCAGGCCGAACCGCGCGCCCAGGTCGTCGTAGTAGTTGTCCGGGACCGGCAGCACCTCCCCGCCCGCGGCGGCGAACTCCTGCGCGGCGACGAGGGCGTCGTCGGTGCCGAAGGCGACGTGCCCGGAGGTCAGCGGCCGCCCGCGCAGGGTGGCCGTCGTGGGCCCGACGTTCAGCGCGATCCGGACCGCACCGTCGGGGGTCTGCAGGGCGCGGGAACGCACCAGTCCGTCCGGTGCGGCGATCTCGCTGACCTCGCCCGCACCCAGACCCAGCACCGCGGTGAGGAACAGGCCGGCGGAGTCGAAACCCGCGAACGGCTGCGGCAGGGCGACGTGGTCGACGCCGAGCAGGCGCGGCCCGGAGGCCGGGCGCCCGGGGGTCGGCAGGAAGTCGCCCAGCCAGTCCGGTCCGGTGCCGCAGAACTGCAACCACGTCCCGTCCGGCGCGATCAGCGAGGGGATCTCCGCCTCACCCGGACCGACGGGCCGGTGCACCACCGGGGCCAGCAGGTCCCGGGCCCGGTCGGCCAGCGCCTGCGGTTGCCCGACCCGCAGCCCGAGGGAGGTCAGCTTGGCGCGTTCGGTGGTGGGGCGACGGTTCAGCACCACCCGCACCTGCCCGTTGGTCCACAGGTCGACCTCCCCGCGCCGGTGGGTTCCGGTGCGGGTGAAACCCAGGCGCGACAGCAGGGCCGTGACCGCGTCCGAACCCTCCGGCGAGGTGGCGACCTCGACGAACTCCCAGCCCGTGGGTTCCGGCGCCGCGGTCGGTTCCGCGGCGGTGCGGTCGCCCAGCAGCCGCAGCGAGCGCAGGCCGTCGACGGCGGTGCGCGCCGGGTCGGCCTGCCGGTACAGGTCGTTGAACACCTCCAGCGACACCGGGCCGTCGTACCCGGCGGCGAGCACGGCGCGGTGGAAGCGGGGCAGGTCGAAACTGCCCTGGCCGGGGAACAGGCGGTGGTGCCGGGACAGCGGCAGGACGTCCATCCCCAGCGGCGGGGCGTCGGCGACCTGGTAGAAGAACAGCTTCTCCAGCCCGGCGACGTCGTCGGGATCGTCCCCGCGCGAGAGCACGTGGAAGGAGTCGACGCAGGTTCCCAGGGCGGGGTGGTCGGCCAGCTGAACGACCCGCGCACCGTGCCGGTAGTCGTTCACGTGCGTTCCCCAGGCCAGCGCCTCGTAGGCCAGCCGCACGCCCGCGTCGGCGGCGGTGTCGGCCAGCCGCGCCAGCTGCGCGGCCAGTTCCTCGTCGTCGCGCACCGCGCCGGGGTGGACCGAGGAGCACACGAGCATCAGGTCGCAGCCCAGTTCGCGGACGAGTTCGCTCTTGCGGCGCAGCCGTTCCCGCACCCCGGCCACGACACCGGGATCGGTGTCGTCGGGGTTGCGGAACGGCTGGTACAGCGCGATGCGCAGGCCCAGGTCGGCGGCCAGGGTGCGGATCTGCGCCGGTCGCAGCGGGCAGGTCACCAGGTCGGGTTCGAAGACCTCCACGGCGTCGAAACCGGCGGTGGCCGCGGCCCGCAGCTTCTCCGGCAGGGTTCCGGCGAGACTGACGGTCGCGATGGAGGTCCGCACCGGCACAGCCTGTCACGGCAGGAGGGCGACGTAGGCTGCGGGAGTGAGTTCCCCGGTCCTGGATCGCCCGTTCGCCGCAATCCTGTTCGACATGGACGGCACCCTCGTCGACTCCACCGCGGCCATCGCCCGGTGCTGGACGACGTGGGCCCTCGAGCACGGGATCACCGGCGAGCAGCTGGTGGCCGCCCACGGCCACGGGCGGCCGGCGCCCGAGATCGTCGCCGAGCTGGTGGGCGCCGGCAGCGCCGAGCAGGCCGCCGCGCGCATCCTCGAGCTGGAGATCGCCGACGTCGAGGGCGTCGTGCAACTGCCGGGCGTGCCCGACCTGCTCGCCGGGCTGCCGGCCGAGGCGTGGGCCATCGTCACGTCCTGCTCGCGGCCGCTGGCCGACGCCCGCCGGTACGCGGCCGGGCTGGCCGAGCCCACGGCGCTGGTGACCTTCGACGACGTCGAGAACGGCAAGCCGGCGCCGGACTGCTTCCTGCTGGGCGCGCAGCGGCTGGGGGTGGACCCGGCCGACTGCCTGGTCGTCGAGGACGCCCCGGCCGGGCTGGCGGCGGCCCGGGCGGCCGGGTGCGCGACCCTGGCCGTCCGCACGACCCACCCGGAGGGGCCGCTGGAGGCCGACCTCGTCGTGCCGTTGCTGTCGGGCGTGCGGATCACCGCCGGGCCGGACGGGCTGCGGGTTCGTCAGCAGGACGGCGGCCCGGGCCCGCAGCGCCAGGTGTAACGCCGCCGGACGTCGTCGCGATGACCACCCGGGACCCGGTCGCTGCCCGGACCCCCGAGCGGGCAGCGACCGGGTCCCTCCACGTCCGCGGCCTCCCGCGCCGGGTCCCCGGTCGGCTCCTCGGTGGGGTCCTCGGCGGGTCGGAGCGCGCACGGCGCGCGCGGTAACCTCCACCTATGCCGACCGCCACCGCCGCAGTGCCCCCTCGTCCCTTCGGGACGGTGCTGTCCGCGATGGTGACCCCCTTCACGCCCGACGGTTCGCTGGACCTGCAGGCCGCCGCGGCGCTGGCCGAGCACCTCGTGGCCACCGGCCACGACGGTCTGGTCGTCTCCGGCACGACGGGGGAGTCGCCCACCACCTCCGACGAGGAGAAGGACGCCCTGCTGCGGGTGGTCCTGGAGGCCGTCGGTGCCCGCGCGCACGTCCTGGCCGGGGTCGGCACCAACGACACCGCCCACACCGTCGAGCTGGCCCGCGCGGCCGAGAAGGCCGGCGCCCACGGGCTGCTCGTCGTGACGCCGTACTACAGCAAGCCGCCGCAGCAGGCCCTGCTGCAGCACTTCACGACCGTCGCCGACGCGACCGGGCTGCCGGTCATGCTCTACGACATCCCCGGCCGCTCCGGGGTGCCGGTCGAGACCGAGACCCTCGTGCGCGCCGGCGAGCACGACCGGATCGTGGCGGTCAAGGACGCCAAGGGCGACCTGTACGCCTCCTCGTGGGTCATGGCCCGCACCGAGCTGGCCTACTACTCCGGCGAGGACGCCCTGAACCTGCCGCTGCTGACGCTCGGCGGGTCCGGCGTCGTCTCGGTCGTCAGCCACGTCGCCGGCCGTGAGTACGCGAGGATGGTCGCGGCCGTCGACGCCGGTGACCTGGCGACCGCCCGCTCGCTGCACGCGCAGCTGCTGCCCGTCGTGCGCGCCATCATGACGCGGACCCAGGGAGTCGTCGCCGTCAAGGCCGCCCTGGAGCTGACCGGTGTCCTGACCGGCCGCACCGTCCGGCAGCCGCTGCTGCCGGCCACCCCCGACGAGGTCGAGGCCATCGCGGCCGACCTCGCGCCCGCCGGGCTGACCCCGGCGCCCGTGAACGCTTGATCCGACCCGTCCCACGGTCGCGGCCGCGCCAGGCCGCAGAAGGAGCCGCATGAGCCACCCCCACCCCGAACTGACGAGCCCGCCGAAACTGGCCCGGGGCGCCCTGCGCGTCTACGGCCTCGGCGGCCTCGGCGAGGTCGGGCGCAACATGACCGTGTTCGAGTACGACGGCAAGCTGCTCGTCGTCGACTGCGGTGTCCTGTTCCCGGAGGACCACCAGCCCGGTGTCGACCTCATCCTCCCCGACTTCGGGCCCATCGCCGACCGCCTCGACGACATCGTCGCGCTCGTCCTGACGCACGGGCACGAGGACCACATCGGCGCCGTCCCGTACCTGCTGAGGTTGCGCCCGGACATCCCGTTGCTGGGGTCCCAGCTGACGCTGGCGCTGATCGAGGCCAAGCTCAAGGAACACCGCATCAAGCCCTACACGATGGGCGTGCGCGAGGGCCAAAAGGAACAGCTCGGCCCGTTCGAGTGCGAGTTCATCGCGGTCAACCACTCGATCCCGGACGCGCTCGCGGTCGCCATCCGCACCGGCGCGGGCCTGGTCCTGCACACCGGCGACTTCAAGATGGACCAGCTGCCGCTGGACGACCGCATCACCGACCTCAACGCGTTCGCGCGCCTGGGCGACGAGGGCGTGGACCTGTTCTGCGTCGACTCCACCAACGCCGAGGTGCCGGGGTTCACCGCCCCCGAACGCGACATCGGCCCGGTGCTGGAACAGCTGTTCGGCCGTGCGGAGAAGCGCATCATCGTCGCCTCGTTCGCCTCGCACGTGCACCGCGTCCAGCAGGTGCTCAACGCCGCCGACGCGCACGGCCGCAAGGTGGCCCTGGTGGGCCGCTCGATGGTGCGCAACATGGGCATCGCCGCCGACCTGGGGTACCTGCAGGTCCCCAAGAACATCCTCATCGACCTCAAGCAGGTCGACGACCTGCCCGAGGACCGCGTCGTCCTCATGTGCACCGGGTCGCAGGGCGAGCCGATGGCGGCGCTGTCGCGCATGGCCAACCGCGACCACCGCATCGCGATCGACCGCGGCGACACGGTCATCCTCGCCAGCTCGCTCATCCCGGGCAACGAGAACTCGGTGTTCCGCGTCGTCAACGGCCTGGCCCGCCTCGGGGCGACGATCGTGCACCAGCAGAGCGCGAAGATCCACGTCTCGGGCCACGCCAGCGCCGGGGAACTGCTCTACTGCTACAACATCCTCAAACCGCGCAACGTCATGCCGGTGCACGGCGAGATCCGGCACCTGCTGGCCAACGCCGAGCTCGCCGTCAAGACGGGCGTGCCGCGCAACCGGGTGCCGATCGCCGAGAACGGCGTCGTCATCGACCTGGTGGACGGGGAGGCGAACATCGTCGGGGCCGTGCCCGTCGGGTACGTCTACGTCGACGGTTCCAGCGTCGGGGAGATCACCGAGGCGGACCTGAAGGACCGGCGGATCCTGGGCGAGGAAGGGTTCATCTCCATCTTCGTCGCCGTCGACTCGGTCACCGGCAAGGTCGTCTCGGGCCCGGAGTTCAACGCCCGCGGGTTCATCGGTGAGGGCGAGGACCGCTTCGCCACGGTGAAGAAGCGCGTCGAGAACGCGCTCAACGAGGCCTCGACGGGGCCGGTGGACACCTACCAGCTGCAGCAGATCGTGCGCCGCACGGTCGGCACCTGGGTGTCGCAGGCCCACCGCCGCCGGCCGATGATCGTCCCGGTCGTCGTCACCGCCTGAGTTCCCCGCACGCAGCCGCCCCGCCGGGTTCGTCCCGGCGCGGGCGGCTTCGTCGTCGAGGCGTCCGGGACCCGGCCGGCCCGAGGTTCACCGCGCGGGAGGTTCCGGCGGAGGCTCGACAGGCTCCTGCCGCTTCCGGTGCGGATCTCCAGAAGGCCCCGCCCCCGCTGCTAGCGTCCGCCGGCAGCACGGCCTGTCGATCGCGCCCCCGGCGCACGGACTCTGGAGCGGATGGCGATGCCCCCTGCTGGAACCAGTCCGAACCCCCACCCCGAGCGGATGACGCGCGGCGGTTTCGCCCTGGTCGGCCTGACGCTGGGAGTCGCCCTGGCGGCCGGGGCGGTCGCCCTGGCGCAGGAACCGGACGACCCCGGGATCGCGGCGCCGGCCACGAGCGTCGTCGGCGCTCCTCGGCCGACCCCCACGACCAGTGCTGCGACCACGCCCTCCGCCACAGGCACTCCCGGTGCGCCCGCGAGCGCACCGGCGCCCAGCGCGGCGCCCGCGCTCGCCGCGGAGCCGTCTGCCAGCGCGTCCCTCCCGCAGGCACCGGCGCCCGCCCAGCCCGCGCCCGCCGAACCCGCGCCCGCCGAACCCGCTCCCGCCGAACCCGCTCCCGTCGAACCGGCGCCGGACCGCGCCCTGCTGGCGACCCCCCAGGAACCGGCCGAGGAACCGGCCCAGGAACCGGCTGGGGAACCCGGCACGCCGGGTGACGACGACTGGCGGTGGGACGCGCAGCAGGACCCCCCCGAGGACCGGACGGACTGGCCCGACCGGACCGACGGAACCGACCGGACCGACGGGACCGACTGGTCGGACGGGACCGACGGGGACGGCTGGGCGGATCGCGACCACCGCGGCTCCGGCGACCGCGGCCGGCGCTGAGCCGGAAGGAGGAACCGTCGTGGCCCTGAACCGGATGGTCCTGCTCCTGCTGCCCGCACTGGCCAGCGCGGGGTTGCTGGTCCTCGCCCTGACGACACGCGACCCCTCCTACCTGGTGGCGGCGGTGGCGGGGTACGTGGCCTTCCTCGCCGTCGGGTTCGCCAGCTTCCGGCGCCCCCGGATGCGCGAGGCCGTCCTGGCGCCCGTCCCGCGCCGGCAGGCACCCGTGCTGCGGCCGGCGCCCGCGCCGGTGCTCGCACCCAGGCCCGTTCCCGCACCCGACCCCCTACCGGAGCCCGGACAGGCACCGGAGCCCGAGCCCGCGCCCCTGCCCGTCCCCGACCTGGCCGGCCTGCTCGGCAGCAGCGACACCGCCGAGTTCGACGTCGCCGCCGCCTGGCGGCGCGGATCCGGGACGGGACTGCGGGTGCCGGTCGGTCTCGACGCGCAGGGGGCCGCCGTCGTGCTGGACCTGGGGGAGTCGGCGGTCGGCGCCGCACCGCACGTCCTCGTGGTCGGGGACCGGGGAACCGACCCCTCGCACGTGCTGCGCACGTTCGTGACGGGCCTGCTGGCCACGCACCCGCCGGACGACCTGGCGGTGCTGCTGGCCGAGGGCACCGGAACCCTCGCCGACCTGGTCCCGGCCCCGCACGTCGCGGCGCTCGGCGACCCGGCCGCGACGCTGCGCGCCGAGCTGCAGCGGCGGCTGCGGGTCCTGCGCGAACCCGGCGCCCCCGTCCTGCCGCACCTCCTGGTCGTCCTCGGGGAGGTCGCCGAGCCGCTCGAGCGGACCCCCGAGCTGCTCGACGTGCTCATGGACGTCGGCCGCAGCGGGGCCCGGCTGCGGATGCACCTGCTGCTCGCCACCTCCCACGCGGACGCGGACCCGCTGCGCGCCCTGGACGTCCTGCCGTCCCTGCGGATCGAGGTGCCCGCCGCCCCGGCCGCAGCCGCCGACCTCGTCCGCGGCTCCAGCGCTCCGCGCCGGTTCGCGATCGCGGCGGCCGACTCCGTCGTCGCTGTCGTGACCCGGGCGGCCGCACCGGGAGCCGCAGCGCTGCACCAGGTCCAGCCGAGCTCGTTGCCGCGGCAGTTCCCGGTGGGCCTGCTGCTGGGCACCGTCCGACCGGTGGCCGGCCGTGGGCTCGGGGTGGACGGTCCCGGCGGGACCCTGACCGCGCCCATCGGCATCGCCGGCGGTCCGGGGCGGCAGCGGCTCGGGCACCTGTGGCTGCGCTGGACCGAGGGGTCGGGGCACCTGGCCGTCGTCGGGGCACCGCGCACCGGCCGGACCACCACCCTGTGCACGGCCGTGCTCGCGACGGCGCTGACCCACACCCCGACGGAGGTGCGGTTCCTGTGCCTGGACCTCGGTGGTGGCGGGCTGTCCGTCCTGGCGGGTCTGCCGCACGTGGCGACGGTCGTCGGACGTGACCGCCCCGACCTGGTGCGCCGCGCCCTGGCGCTGGTGACCGCGGTGCTCGACGACCGCGACGCGCTCCCGGCCGAGGGGGAGGAGACCGGGCGGCGGGGTCACGTCGTGCTCGTCGTCGACGGCTGGCCCTCGCCCGGCGGTGACCCCGGCGACGACGACCTGACCGCGGCCGTCACCACCATCGCCCGTCGCGGCAGCGCCCACGGGGTGCACGTGGCCGTGGCGGCGCAACGGCGGGCCGACCTGCCCGCACCGCTGCGCGAGGACTCCACGGGCCGGCTGGAGCTGCAGCCGGACGGGGTGCCCGGCCGGGTGTTCTCCGGCACCGGGCGGATCGCCCAGATCGGCCTGCCGACGGCGTTGCGCTCCCAGGACGGTCACAGCGTCGAGGTTCCGCTCGGGGAGGCGGTGGAGCGGATCGCCCGGGCGTGGGACGAGGTGACCTCCGCGGCGGGGCAGGACTGACTCCCGCCGGACGGCCGGCTGGGCGGTCAGCTCCAGCCCGCCGCCACCGCGGCCGAGAACACCGCCACGACGCCGGCCGCGAACACCGCGTCGGCCCACCCGATCGGCACGGGCCGCCGCACCGTCCCGGACGTGCGGGCCACCCAGACCGCGGGTCTCCATCGCCAGGGCCGTGCGTTCGCCGGCGCGAAGGGAGGAGACCAGCAGGGCGAACGCCGACCGCGCCGCGGCGCCGGCTCCCGTGCGGGGCCGGCCCCGGCGGTCCAGCGGCGCACGGACGGCGTGGGCGGCGCGGATCGTGGCCCACCGCTGCGGCATCGCCGCCAGCATGCGGTGCCCGGCCAGCAGCGCGTAGGCGTACCGCGGGCTGAGCCGGGCGTGCTGCACCAGGCTCACCACCAGTTCCCGGGGTGGGGTGCTCGCCAGGAACCCGATCGTGAGCACCCCGATGAGCAGTCCGCGCACCGCCAGCGCCGTGCCGACGGTCCACCCGTCGACGGGGCGGCTGACCGCGTTCACCGCCACCAGGCCGATCCCGAACAGCACGAACGGGACCTGCGCGAGGAACAGCGCCCGCCACCGCACCGCGGCGCTCAGGCGGACGCCCGCGACCGCCAGCGCGTACAGCGCCAGCAGGGGAACGAGGTCGGTCAGCGCGAGGGTCCCCAGCGAGACGACGAGCAGCACCGCGGCCTTGACGGTCGGGTTCCGGCGGGCCAGCCACGAGTTCTGCGCGACGACGCGGTTCACGAGACCGCCACCGGCGCGGCGAGTCCGGCGGCGAGCCGGTCCAGTCCGGTCAGCACGGCGCGCAGTCCGGCCGAGTCCGGCACGGAACGGGCCAGGTCGCACAACCACCGCGCCGGACGCAACCGCGCCCGCCGCAACAGGTCGTCGTCGACCAGCAGGTCCCGGGTGGTGGTCGCGAGCAGTTCCCCCTCGGCCACCACGAGCACCCGGTCCGCGCAGCCGGCGACGGCCCGCAGGTCGTGGCAGGAGAACAGGACGGCGCGACCGTCGTCGGCGGCCCCGCGCAGCGCCGTGGTCGCGGCCGTGGTGGCCGTCCGGTCCAGGCCGAAGCAGGGCTCGTCGGCCAGCAGGACGGGCCGGTCGTGCACGAGCAGGGCCGCCAGGCTGAGCCGGCGCTGCTGACCACCGGACAGCCGGTGCGGATCGTGACCGGCGACGCCGAGCAGGTCGAACCGGCCCAGTTCGGCCTCCACCCGCGCGAGGTCCCGGACGCCGTGGGCCACCTCGCCGCGCACGGTACCGGCGACGAACTGGTGCTCGGGGTTCTGGAACACCAGCCCCGGCCGCGGCCCCTCGATGGACCCACCCAGGGGTTTCGCGACGCCGGCCAGGGTGCGCAGCAACGTCGACTTCCCGCTGCCGTTCGGGCCCAGGAGGGCGACGACCTCCCCGGCGTGCAGGTCCAGGTCCACCGGGCCGAGGACGACCTCGTGGCGCGAGGGGCCGACGCGCAGGCCGCGCGCCGCCAGCAGCACCTGCCCGCGCGCCGGCACCTGCGGGGGTGCGGCGGCGGCCAGGGCCCGCTGCAGGACCTCCGGCGACCAGCCGGTGCCGAACAACGCCAGGCACTCCAGGTCGAACGGCAGCCAGCACCCGCTGGTCACCAGGTCGCGGGCCACGTCGGCGCCCAGTTCCGTGCAGGGCCCGTCGAAACGCACGCGGCCGTCGCGGCCCAGCACCAGCCACCGTTCGGGCAGGCCGGCCAGCCCCGCGTCGCCGGCGAACTCGTCCAGCCGGTGCTCGACCAGGACGCACGCCGCATCGGTGTCCCGGCGGACCGCTGCGATCGCCGAGCGGACCGCGTCCACGCCGTCGGCGTCGAGCATCGAGGTCGGCTCGTCGAGCAGCAGCAGCGCGGGACCGGCGACCGTGGCCGCGGCCAGGGCCACCCGCTGCAGTTCCCCGCCGGACAGCCCCGTCGTCGACCGGCCCCGCAGGTGGGTCGCGCCGGCCCGGGCCAGCGCCGCGGCCGAGCGGTCCTGCATCGCGGCGGGGTCCACCCCGAGGTTCTCCAGGGCGAACGCCACCTCGTCGTCGACCTCGGGCAGGCAGACGCCGGACTCGGGATCCTGGTGGACGACGCCGACGACGTCGGCGAGGTCGGCGACGCGGTGCTCGCCGACGGCTCGCCCCGCCACCTGCACCGAACCGGTCACCTGGGCGTGGACCGCCTGCGGCACCGCACCGTTCAGCAACCGCAGGACGGTGGACTTGCCTGCTCCCGACGGGCCCAGCACGAGCAGGGCCTCACCGGCCCGCAGGTCCAGGTCGACCGGGCCGACGCCGTCGCCGGTGGGGAACACCGACTCCAGGTTCCGCGCGTGGAGCACCGTCACCGTTCACGCCGCACCAGGGCGGGCTGCGCGGCCAGGCCGTCGCGGACGATGCCGAAGTTGTCCACGACCCCGGTTCGGCGCAGCGCCTCGACGAGGACCCTCGCCAGCAAGCCGCCCAGCAGCAGGCCCGAGACGACCTGCAGGCCGAACCGCAGGGCGAGGATGTCCTGGCCGAACCAGCCGAAGCGCACGGCCGAGAAGAAGAACACCAGCGCCGCGCCGCAGATCCCCGACAGCGCGAACACCCCCCAGCCGAACCGGCGGTAGCGGGTCAGCGCGAAGGGCAGTTCGCTGCCCAGACCCTGCAGCGCCGCGGCCACCAGCAGGATCGGACCGACCGCCGAGCCGAGGAACACCACCTCCACGACCGAGGCGATGACCTCGGCCAGGATCCCCACGCCGGGGCGGCGGACCACCGCCACAGCCAGGGGAGCCACGATGAGCCAGCCGCCCAGCAGCACGTGCTGGGCCAGGTCACCGGCCGGTCCCATCGCGACGGCCAGGACGTTCCAGCCCTGCACCAGCGCCCAGTACAGGAACCCGAAGACGACGCCGAGCACCACCAGCAGGACGACGTCCCGCAGTTCCAGTCGCCTCACGGCCGCGCCCCGCGGTGGCTGGGGCTGTTCACCGAGATCGTCAGGTGGCTGGTGACGTGCTGGACGCTGCGGCCGACCATCGTCCACCCGGCCAGCACGGTTTCCAGGACGCGGCCGAGGTCACCCTCCAGGCGCGTCACGAAGTGCTCGGACTTCCGGAACGTCCCGTTGCCGCGCGCGAAGTCGATGGCGGCGTGGATGTCGCGCATGTGGTCGGGTTCGACCCCGGCCGTGACCTGGTCGGCCAGCGGGTACAGCGCCCACTCCGCCGACGCGAAGGTCCCCGTCTCGCGACCGGCGGGAACGTCCGTGCTGCGCGGACCGGCGCCGCCGGGCAGTTCGCACACCGCCTCCCCGGGGCAGCCGCGCGACAGGTGCACCGCGATCGCGGCGTGCTCACCCGAGGCCGCGACGGCCGCGGACAGGTCGGTGAGCCAGCGCAGCAGGTCCGCCTCCGACCCTCCGGCGTAGGTGCTGACGTCGCCGGTGTCCAGCACCAGCCCCGTGGCGTCGGCGCCGCGCACGGCGCCGAGGATGACGTCGGCGTAGCGGTCGGCCATCACCGCGACGGTGACGCGGGCGCCCACGCCGAAGGCCAGCGGGTCGGCGCGCAGGCGCGCGCGGTCGTCGAGCAGGGGAGTTCCCGTCACGTCGTCCGTCCTCGTGTCCAGCGGGCACGAGCGGGGTTCCGGAGAGGGCACGGTGGAACCGTGCTGGTCGCTCCCTGCGCTGGCATGATCCAGATCAGGTTCAACGGTCGGAGTTCGAGAACTCCCTCTCAGCCCGGCTCACCGGACTCCCGTGCTGCGCGGGACCCTAGCACCCGCCGCAGCGGCGGCCCGGCCCACGACCTGCTCCAGCGGCCCGCGGCCGACGGCGAGCCGCCAGGTGGTGGCGAACAGCATCCCCAGGAGCACGTGCACGGCCAGCAGCGTCGTGGTCTCCCGCGGCCACGCGGCCAGCGCGAGCACGTGGGCGGTGTAGAGGGTCAGCGGCATGCTGCCGAACGCCGCGACCGGGTGGAGGAACCGGGTCAGCGTCGAGGGCAGCAGGCAGCACACCCCGACGACCGCGAGCGCCGTGCCGGCGGTGTGCAGCAGGTCCGGCGGTGTGCCCGAGTGCGGTTCCACCACGGCCAGCCACCACCGCGAGTCCGTCGGGACGGTGCCGTAGTAGTCCTGCGCGTCCAGGGCGGAGGCCCCGAAGCGCCCGGTGAGCGCGGCGCGGCCACCGCCCGGCCCGAGCAGCAGACCGCTGACGATCCAGGAGGAGCCGGCGGCGAGCGCCCCGGCGCCGGCGACCCGCATCGCGACGGTGCTCTCGCGCAGGTCGACCTTGGAGACCGCCAGCCCCAGCAGCAGGTAGCCGGCCCAGCCGACGACGGGGTAGTACCCGGTCAGCGCCAGCGTCTCCAGCAGGTCACCGGGGCGGGCCAGCCAGCCCAGGGTCGGCTGCTCGTACTGCGCGTCCAGACCGGAGGCGCCGCGCACGGCGAAGGACAGCAGCGGCGCCAGCACGAGCCAGGCGCCGGCCAGGACGGCCAGGCGGCGGGCCGGCCACCACAGGAAGGGCAGCACGACGACGAAGGCGACGCCGTAGTAGGCCAGGATGATGGCGACCCGGCTGCCGGCGTCGACGAGGACCAGCCCGAGCAGGGCGATGAGCAGGCCGCGGACCAGGACGCCGGTGCGGGCGGCGGCGCGGGCGTCGCCGCCGCGGCGGGTGGCCAGGCCCAGGGAGAGGCCGGCCAGGACGGCGAACAACCCCGACGCCCGGCCGTGGGAGACGGAGTACAGGGCGCCGGCGAACCCTCCGACCTCCTCGCCGGGCAGCACGTGGATCGACATCATCCCGACGACGGCGACGGCCCGGGCCAGGTCGACACCCACCAGGCGGCCCGAGGGCACCACTCGTCCGGAGGTCACGGCCGACAGTCTGGCGGCCGGGTCCCGGCGTGTCGCCCGCGGTCCCCGCCCGGCCCCGGGGCAGGCTGAGATCCGGCTGGGTGCTCGCCCGGTCGGAGCAGTCGCGCCCGGGTACCGTGATCGCATGGCCACCCGGACGAACACGCGCACGACCAGCGGTAGGGGAGGGGCCAGCAAGGTGGCGACCGGAGGCTCTCGGGGTGGCGCCAAGCCCGCTGCCAAGGCACCTGCGCGTGGCACGTCCCGGCCGGCGGGCAACCGCACTCCCGCCAAGACGGCGGCCAAGCGCCCGCCCGCCCGCCCCGTCCGCAGCGGCCCCTCGTGGCCCGTCCGCGCCGTGTCGGCCACCTGGATGGGCTGTGCGCACCTCGTCGGCGGCGCCGCCCGCCGCCTCGGTTCCGGAGCCCGCGACCTGGACCCCGACCTGCGCCGTGACGGCGCCGGCTTCGCCCTGCTGGCGCTGGCGATCGTGGTCGCCGCACGGGAGTGGTGGGGCCTGCCGGGGACCGCGGGGCAGATCATCCACACGGTCGTGGCCGGAACGTTCGGTGAGGTCGCGCTCGCGCTGCCCGTCGTCCTCCTCGGCCTGGCCGTGCACCTGCTGCGCCACCCCGACCACACGCAGACCACCACCCGGGCCGTCGTCGGGTCGATCGCGCTGACGCTGTCGGCCGCCGGCCTGGTGCACCTGGCCACCGGGGCGCCCTCGCCGACCGGCCCCGAGGGCGCCGGGGTCGTCACCGACGCCGGCGGGATGCTCGGCTTCCTCGTCGCCGGACCGCTCACCACGGCCCTGACCTCGTGGGTGATGGTGCCGATCCTGGTGCTGCTCGGGTTCTTCGGCGTCCTCGTCCTGACCGCGACGCCGGTGCACGCCATCCCCTCCCGGCTGCAGGAGGCCTACGAGCGGCTGACCCACCACCCGCACCGGCCCGAACCCGAGGCGCGGTCCTCCCGCGGGGACCTGCCGGCGCGGGCGCTGGCCCGGCAGCGGGCGGCCCGCGCGCTCGAGGCGGCTCCCGATCCGGACGAGGCGCAGGACAAGCCCAGGCGGCGCAGGAGGAAGGACGAGGGCCGGGTCGGTGACGAGGCCTTCGAGCAGGCCGCCCTCACCGACCGGACGACCGAGGTGCCCGCCGACGTCGAGGACTCCGGCCCCCGGCGCCGGCCGGGGGAGCGGCGGCCGGTCCCGTCCGACCCGCCCTCGGTGCGCGAGCAGCTCGAGGACCGGGCCCCGCTGGTCGACGGTGCCTCCGTCCCGGCCAGCAAGCCGAAGGACCTGCCGGCCCCGCCGCACACGCCGATGCCGCCGCGCATCGAGCAGCTGACCCTGGCGCCCGACGTCACCTACACGCTGCCCGAGGCCGCCGCGCTCGTGCCGGGCACGCCGCCCAAGGAGCGCAGCACCGCCAACGACCGGGTCGTCGAGGCCCTGTCGGAGGTGCTGAACCAGTTCGACATCGACGCCTCGGTCACCGGTTTCTCCCGGGGCCCGACCGTCACCCGGTACGAGGTCGAGCTCGGCCGGGGCACGAAGGTCGAGCGGGTGACCGCGCTGAGCAAGAACATCGCCTACGCCGTCGCCAGCGCCGACGTGCGCATCCTGTCGCCGATCCCGGGCAAGTCCGCGATCGGCATCGAGATCCCGAACACCGACCGCGAGACGGTCTCCCTCGGGGACGTGCTGCGCTCCACCGTGGCCACCTCGACCGAGCACCCGATGGTCATGGGGGTCGGCAAGGACGTCGAGGGCGGGTTCGTCATCGCCAACCTGGCGAAGATGCCTCACCTGCTGGTCGCCGGTGCGACCGGCGCCGGCAAGTCGAGCTTCGTGAACTCGATGATCACCTCGATCCTCATGCGGGCCACGCCCGACGAGGTGCGCATGGTGCTCGTCGACCCCAAGCGCGTGGAGCTGACGATCTACGAGGGCATCCCGCACCTCATCACGCCGATCATCACGAACCCCAAGAAGGCCGCCGAGGCCCTGGAGTGGGTCGTGCGCGAGATGGACCAGCGCTACGACGACCTCGCGCAGTTCGGGTTCAAGCACATCGACGACTTCAACAAGGCCGTCCGAGCCGACAGGGTGCAGGTGCCGGAGGGCTCGCAGCGCGTGCTGCAGCCCTACCCGTACCTGCTGGTGATCGTCGACGAGCTGGCCGACCTCATGATGGTCGCCCCCCGCGACGTCGAGGCCTCGATCCAGCGCATCACCCAGCTGGCCCGCGCCGCGGGCATCCACCTGGTGCTGGCGACCCAGCGCCCCTCGGTCGACGTCGTCACCGGTCTGATCAAGGCCAACGTGCCCTCGCGGCTGGCGTTCGCGACGAGCTCGCTGGCCGACTCGCGCGTCGTGCTGGACCAGCCGGGCGCGGAGAAGCTCGTCGGGCAGGGTGACGCCCTGTTCCTGCCGATGGGGGCGTCCAAGCCGATGCGCGTGCAGGGCGCCTGGGTGACCGAGAGCGAGATCGAGGCCGTCGTCTCGCACGTGAAGTCGCAGCTGCAGCCGGTGTACCGCGACGACGTCGTGGCCCCGACGCAGAAGAAGCAGGTCGACGAGGAGATCGGCGACGACCTCGAGGTGCTGCTGCAGGCCGCCGAGCTCGTCGTGACGACGCAGTTCGGGTCGACGTCGATGCTGCAGCGCAAGCTGCGTGTCGGGTTCGCCAAGGCCGGACGGCTGATGGACCTGCTCGAGTCGCGCGGCGTCGTGGGTCCGAGCGAGGGGTCCAAGGCCCGGGACGTGCTCGTGCGCCCCGACGACCTGCCGGCCACGCTCGCCCTCATGCGCGGGGAGGAGCCGCCGACCGCCCTGGAGCCGTCGGGGGAGGCGGAGGTCGTCGTGGTCGAGGGTGGCGACGAGGACGCGTGGGAGTTGCTCGACCGTCGCTGAGCGGCCCCGCCGCGGGAAACGACACATCACGGAGAGCGAGCAATCTGTCGCACATCGGTGACTCTCCGTGTAACTTTGAGTCATGGACTCGCCGCGCCCACACGAGCCGGTCCGGCGGGACTCCCCCGAGCGACCGCACGAGCGGGCAGCCGACCGGCCGGGGGAGCGACGCGACCTGGACCTGCTGGTCTGGGACGCCCCGAACATCGACATGACGCTGTCCTCGATCCTCGGATCGCGGCCGGCCTCCTCCGACCGGCCGCGCTTCGACGCGATCGCCCGGTGGTTCCTGTCCGAGGCCGCCGACCACGAGGTCGAGGGGTGCGTGTTCACCAACGTGCACCCCACGAGCGCGGTCTCGCTGCGCGGGTGGATCGAGGCGTTGCGCAGCTTCGGCTACTCGGTGTTCGCCCGGCCCAAGGTGCATCCCGAGGACGACGTGGACGACGCGATGCTGCAGCACATCGCCTCCCGGCAGGCCAGCCACCGCCTGCGCCGGCTGGTCGTGGCCAGCGGGGACGGGCGCAACTTCCTGACACCGCTGGAGGAACTGCACCGGGCCGGGGTGCGGGTCGTCGTGCTCTCCTTCGCCGAGGTCGCCGGGTACGCGCAGGAGTCGCCGCTCATCGAGTTCGTCGACCTCGAGGACGTGCCCGGCGCGTTCCAGGTCTCCCTGGGGCGCACCCGGTTGACGGCCCTGCCGCCGGACGGGGGCTGGTTCCGCCCGACCCGGCCCATGCGGGCCCTGCTCGACGACTCCGGTCCGCTGGACCACTCGTTGCGCGGGAACGACCCGGGCGCGCAGGCCGGTGCCGAGGAGTCCGCGCACGCACCGCCGCCGGAGGTCGGGGACCTGGGCCGGGTGCCCGTTGCGCACGGCCAGCGGGCAGGCACCGCCTGAGGTCCGGGACCTCCCGCGGCACGTACCCTGGGAACGTGCTTCCCACCCCCGCAACACCGCAGCGGTCCGTCGCGCTCGTGACGCTCGGCTGCGCCCGCAACGACGTCGACTCCGAGGAACTGGCCGGCCGGCTCGCCGACGCCGGCTGGACGCTGGTCGACGACGCCGACGGCGCCGACGTGGCCGTCGTGAACACCTGCGGGTTCGTGGAGCAGGCCAAGAAGGACTCCATCGACACGGTCCTGGCCGCCGCCGACCTCAAGGAGGCCGGCCGCACCCGGGCCGTCGTGGCCGTCGGCTGCATGGCCGAGCGCTACGGCAAGGACCTGGCCGAGTCGCTGCCCGAGGCCGACGCCGTCCTCGGCTTCGACTCCTACGGCGACCTGTCCAGCCACCTCGAGGCGATCCTGCACGGGGAGAAGCCGGCCTCGCACGTGCCGCGCGACCGGCGCACGCTGCTGCCGCTGGCCCCGGCCGAACGCCAGGCCGCGCGCGCCGCGAGGATCGTCGAGCCGGACCTGCCCGAAGGCCTGGCCCCGGCCAGCGGACCGCGCGTGGTGCGCCGCCGGCTCGGCTCCGGCCCGTGGGCGCCGGTGAAGATCGCCGCCGGCTGCGACCGCCGGTGCTCCTTCTGCGCCATCCCCGCCTTCCGCGGCTCCTTCGTGTCCCGGCCCGCCGGTGAGGTGCTCGCCGAGACGCAGTGGCTGGCCGAGCAGGGCGTCAAGGAGGTGTTCCTCGTCAGCGAGAACACCACCTCCTACGGCAAGGACCTCGGCGACCTGCGCGCGCTGGAGGCGCTGCTGCCGCGCGTGGCGGCCGTCGAGGGCATCGAGCGGGTGCGCGTGTCCTACCTGCAGCCGGCGGAGGTGCGGCCCGGGCTGCTGGACGCGCTGACGCAGACCCCCGGCGTCGTGCCCTACTTCGACCTGTCCTTCCAGCACTCCGCGCCGAACGTGCTGCGCCGCATGCGCCGGTTCGGCAGCACCGAGTCCTTCCTGGCGCTGCTGGAGCAGGTCCGCGAACGCTTCCCGACCGCCGGGATCCGCTCCAACGTCATCGTCGGCTTCCCCGGCGAGACCGAGGACGACGTCGACGAGCTGTGCTCCTTCCTCGAACGGGCCCGCCTGGACGTCGTCGGCGTGTTCGGCTACTCCGACGAGGACGGCACCGAGGCCGCCACGCTGGAGGGCAAGCTGCCCGAGGACGTCGTGGCCGCCCGCACCGACCGCGTCAGCCGGCTGGTCGAGGAACTGGTCGCCCAGCGCGCCGAGGAACGCCTCGGCGAGGTCGTCGAGGTGCTCGTGGAGTCGGTCGTGGACGAGGACGGCGATCCGCACGTCGTGGGCCGCGCCGCCCACCAGGGGCCGGACGTCGACGGGGAGACCGAGCTGGACCTGCCGCCGGGGTTCGCCGTGGCCGTCGGTGACGTCGTGCGGGCCCGGGTCACCGGCGTCGCCGGTGCGGACCTGCTGGCCGAACCCGTGAGGGTTACGGTCGGAGCATGAGCACCAGGGCGGGGACCGACTGGCAGGCGCACAAGCTGCACCTGCCGAACGCGCTGACCGTCCTGCGGATCGTCTTCGTCCCCGTCTTCGTGTGGTTCCTGGCCGCCGACGGCGGCACGGACTGGAAGTGGCGCACGGCGGCGTCGGCGGTCTTCATCGCCGCCAGCATCACCGACCGCTACGACGGCCACCTGGCCCGGCGGTGGGAGGTGGTCAGCGACTTCGGCAAGATCGCCGACCCCATCGCGGACAAGGCCCTCATCGGCGCCGGGCTGATCGTGCTGTCCCTGCAGGACCGCCTGTGGTGGTGGATGACCGTCGTCATCCTCGCCCGCGAACTGCTCGTCACCCTGCTGCGCTTCATCGTCATCCGCCGCGGGGTGATCCCCGCGGCCAAGGGCGGCAAGATCAAGACGGTCGTGCAGACCATCGCGGTCGGGTTGTTCGTCCTGCCGCTGCCGGCGGCGCTGGACCCGTTCTGCACCGCGGTCATGGGGGTGGCCGTCGTCCTGACGATCTGGAGCGCCTGGGCCTACTTCGTCGCCGGGGCGCGGCTGCTGCGCCGGTGACGTCCGCCGAGCAGGTCGTCTCCGCGCTGATCGAGCGCCGGACGACCGTCGCCACCGCCGAGTCGCTCACCGGCGGTCTGCTGTGCGCGACGCTGGTCGACGTCCCCGGCGCCTCGGCGGTCGTGCGCGGCGGCATCGTCGCCTACGCCACCGAGCTGAAGGCCTCGGTGCTCGGCGTCGACGCGGACGCGTTGGCCCGCACCGGGCCGGTCGACGGCCTGGTCGCCGAGCAGATGGCGCGCGGCGCCCGGCGAGGGCTGGGCGCGGACGTCGGGGTGGCCACGACGGGGGTTGCCGGACCGGGGCCCGCGGACGGCTTCCCGGCGGGCACGGTCTTCCTCGGGCTGGCCGCCGACGGTCTGCCCGAGGGGGCCGTCCACGTCCGGCTGGCGCTGTCGGGGGACCGCGCGGCCATCCGGCGGGCCACGGTGGACCACGCCCTGGCGGAGGTCGCGCGGCTGCTCCGGTGAGCGGCGGACGGTGCCGGCGCGGATGCGGAACGTCGCTTCGGAACAGGATCGGCCCGCCAGGAGTTGAGCCAGACGTGCGCAACTCCGCTCCCGCCACTGCCGTGACGCCCCGCCCGGGGTACGGTAGTGACTCCACTACTGGCAGCCACCGAGTGGGGCCGGACGGACGTCCGGTGCTGCGAGGACTGCCGCCTCGACTCCCTGAGGGAGGCCGCCGCATGGTCGTGCTCCGCCGGACGATCGGTGACGTGCTGCGCGATGAACGGCGCGGCCAGCAGCGGACGCTGCGCGAGGTCTCCTCGACCGCACGCGTCTCGCTGGGTTACCTCAGCGAGGTGGAACGCGGCCAGAAGGAAGCCTCCAGCGAACTGCTCGCCTCCATCTGCACCGCCCTCGACGTCCCGCTGTCCCAGGTGCTGGGTGAGGTGACCCGGCGCATCGCCGACGAGGAGGGCGGCGGCGCCCGCCAGCGCTACGCCGCCGAGGGCATCGTCCCCGCACCCACCGCACCGGCGAAGGTGGCCCCGGCCAAGGTCACGCCGGCCCCCGTGGCCGAGGCCGTCACCGAGCCGGCGGTTCCCGCCTCCGCCCAGGTGGCTCCCGAGCCGCACGACGACCTCGACAGCCTCGTGGAGCAGGCCGTCGACCACGTCGTCGACCACGTCATCGACTCGGCGTTGTCCGGCGGCGTGTCGCACGACGGCCGCGAGTTCGCCGTCGAGCTCGAAGGTCTGCCCGACGAGCTCGAGCTCATCCTGCGCCGCCGTCTGGTCTCCGCCGCCTGACGTCCTGGCGACCCCTGCGTGATCAAGCACGATTGTGCATGATCACGCAGGGGTTCGTCATCTGCGGGTGCGGTACGACCGGGCCGCGGTGGGCCGGCCGGAGCTGCCCAGCGGACGCTGGGGTCGCCCGTCGTCCGTGGGCGTCGGGCCGCGCTGGCAGCCCGGGCAGTAGAACGCAGTCCGCTCCTGCGGTGGCGTCCCGATCGGCGCGACGCGGACGGTGCCGCCACAGCGCAGGCACGGCAGGCCCGACCGGGCGTGCGCGAACTTCTCCCGCCCCCGGCGCAGGTCGCCCGTCGTCACCTGGTCCGCGCGGTGCTTGTTGACGTCCAGCAGCCGGTGCAGCAGCGCGACGAACGCGGCCGGGTCGGCCAGGTCGGCCACCGGTGACCACGGCGTGAGGCGGGCGAGGAAGCACGCCTCGGCCATGTAGAACGTGCCGACGCCGGCGAGGACCCGCTGGTCCAGCAGGGCCGCCCCCAGTTCGCGTTCGGGACGTGCGGTCAGCCGCCGCTGGGCCTCGGCCGGATCCCACCCCGGACCGAGCAGGTCGGGGCCGAGGTGACCCACGAGGTCGTGCTCGGCCTCGGTGGGGACCAGGTCGAGCATCCCCAGCTTGTGGCCGACCGCGCTCCACTCCCGCGTCGTCAGGACCGCGCGGATCCCCGAGGCCGACCGCCGGCCGTGGGGATCGCCCGTGCGCTCGACGTACCAGGAACCCTCCATCTTCAGGTGGCTGTGCAGGGTCAGCGGGGGATCGTCACCGCCGGCGGCGAGGCGGGTCAGGATGTGCTTGCCGGCGGCGACGACCTCGAGCACCTCGCGGCCCGAGACGTCGACCGTGGCCAGGCTGGGCCAGCGCAGGTCGCTGCCGAGCAGTTCGCGTCCGGCCAGCGCCCGGTGCAGGCGGTCCGCGGTCCGCCAGACGGTGTCACCCTCGGGCACGCCTCAGTTCCTGCCCCTCACGAGCGGATCCGCAGGCCGCGCGGGGTGGCGTGGAAACCGGCCGCCTCCAGCGCCTGGCCCAGCGGCGACTGCGCCGACAGGACGCCGCTGCCGTCGGCCTTCTCCACGGTCAGCTTGCCCAGCACCCCGTCGCGCACCGCCAGCGCCAGGGCGTCCGCGGCCGGCTGCAGCAGGTCCTCCTCCTGCGTCCAGGACAGCACCGAGCGGCCGCCGCGTTCGACGTAGAGCACCAGGTCGCCGTCGACGAGGACCACCAGGGCGCCGGCCTTGCGGCCGGGCCGGTGGCCGCTCGCCCCGGCGGTCACCTCCGGACGCTCGGGCCACGGCAGTGCCGCGCCGTACGGGCTGGCCGGGTCGGTGGCCGCCAGCACCAGCGCGCCGGGTCCGCGGTCGCGGTCCTTGCCGCGCTGCTGCGAGGGACTGGCCCCGCCGACCGGTCTGGCGCTGTCCCGCAACCGGTCCACCGCACCCGTCGTGGCGAACTGGGACGCACCCAGCCCTTCGACGAAGTAGCCCCGGCGGGCCCGGCCGGCCTCCTCGAAGGCCGCCAGCACCTTGTAGACCGCGGCGAAACCCCCGGGCACCCGCTCGCTGCCGACCGCACCGCGGGTCAGCACGCCGTGCCGGTCCAGCAGCACCTCGGCGCTGGCGTGCGCGCGGACCGTCGCGTCCGTCTCGACCTGCGGCAGCAGCGACCACCGCCCCGCCGCCGACGGCGGACCGCTGCGGGAGGGCAGTTCCATCCGCCGCACCCCGCGGGCCGCGCGCCCGGGCCGGGCGTACCGGGTCCGTGGCGCGCTGGTGCGGGGTTTGTGCGCCCCGCGCCCGCCGATGCGGTTGCGCAGCGGGGCCAGGGTGTCGTTCGTCAGCCGGCCCGCCCACACCAGGTCCCACAGCACCGTCGTCAGCCCGGTGTCGTCGGTCGAGCCGACGGCCTCCGACAGCGCCCGGAAGAAGTAGGCCCCGCCACCGCTGAGCGCGTCGATCACGGCGCGGTGCAGTTCGGTGTCCACCTCGACCTCGGAGTCGTCCGGGTCGGGCAGCGTCAGCGGCGCCAGGTCGGCCGGGTGCAGCGAGACCCAGCCGTCGTCCCCGGGCAGGCTGCCGTGCCCGGACCAGACGACCTCACCGGCCGCGGTGAGCTCGTCCAGCATCGAGGGGCTGTACCCCTCGATCCGGGAGGCCAGCACGAGCGGTTCCAGGGCACTGGCCGGGACCACCGCACCGGCGAGCTGCTCCACGGCGCGCAGCACCCCGTCGACGCCGCGCAGACGCTGCCGGAGCCCGGTGCTCACGCCCTGCCAGGCCGGCAGGAACCGCGCGAGGTCGCGCGGGGCGACGGGTTCGACGTCGGCGCGCAGGGCCGCCAGCGAGCGGCGGCGCAGGATGCGCAGCACGTCGGCGTCGCAGAACTCCAGCCCCGTACCGCCGGGCCGCAGCTCGCCCTCGACGAGGCGGCCGGAGGCCTGCAGCCGGCGCAACGCGTCGTGAGCCACGGCGCGGCCGACGCCGAACCTCGCCGCGGCGTCGGAGACCGTGAACGGCCCGCGGGTGCGGGCGTACCGGCCGAACAGCTCGCCCAGCGGATCGGCGACCGGTTCGGTGAACGCCTCGGGGATCCCCACCGGCAGCGGCGTGCCCAGGCCGTCGCGCAACCGGCCGGCGTCCTCGATGACCGCCCAGTGCTCCTGGCCGGCGATGCGGACGCGGATGAGCCGGCGGGCCTCCTCCAGCCCGGCCAGCCAGCGCGAGGGTTCGCCCTCGCTGCGGGCGGCGACCTCGGCCGTCGTCAGCGGGCCCAGCACGCGCAGCAGGTCGGCGACGTCCTCGGCGTCGGTGCACCTGCGCTCGGCCACGAGCCGCTGCAGTTCCTCCTCGGTGCGCTGCACCGCGGCCGGGTCCAGCAGGTCGCGCAGCGCGGCGCCTTCCCCACGGCCGAGGAGTTCGGCCAGCAGGCTCGGGTCGAGGGCCAGCGCCGCGGCGCGCCGTTCGGCCAGCGGGGAGTCGCCCTCGTAGAGGAACTGGGCCACGTACCCGAACATCAACCCGCGGGCGAACGGCGACGGTTGCGGGGACTCGACCTCGACGACGCGGACCGTGCGGGCCGCGAGGTCCTTCATGAGCTGTTCCAGACCCGTCACGTCGAACACGTCGGACAGGCACTCGCGCACGGTCTCCAGCACGATCGGGAAGCTCGCGAACCGGCTGGCCACCTGCAGCAGCGAGGCCGCCCGCTGCCGCTGCTGCCACAGCGGTTGCCGGCGGCCCGGCTGGCGGCGCGGCAGCAGCAGCGCCCGGGCCGCGCACTCGCGGAACCGGGAGGCGAACAACGCCGACCCACCGATCTCGGCCGTCACCAGTTCGGCGACCTCGTCGGCCTCCAGGGCCACCAGGTCGGCGACGTCGGGGGCCTGGCCGTCGGGCAGGTCCAGGTCGGGCAGCCGCAGGACGATGCCGTCGTCGGCGGGCATGGCCTGCACGTCGACGCCGAAGCGTTCGCGCATCCGTGCCCCCAGGGCCAGCGCCCACGGGGAGTGGACCTGGCCGCCGAAGGGGGAGTGGATGCAGACTCGCCAGTCGCCCAGCTCGTCGCGGAACCGCTCGACGACGATGGTCCGGTCGTCGGGGACGAGCCGGGTCGCCTCCTGCTGCTCGGTCAGGTAGGCGAGCAGGTTGTCCGTCGCCCAGTCGTCCAGGCCGGCCTCGTGCACGCGCGCGCGGGCGGCGTCGCCGGCGAAACCGCCGTCGAGGGAGCCGAGTTCGCGGACGAACTCGCCCAGGGCCCGGCCCAGCTCGGCCGGCCGGCCCAGCGCCTCGCCGTGCCAGAACGGCAACCGGCCCGGCTGGCCGGGGGCGGGCGTGACCAGGACGCGGTCGTGGGTGATGTCCTCGATCCGCCACGCCGAGGAGCCCAGGGTGATGACGTCTCCGACCCGCGACTCGTAGACCATCTCCTCGTCGAGTTCCCCGACGCGCCGGCCCGGGCCCTCCCCGGAGGCCAGGAACACGCCGAACAACCCGCGGTCGGGGATGGTGCCGCCGCTGGTCACGGCGAGCCGTTGCGCCCCGGGGCGTCCGGTGAGGCCGTCGGTGACCCGGTCCCACACCAGCCGCGGGCGCAGCTCGGCGAACTCCTCGCTGGGGTAGCGGCCGGACAGCATGTCGAGGACGGCGTCGAGGATCGGCCGGGACAGCGTCGCGAACGGTGCGGCGCGCTTGGCCAGCGCCAGCAGGTCGGGCACCGTCCACTCGTCCATGGCGACCATCGCGACGATCTGCTGGGCCAGGACGTCCAGCGGGTTCGCCGGGATCTTGAGTTCCTCGATACGCCCGTCGCGCATGCGTTCGACGACGACGGCCGTCTGCAGCAGGTCGCCGCGGAACTTCGGGAACAGCACCCCGCGCGAGACGGCGCCGACCTGGTGCCCGGCGCGGCCCACGCGCTGCAGGCCGCTGGCGACGCTGGGCGGGGACTCGACCTGGACGACGAGGTCGACCGCACCCATGTCGATGCCCAGTTCCAGGCTGGACGTGGCGACCACGGCGGGCAGCCGGCCGGCCTTGAGGTCCTCCTCGATGAGGGACCGCTGTTCCTTCGACACCGAGCCGTGGTGGGCGCGGGCCAGCACGGGTGGCTTGTTCTCCGCCTGACCGGCCTGACCCATGAGTTCGGCCGGTGCGACCCGGCCCGGGGTGCCGGTCTCCTCGGGGTCCTCGGGGTCGATCCGTTCGTCCCAGACCTCGTTGAGCCGGGCGGTGAGCCGCTCGGACAACCGGCGGGAGTTGGCGAACACCAGGGTGGACCGGTGGTCGGCGACGAGGTCGACGATGCGTTCCTCGACGTGCGGCCAGATGCTCGCCCGGCGGGGGTTCCCGGCGGCCTGGCCGGTGAGGTCGTCGGGGTCCTCGGCGCCGCGACCGGAGGCGTCCAGCTCGCTCATGTCCTCGACGGGGACGACGACCTTGAGGTCGAACTCCTTGGTCGAGGGCGGTTGCACGACGGTGACCGGCCGCCCACCGGAGACCCACTCGGCCACCGTCTGCACGGGACGGACGGTGGCGGACAGGCCGACGCGCTGGGTGGGTTCGCCACCGGCCTGGGTGACGAGCGCGTCGAGGCGTTCCAGCGAGATCGCCAGGTGCGCGCCGCGCTTGGACCCGGCCATGGCGTGCACCTCGTCGAGCACGACGGTGCGCACGCCGCGCAGCTGTTCGCGGGCCTTGGACGTCAGCAGCAGGAACAACGACTCGGGCGTGGTGATGAGGACGTCGGGGGGAGTGCGGGTGAACCCGCGCCGCTCCTCCGTCGAGGTGTCCCCCGAGCGCACGCCGACGCGCACGTCGGGCACGGGCAGCCCGAGGCGCTGGGCGGCCTGCCGGATCCCGGTGAGCGGGGAGCGCAGGTTGCGTTCCACGTCGACGGCCAGGGCCTTGAGGGGGGAGACGTACAGCACCCGGCAGCGGTGGTCCTTGTCCTCCGGAACCGGTTCGCCCGCCAGGCCGTCCAGGGCCCACAGGAACGCCGAGAGCGTCTTGCCCGAACCGGTCGGGGCCACAACGAGGGCGTGCTGCCCGCGGCTGACGGCGTCCCAGGCGCCCAGCTGAGCAGGGGTCGGGGCTTCGAAGGCACCCGTGAACCACGCCCGGGTGGCCTCGGAGAAGCGACCCATCACCTCCTGCGCGGACGGTGGCTGCGGGCTCTTCGGACTCATGTCGTCATGACACCACCCGCCTCCGACACGTGCCCCCCGTGGCACTCTGTGCCCCATGCGCGTCAGCGAGTTCTGGACCCTGGTGGAGGACGAGTTCGGAGTCGGCTACGGCCGGTCGCTCGCGGCCGACCAGCACCTGCTGGCCCTGGACGACCGCACCGCGCGCGAGGCGCTGGACGCCGGCGTGGAGCCCAAGCAGATCTGGCTGGCGCTGTGCGACGCGATGGACGTGCCGGACTCGCGCCGCCTGGGCAGGGACCGCCGCCCTCCCCGCCCGTGACCGCTGCCGGCTACTCCCCGGTGGCGCCGTCGATCCGCTCGCGCAGGAGGTCGGCGTGGCCGTTGTGCCGCGCGTACTCCTCGACGAGGTGCACGAGCACCCACCGCACGCTCGTGGTGCCCTGCCGGGAGTGCTCGAAGGTGTCGTCGAGGGAGTGCGCCGCCAGCACGGCGCGCGCGAGGTCCTGCTGGGTGGCCAGTTCGGCCAGGTCGACGGCCGGGTCGGCGTCGTCGACGTCGTCGAAGTCGCCGTCCGGATCGGCCTCGGACCAGTAGCGGGGCGCCACGTCCTCGCCGGCGACCCCGCCCTGCCACCAGCCCCGCTCCACGTCGGCCAGGTGGCGGACCATGCCCAGCAACGACATCGACGACGGCTCGACGGAGCGGAGCCGCAACTGCTCGGCGGTCAGCCCCTCGACCTTCCGGGCGAAGGTGGCGCGGTGGTAGTCCAGGAAGCCCTCGAGCGTCGCGCGCTCGTCGCCCACGTACGGCGCCTCCTCGCGCTCCGGCGCGGCGGGAACGGTGAACGTCACAGCCACCACAGTCCCGCACCCACGGCGTTCGTCCGCAGCCGGTAGGCGCTGGTCGAGGCGGCCACGAACAGGTCGCTGCCGTCGGCCCCGCCGAAGCAGACGTTGGCGACGACCTCGCCGACGACGACCTCGAGCAGGCGCGTGCCGTCGGGGGCGAACACCGTGACCGCGTCGCCGTTGGAGGTCCAGACGTTGCCGGCGGTGTCGACGCGGAAACCGTCCGCCAGACCCCGGTCGACCTCCACGAAGACGCGCCCGTTCTTGACGACCGGTCCCGACGGCCGCGCCTGCGGGCCGCGGCCGCCGCGGATCCCGGTCAGCACGTCGTAGACGCGGATGAGCCGGTGGGTGCCGTTGCCGGGCGTGCCGGCCCCCGAGGTGTCGGCCACGTACAGCAGCCTCTCGTCGGGGGAGAAGGCCAGACCGTTGGGCTCCTCGACGTCGGTGACCACGACGCGCAGCTCGCCGGAGTCGGGGTCGAGGCGGAAGACGAAGTTGTCGCCGTACTCGCGGAAGCCCTCGTGGCCCTCGACGGCCACGGTGATGCCGTACGGCGGGTCGGTGAACCAGATCGCGCCGTCGGAGGCGACGACGACGTCGTTGGGGGAGTTGAAGCGTGCCTGGCCGAAGCGGTCGACGAGCACCGTCGTGGTGCCGTCGGCCTCGGTGCGCTCGAGCGCGCGGCGGCCGTGCGAGCAGGCCACGACCCGTCCCTGCCGGTCCAGCGTGCGGCCGTTGGTGAACTCGACGTCGTCGCGGTGCACGGTCAGGCCACCGTCCACCCCGCTGCTCTCGTCCCAGCGCAGGATCCGGTTGCCGGGGATGTCGCTGAAGATCAGCGCCCGCTCCTGCGGCAGCCAGAGCGGGCCCTCGGCCCAGGTGCTGCCCGAGCCGAGGCGTTCGAGGACGGCACCGGCCGGGACGAGGGCGGCACCGCGCGGGTCCAGGATCTGAGCAGACGTCTGCGTCACGCCGCGCAGCCTAGTGATCTCCCGACACGCACGGTCGCAGGACTTGGGATCGAACACGTGTACGGATAGCATCGCGGTGTCCACAGGGGGCTCGCCGGGCAGCTCGTCCACACCCTCCCGCTCGTACGGGGGTCGTGTCGGAGGTCTGTCCTAGCGTTCCCCGCAGTCAGTTGGAACCCAGACCCTGAGGTGAGGACATGCCCGCTCCTGCGGACCGCGAGAAGGCCCTCGACGCCGCCCTCGCAGCGATCGACAAGAACTTCGGCAAGGGCTCGGTCATGCGGCTGGGCGACGACGTCCGCCCGCCCATCGAGGTCATCCCGACCGGCGCGATCGCCCTGGACGTCGCCCTCGGCATCGGCGGCCTGCCGCGTGGCCGCGTGGTCGAGGTCTACGGCCCGGAATCCTCCGGCAAGACGACCGTCGCCCTGCACGCGGTGGCCAACGCCCAGCGCGCCGGCGGCATCGCGGCGTTCATCGACGCCGAGCACGCTCTGGACCCGGACTACGCGGCCAAGCTGGGCGTGGACACCGACGCGCTGCTGGTCTCCCAGCCCGACACCGGCGAGCAGGCGCTGGAGATCGCGGACATGCTGATCCGCTCCGGTGCGCTCGACATCATCGTCATCGACTCCGTCGCCGCGCTCGTGCCCAAGGCCGAGATCGAGGGCGAGATGGGTGACAGCCACGTCGGTCTGCAGGCCCGCCTCATGTCGCAGGCGCTGCGCAAGATCACCGGTGCGCTGAACCACTCCGGCACGACGGCCATCTTCATCAACCAGCTGCGCGAGAAGATCGGCGTCATGTTCGGCTCTCCGGAGACGACGACGGGCGGCAAGGCGCTGAAGTTCTACGCCTCGGTCCGCCTGGACGTGCGTCGCATCGAGACGCTCAAGGACGGCACCAACCCGGTCGGCAACCGCACCCGGGTCAAGGTCGTCAAGAACAAGGTCAGCCCGCCGTTCAAGCAGGCCGAGTTCGACATCATCTACGGCCAGGGCATCTCCCGCGAGGGCGGGCTCATCGACCTCGGTGTCGAGCACGGCTTCGTCCGCAAGTCCGGCGCCTGGTACACCTACGAGGGCGACCAGCTCGGCCAGGGCAAGGAGAACGCCCGGGCCTTCCTGCGCGACAACCCCGACCTCGGCGACGAGATCGAGAAGCGCATCAAGGAGAAGCTCGGCATCGGTGCCCGCCTCGACGCCCCGGCCGAGCCCGACGCCAAGGTCGACTTCTGAGCCGTCGCCACGAGCAGGTCCCTCCCGGTCCGGACGAGAACCCGGACCGGGAGGCCGACCCGCGCGAGGTCGCCCGCACCATCGCCCTGCGCCAGCTGACGATGGCTCCCCGCAGCCGTGCGCAACTGGAGCAGAAGTTGGCCGCCAAGGACGTCCCCGAGGACGTCGCGGTCGAGGTGCTCGACCGGTTCGAAGAGGTCGGCCTCGTCGACGACCGCGCCTTCGCCGCCGGCTACGTGCAGTCCCGCAGCAGCGGACGGGGGCGGCGGGCGCTGGCGCAGGAACTGCGGCGCAAGGGCGTCGACGACGAGACCGCCGCCGAGGCGCTCGAAGTGGTCGACGGGGAGTCGCAGACCGAGGCGGCCCGGAACCTGGTGCGGCGCAAGCTGCGCTCCACGGCCGGGCTCGAGCCCGCCGTCCGGGAGCGCCGGTTGTTCGGGATGCTGGCCCGCCGGGGTTTCCCGACGGACGTGGTCCTGCGGGTCGTGCGCGAGGAGTTGCGGGACCAGGCGTAGATTCCGCGCGTGACCACCATCGCCATCCTGGAACTGACCATCAAGCCCGAGAACGTCGCCGACGCCCCGGCCATCCTCACCGAGACCCTCGAGGCCACCCGCGCCTTCGAGGGCAACCTCGGCTGCGAGGTGCTCTTCGACAACGCCGACGAGACGCACGTGTCGATCGTCGAGCGCTGGGAGTCGGTCGAGAACGACAACGCCTACCGCGCGTTCCGCCAGACCCCCGAGGGTTCCTCCCGGCTCGGGACGATCGTCGCGGACCGCAAGCTCACGCTGTACACGGTCCGCGACGACATCTGATGCTCCGGTGACCGGTGGCTCAGGTGTTCGAGCCGCCGGTCATCTGCATCCCGTTGTCGACCTCGACCTTGGCCGTCGAGCGCCCACTGCCGGACAGGCGACGTTGCACCCAACGGGCCAGCAGGTCGAGCAGCAGGTTGATGACGACGAAGATCAGGCCGACGACGAGGTAGGTCTGGACGGAGTTGTCCAGCACCTGACGCAACCGGTTCGCGATCTCGCCGAGGTCGCCGAGCGAGACCAGCACGACGCTGCCCAGCGCCGTGTCCTTCAGCACGACGATCATCTGGCTGATCAACGCCGGCAGCATCGCGCGGACGGCCTGCGGCAGCTGGATCTGCCCCATGACCTGCGCGGGAGTCATCCCGATGGCCAGCCCGGCCTCGACCTGCCCCCTGGGCAGGGACTGGACGCCGGCCCGGACGATCTCGGAGATGATCACGCAGTTGTAGAGCGTCAGGCCGACCACGAGGACCCAGAACGATCCCGGGTGCACGCCCAGGGTCCGCAGCAGGACGTCGACGTAGAGGATCGTGACCACGACGGGGAGCCCGCGCAGCAGTTCCACGATCCCGATGAGCGGAACCCGCCCGGCGCGTGGCAGCAGGAGACGCAGGGCGCCGATGACGAGCCCCAGCACGATCGAGGCGACGATCGCGACCGCCGCGGCCCGCAGCGTGACACCCAGAGCCGGGCCGAGCAGTTGCCACACGGCGGCGAAGTCGGCGTTCGTGGGGTCGATCAACGGCCCCCACTTCTCCGGGTCCAGCTGCCCCTGCTGCTGCATCCGGATCAGGATGAGGACCAGCGTGGCGAGCAGCAGGACGCCGGCGACGATGCTGCCGGTGCGGGTGCGACGCCGGGCGACCGGGCCGGGCTCGTCGAACAGGACGGCGGTCGGGGCGGTCACCGGGCCACCGCCGTACGCCGTTCGGCCAGGGCCAGCAGGAGCGCGGCGCCGAGGGTCATGATGAGGTATCCGATCGCCATGCCCGTGATGACGGGCAGCCGGGGCAGGCCCTGAGCGCTGGCCAACCGCGCGTAGACGCTGAAGAGGTCCCCGCCGACGCCCATGGCGCCGGCGACGGCGGAGTTCTTGATCATCGCGATGAGGACGTTGCCGACGGGCGGGATGACCGCCCGCAACGCCTGCGGCAGGATCACCTGGGTCAGGGTCAGGCCGAACGGCAACCCGATGGCCCGCGCGGCCTCGGCCTGTCCGGCCGGCACGGTGGCGATGCCCGAGCGCACGGCCTCGCAGACGAACGAGGCCGTGTAGACGATGAGCCCGAGCACGGCCAGCGTGTAGTTCGAGGCGTTGAAGCCCAGGGTGGGGACGCCGAACACGAAGAAGAACAGCACGATGACCAGCGGGGTGTTCCGCAGCAGCGTGACGTAGGCGGCGCCGACCCCGCGCAGCACGGGGACGGGGCTGACCCGGCAGACCGCGAGCAGGGTGCCGAGCACGAGGCTGCCGACGCCGGCCCAGGCCGCCAGGGTGAGGGACCGCAGGAAGCCTGCGGCGTACAGATCGAGGTTGTCGATCACGGGATCCACGCGGACCGCCTCCTGGGGTGGGGGGACCCGTGGGGTGGGTGGTCACCGGGGCGACCACCCACCCC
>NZ_JBJLSI010000016.1:0-98030 GCF_050871945.1 Kineococcus deserti | reverse complement strand
CGCCCCCCCCCCCCCCCCCCCCCCCCCCCCCCCCCCCCCCCCCCCCCCCCCCCCCCCCCCCCCCCCCCCCCCCCCCCCGCCCCCCCCCCCCCCCCCCCACGACGGTCGCGGAGGGACGTCAGAGGTACTGACCGGTGTTGGCGACGGTGTCGATCGACCGGCCGGCCTCGGTGCCCTTCTTGCCCTGCATGAGGGTGCGGATGAAGACGATCCGCTCACCCTTCTTGCCCGAGATGCGCGCCCAGTCGTCGGGGTTGGTGGTGTTGGGCAGGTCCTCGTTCTCCTTGAACTCGTCGACGCAGGCGCTCATGAGGTGGTCGACCCGCAGCCCTCGCTGGTTGAACGTCAGCAGGTCCTTGATCGCCATCTTCTTCGCGCGGTCCACGATGTTCTGGATCATGGCGCCGGAGTTGAAGTCCTTGTAGTACAGGACCTCCTTGTCCCCCCCGGCGTACGTCACCTCGAGGAACTCGTTCTCCGGGCTCTCGGTGTACATGCGCTCGACCGTGGCCTGGATCATCGCCTCGACGGTGTTCTGGGCGTTGCCGCCGTTGACCGCAAGGTCCTCGGGGTGCAGCGGCAGGTCGGCCGTCAGGTACTTGGAGAAGATCTGGCCGGCGCTCTCGGCGTCGGGCCGCTCGATCTTGATCTTCACGTCGAGACGGCCCGGACGCAGGATGGCCGGGTCGATCATGTCCTCGCGGTTCGAGGCGCCGATGACGATGACGTTCTCGAGCCGCTCGACGCCGTCGAGCTCGGACAGCAGCTGCGGCACGATCGTGGTCTCGACGTCGGAGGAGACCCCGGATCCGCGGGTGCGGAACAGCGACTCCATCTCGTCGAAGAAGACGACGACGGGCGTACCCGTCCCGGCCTTCTCCCGGGCGCGGGCGAAGATCAGCCGGATGTGCCGCTCGGTCTCGCCGACGTACTTGTTGAGCAGCTCGGGGCCCTTGATGTTCAGGAAGTAGCTCTTGGCCTGGGTCTCCCCGCGCAGCTCGGCCGCCTTCTTGGCCAGGGAGTTGGCCACGGCCTTGGCGATGAGCGTCTTGCCGCACCCGGGCGGGCCGTACAGCAGGATGCCTTTGGGCGGGCGCAGCCCGTGCTCGCGGAACAGCTCGGCGTGCAGGAACGGCAGCTCGACCGCGTCCCGGATCGCCTCGATCTGCGGGCCGAGGCCACCGATGTCCTCGTAGTCGATGTCCGGGACCTCTTCGAGGACGAGCTCCTCGACCTCGGCCTTGGGGATGCGCTCGTAGGCGAACCCGGAGCGGGTGTCGACGGTGAGGGAGTCGCCCACCCGCAACGGGCCGTCCATCAGCTGGCCGGCCAGCCGCACGACCCGTTCCTCGTCGGCGCGGGCGAGCACCAGGACGCGGCCGTCGGGCAGGATCTCCTTGACCGCGGCGAGCTCACCGGTGCGTTCGTAGTCGAAGGCCGCGACGATGTTCATGGCCTCGTTGACCATGACGTCCTGGCCGGGGCGCAGCGCGTCCAGGTCCACGGCGGGACTGACGGCCACTCGCATGCGCCGGCCGGCGGACACGATGTCGGCGGTTCCCTCCTCGGCCGCTTCGAGGAAGGTGGCGAACTGCGCGGGTGGCTGCCCGAGCCGGTCGACCTCGGCCTTGAGCGCGACGATCTGGTCCCGCGCCTCCCGCAACGTCGTGGCGAGGCGGTCGTTCTGGGCGCTGACCTGGGCGAGTCGGGTTCGGGCTGCTCCGAGCTGCTCCTCGAGCGCGGCCAGGTGGCGGGCATCCCGCTCACCGGAACCGCCGAAGCGGCGCTGAGGCTCCGTCATGGCGCATCTCCCATCCTGGGTGGTGCGTTCGACATTAACCCGCAGCACCGACTTCGCGAGGCGGATCCGTGTCGGCGCGTTGCCCAGCGTGGGGAACGGCATCGGACCGTGACATCCCGGCAACGTCCCGGAAACGTGTCCGGGCTCGAGGGGTCAGGCCGGGACGGCGTCCCCGGCCTCCTCGACCAGCAGCCTGGTGAACGCCGGCGCGGCGACCGCGGCGGCGGACACGAACGCCGTCCACTCCGCCACGTGCGGCTGGGTGCCGTGGGCCGCGTAGGCCTCCTGCGAGTCCCACACCTCCAGCAGCCGCAGCCGGTCCGGCGCGCCGGCCAGCCAGGACAGCTGGTACTCCCGACAGCCGGTCTCGCCTCGGCAGGTCTGCGCGAAGGCGACCGCCTGCGCGTCCACCTCCTCGACGCGGTCGGCGGCGACGGTGATCCCGCCGTGGACGATGACGACGGTCATCTGCTCTCCCTCCGGTCAGCCGAGCTGCCGGCGCAGCTCGGGCAGGACGGTGGAGCCGATGAGCTTCACCGCCCCCGTGGCGTCCGGCCCCATCGGGGGGCCGAACGAGATGTGCCGCACCCCGGCCTCGAGCAGCGCCGCGCACTGCGCGACGACGTCGTCGACCCCGCCGACGATCCCGAGCGTCAGCATCGACGGGGTGACGCTGGCGACGGCGTCCTCCTCGCGACCCTCGAGCATCAGCTGCTGGGTGCGGGCGAACTCCTCGGGGTCGAGACCGTTCGCGGCGAGCGCGTCGGTCGACAGGGACCCCGAGTACAGCGCGATGTGCTTGGCCATGAGGTACCGCGCCTCGTCCCGGTCGTCGGAGACGGAGGCCCACACGCACGCGGCGACGTCGAGGTCGTCGATGCTGCGCCCGGCCTTCGCCGCCCCCGCGCTGAGCTGCTCGACCACGTTGACCACGTGCTGGGGCGGCAGGCACAACGGCAGCGCGCCGTCGGCCAGGCGGCCGGTGAGGTCGAGCATGCGCGGCCCCATCGCCCCGAGGTAGACGGGGGTCGGCCGGTACGAGCGCAGCACGGCCTGCTCGGTCCAGCCGTCGGCCACCCCGGGGATCCCCGCGGGGCTGCGGCCGGCCAGCAGCTCCCGGATCGCCAGCACCGCCTGGCGCGTGCGCACGACAGGTCTGGCCGGTTCCAGCCCGGCCCACCGGAAGAACACGTCCGACCCCGCTCCCAGGCCCAGCAGGAACCGGTCACCCGACACCTCCTGCAACCCCGAGGCCAGCATCGCGATCTGCACGGGGTGCAGCGACACCGGGTCGATGACCCCGGAACCGAAGAGGATCCGGCTGGTGCGCAGGGCGATGGCGGACAGCGTGACGACCCCGGGTTCGCCGAACAGGTCGTTGCCGGTCCAGACCTGGTCGAAGCCGGCCTCCTCCACCACGAGCGCCTTCTCGACGACGGAGTTCACCCCGTGCCCGCCGATGCGGGCGCTGAACGTTGCCGGTCTCACAGTTCCTCCAACCTCACGAACAGGTTCTCCGGCGGGTCGGGGCAGGCCACCAGGGGCCGCGACCGCGCATCCATCCCCGAGCCCAGCACCGCGACCACGTTGGCGATGGCGAAGTAGCAGAAGCGCTTGCCCTCGGGCACGACGACGGCTCCGTCGACGACCTCGAAGGTGTCGCCGACCTCCAGCCCGCAGGCCGAGTAGTTGAAGCTCTCCACGGTGCAGCGGATCGTCACGGCAACCGCTCCAGCCGCATGACGACGTTCTCCCGCGCGTCGGGACAGCAGATGAGGGGTTTGCGCACCAGCCAGTCGTCGGCCGGCAGCTCGCCCTGCATCATCCCCAGCACCGGAACCACCGAGGCCAGCGCGAACGCGCAGAAGGGTTGCCCGTGCGTGGACAGCCCGCTGCCGTCCACGTCGAAGGAGTCGCCCACGGCGATCGCGCACCGCGGGGCGTCGGCGCGTTCGACGACGACGCGCACGCGCGGGCAGGCCGGCAGCCGCTCCGTCACCGCAGGGTCCAGGCGGAGCCGCTGGTGAGAGCGGCCTCCGCCAGCGGCTGCAGGTGCTGGCGCCGGGTCCCCGCGTGCGCCAGGGCCGACAGGGCGTCCCGCAGGACCCGTTGCACCGGAGCGGCGTCGAGGACGTACCGCGCACCGGCCAGTTCCGTCGTGGCGGTGATGACGCGGCGGAGGGCGGTGGCGGCCACGGCGTTGGCGGCCGTCATGCGCGCCTCGTCGAGCGGTGTCAGCACGGTGTCGGAGAAGATGATGTCGTCGGTCCGGCGGGCGATCTCCAGAACTCCTGCCCAGGCGAAGTCGACCTCCCCCATCGCCTCCCCCAGCAGTTCCAGGGTCGCGGTGTCCCGCGCTCCCCGACCAGCCACGATCCCGCCGGTGGTCGTCAGCAGGTTCCGCGCGACGCCGAGGACGACACCGGTGAGCGCGAAGTGGCAGATCTTGACGCTGCGGTTGAGCGGGTCGGCCTCGTGCCGGTAGGCAGCCTCCCGGTCGAACGCGTGGTCGGCCGGGACGAACACCGGCGTGCGGATGTCGAAGCTCGTGCTGCCCGAACCCCGCACCCCCAGCGTCTGCCAGTTGTGCGCGAACTCGATGGCGTGCTCGGGCAGCCACAGTCCCAGGTGCACCTGCCTGCCGTCCGGGCCGAGCACGGGATCCCCGGCGGCGTCGACGACGAGGGCGCCGCCCACGACGTGCTCGGCGGTGTAGCTGCCGCTGCCCCAGTCCCAGTGCCCTGTGACCAGGTAGCCGCCGTCGACGACCTGGGCGCGGCCCCGGGGGTGGAACGACCCGCTGGTCGGCATGTCGCGCGTCGGGTACAGCTCGGCGTAGGCGGCGTCCCCGAGACGACCGGCGTAGTAGCCGCCGGCGTTGAGGACACCGACGTTCCAGCCGGCGGAGGCGTCGACAGCGGCGATCGTGGCCACCACCTCGACCTGCTGCTCCAGCGTCATCTCCAGGCCACCGCGGAAGGCGGGGAAACCCATCTGGAACACGCCGGCGGCTCGCATCGCCGCCTCGGCGCGCGGGGTCAGCCGGGCCGCGGCCTCGATGCCGTCGGCCTCCTGCGCGACGAGCGGCAGCAGGGCCTGCGTGTTGGCCAGCACGGCGGCCGCGCTGGTCGGCGCCAGCAGGTTCGGAACGCCGGACGACTCCAGGACCGGTTCCAGGGTGGTGCTCATGCAGTGCTCCTCAGGCGATGGGTTCGCCGCCGGTGACCCACAGGGTCTGCCCGGTGACGTAGGGGGCCGCGAGCAGGCCGAGGACGGCGTCCGCGACCTGGGTGGGGCTGGGGAACGCGGGCAGCGCCATGCGTTCGAGCAGCGTGCGGGACAGTTCGGCGCGTTCGGGGGTCAGTTCCTCGTCGGCCTGCGGGTCGACGATGCGGCCGGGTGCCACGACGTTCGCGGTGATCCCGCGCCGGCCCTCCTCCAGGGCGGTGTACCGGGTCAGGACGGTCGCGGCGGCCTTCGCGGCGCCGTAGGAGCCGTTCCCGGCGGCCGGTCGTGTCATGAGCGCCCCGGCCACGTAGACGATCCGGCCCGCGCCGGCCGCCCGCATGCCGGGCACGAGGCGGCGCAGCAGGTTGGCGTGGCCGACGGCGCCGGCGAACTGGGCGAGCAGGTCGTCGGGCGACGTGTCCGCGACCGCCGCGTGCACGTCACGCCGCGGGTGAGCGGCGTTGACGAGCAGGCGCACGGGACCGAAGGCGTCCTCGACGGTGCGGGCGGCGGCGTCGAGGGCGGATTCGTCGCCCAGGTCGGCGCCGACGGCCAGGCCGTCCACCGCGGCGGCCAGCTCCTTCGCTCCCACGTCGTCGTGGCGGTGGTGCACGGCGACCCGGGCACCCTCGGCGGCCAGCGCCCGCACCACGGCCCGGCCGACCGGTCCGGTGGCGCCCGCGACGAAGGCTGCCTGCCCGACGAACCGCATCAGTGCAGCACCGCCGACAGGAACGCCTTCGTCCGCTCGTGCCGGGGCGCGTCCAGCACCTGCTGCGGGGTCCCGGTCTCCACGATGCGGCCCGCGTCCATGAACACGACCCGGTCGGCGACCTCGCGGGCGAAACCCATCTCGTGGGTGACGACGACCATGGTGATCCCGCCGGTGACGGCGAGGTCCTTCATGACGGCCAGCACCTCACCGACCAGTTCGGGGTCCAGGGCCGAGGTCGGTTCGTCGAACAGCATGACCTTGGGCTGCATGGCCATCGCCCGGGCGATGGCGACGCGCTGCTGCTGCCCGCCGGACAGGCGCGAGGGGTAGGAGTCCTCCTTGCCGGCCAGCCCCACCCGACCCAGCAGTTCCCGGGCGTACGTCCTGGCCCACTGCCGGCTCCTGCCCTGCACCCGGATCGGCCCGAACGCGACGTTCTCCAGGGCCGTCATGTGCGGGAACAGGTTGAAGTGCTGGAACACCATGCCGATCTCGACGCGCTGCCGGCAGGCCTCGCGCTCGCGCAGTTCGTGCAGCCGGCCGCCCTGTTCGCGGTAGCCCACGAGGTGCCCGTCGACCCGGATGCGCCCGGCGCCGATCTCCTCGAGGTGGTTGACGCACCGCAGGAGAGTGCTCTTGCCCGACCCCGAGGGGCCGATGATGCAGACCGTCTCCCCCTCGGCCACGTCGAGGTCGACCTCGTGCAGGACCTGGGTGTGACCGTAGTACTTGTCGACCGCGTCGATGGTGATCATCAGCGTTCCGCCGTCCGCTTCTCCAGGAAGAACTGCACGACCGAGAAGACCGCGATGACCAGCAGGTACCAGATCGTCGCGACGGTGAGCATCTCGATGGTGCGGAAGTTGAGGCCGGACAACCCCAGGACGACCGTGAGCAGGTCGCCGCCGGCGATGACCGACACGATGGCCGAAGCCTTGAGCATGCCGATGAACTCGTTGCCCAGCGGGGGGATGATGACCCGCAGGGCTTGCGGCAGCACGACGTACCGCAGGGTTCCGGAGGCGTTCAGTCCCAGCGCCTTGGCGGCCTCGTGCTGACCGCGGCCGATGGACAGCAGGCCGGCCCGGACGATCTCGGCCATGTACCCCGAACCGGCCAGCGCCAGCCCGACGACCGAGGCCCAGAACGGCGTGACGACCTGCTGCGCCGGCACCGAAACCCAGGTGATGTCGGTCAGCGGGACGCCGATCCGGAACTCGTCCACGAACAGCCCGAGGTTGCCGAGCAGGATGAGCAGGACGATGAGCGGCACGCCCCGGAACACGAACACCCAGGCCGCGGCGAACCAGGCGATGACCCGGCTCGGCGAGATCCGCATGACGCCGACGAGCAGGGCCAGCACGACCGAGAGCACCATGCCGATCACCGTCATCTCCAGGGTCAGCAGCAACCCCTTCAGGACGTTGACGTCCACGAGGAACTCGCCGACGATCGACCACTCGAAGTTCTGGTTGGTGGCCAGTTCGACGACGAACAGGACGGCGAGGGCGATGATCGCGACGGCCCCGACACCGCGGCCCCAGTGCCGGACGGGGACGACGTCCATCTTCGGCGGGGTGTGGAGCCGGCGCGCGGCGCCGGACCTGCGCGCCCGTTGTTGCGTGTCGCTCATGAGGTTCCCTTCTCGGCGAGGTGGGTCCGGCCGACGTCGACCCAGCGGCTGCGCCAGGTGGAGGCGTGCGCGCTGACCCCGGCCAGGTCGCGGACGAGCTTCTCGAAACCGGTGCTCTCGTGGACGGCCGAGGAACCCAGGACGTCGGCGCAGCGGTCCAGGACGGTGCGGGCGAACTCCGTCGCCAGCGGCGAGTCCCCGCGGGCCATCACGGCGTCGGAGGGAACTCCCTCGGCGCCGATCGCCTCGTCGATGCCCCGCACCCCGTCCAGGACGAGGGCGCGCGCGGCGCGGACGAGGGTCACCGCCTCCCCCAGCAGCGCCAGCCTGCGTTCGCCGACCTCCCGGCCGCGGGTGAGCGTGAACTCGGTGGTGAGGTCGACCGCGTGCTGGGCGATCCCGACGGAGATGCCGGCCATGCTGTAGAAGGGCAGGTCGACGTGCTTGACCAGCGGGTCGACGTCGGCGCGCGGGGCGTGGAACCGGTCGAACGTGTGGCCGGCGGGGACGAAGACGTCCTCGACGGAGTAGCTCTCGCTGCTGGAGGCCCGCAACCCGACGACGTTCCAGTCGTCGTGCAGGCGGATCTCCTCGACCGGCAGCCACAGGCCCAGCGTCAGGACGGTGCCGTCCTCGCGGTGGACCTCGGCGCCGCCCAGGACCAGGTCGGCCGACCGGATCCCGCTGCCGAAGTTCCACCGTCCGCTGACCCGGTAGCCGCCCGCGACCTCGACGGCGCGGGCCTTGGGGTGGAACGAGCCGCAGGTGGGGCGGTCCAGCGTCGGGTACAACTGCGCGAACGCCTCCTCGGACAGGCGTTCGGCGTAGAAGCCGGTGGCCGCCAGGACGGTGACGTTCCACGCCGTGCCGGCGTCGGCCGTCGCGACCGTCTCGACCATGCGGGTCTGGTCGACCAGGCTCATCTCCGGGCCGCCGTGGCGGCGGGAGAACCCCACCTCGTAGGCCCGGGCGGCGCGCAGCGCGGCGTGGACGCGGGGTGTGAGCCGCCGGGTGGCCTCGGCCTCGGCGGCGTCCTCGGCGATCAGCGGGACGAGGTCGCGGACGGCCTCGAGGATCTCTTCGGGGGTCCGGGGGGTCATGCGGCACCTCGCAGGTCTCGCAGGGACGGCAGGACGCGGGTCCCGAGCAGCTGCACCGCTTCTCGGGACGTGCGTCCCAGGGGTTGGCCGAAGGACAGGTGGGTGGCGCCGGCCGCCGCGAGTTCCCGGCAGCGGTCGGCGACCTGGTGCGCGGTGCCGACGAGCCCGAGGCGCAGCATGTCCTCGTCGACGGCGGCGACGGCGGCGGCCTCCTCGCCCCGTTCGACGAGACCGGCGACGTGCGCGAACCGCTCGACGTCGAACCCGCCGGCCTGGAGCGTGGCGGGGGCCAGGGATCCGGCGTAGGCCGCGACCTTCGGCGCGAGCCGGGCGCGGGCGGCGGCGGGGTCGTCGTCGACGGAGCACCACAGGCAGCAGACGAGGTCGAAGTCCGGGGTCACCGGGCCGACCTGCTCGCGGAACCAGCCGAACCGGTCCGGCGGCAGGCACAGCGCCAGCACCCCGTCACCCTCCCGGCCGGCCAGGGCCAGCATCCGCGGGCCCATCGCACCCAGGTAGATCCGCGTCGGCCGGGCGGGGCCGTCCCGCAGGACGGCCCGGTCGTGCCAGCCTTCGGGGTTGCGGCCCCCCAGCAGGCCGCGGACGGCGCGCAGGCCGGCCCGGGTCCGGGCCACCGGGGTGCCGGGTTCGAGCCCGGCCCACCGCAGGAACACCTCCGAGCCGGCGCCGAGGCCGAGCACGTAGCGGCCGCCGGACAGCTCCTGGAGGTTGGCGGTCAGCATCGCGATCTCGGCGGGGTGCAGCGCCACGGGGTTCAGGACGCTGGATCCCACCTCGATGCGCGAGGTCGCGTCCAGCGCCAGCACGACCGGCACGATCCCGGAACGGCGCAACAGGTCGTTGCCCGTCCAGATCTGGTCGAAGCCGTAGCTCTCGCAGGCGGTGGCGGCCTCGCGGAACTCCTCGAGGCCGACACCGCTGGAGAGCCGGACGCTGAACCTCATCAGGCCGTGGCCCCCACCGCGGTCCCCGTGATCGGGTTCGCGACGACGTCGTCGGCCGTGAGGGCGGCGGACGACACGTCGTGGGCCTCGAGGACGTCGTCGTAGGCGCCGTCCTCGATGACCGCCTTCAGCGCGCCGACGAGGGCGTTCGACAGGCCGGGGTTCGCCTTGCCGACGGCGATCGCCGTGTAGTTCGCCGGCGACTCGTCCTCGGGCAGTTCAGCCGTGGTGAACGCACCGGAGCTGGCCTCGACGGCCTGCAACTGCGTGGTCGTGGTGTCGAGCCAGGCGTCGACCGTGCCCGCGCGGACGGCGCTGACGGCGGCGGTGGCGCCCTGGTACTCGGCGAGCTGGATGGCGTCGCCCGCGCAGTGCGCGTCGCTGACCGCGCTCACCTCCTCGCCCTGGATCGAGCCGACCGGGACCCCGACGGTCATGCCGCACATGTCCTTCAGCGAGGCGATGCCGTCGGGGTTGTCGGCGGGCAGCAGCAGCGATTCGGTGGTGCGGTAGAACGGCACGAGGTCGACGACGCTCTGCTCGCGCTCGGCGGTCACGGAGACCTGGCCCATCAGCGCGTCCACCGCGCCGGACTGGACACCCGGCAGCTGGGCCGGCCACTGCATGTTCTGCCACTCGACGTCGACGCCGAGGACCTGGCCGAGGGCCTGCGCGAGGTCGGGGGCCACGCCCACCGGTGTCGTGGTGTCGCTCGCGTCGACGCCGATCATCGGCGGCGTCTCCCACAGGGCCCCGAGCGTGAGGGTTCCGCTGCTCCTGACCGACTCCGGCAGCAGGTCGTGCAGGGCGGTGTCCTCGGTCAGCGTGGTGGTCGAGCTCGGCGAGGTCTCGCTCGCGGCCTCGGTGGAACTTCCGCAGGCGGTGGCGACCAGGGCCACGGACAGCAGCACGGCGGAGGACAGGAAACGTCGGGTCATGGGCGTCCCGTTCACGAGGGGGTCGGTGTGTGGTCGTTCAGCGGTGCGAGGTCTCGCAGTTCAGCGCCGGGAGGCGGGTCCGGTGGTGACCAGCCCGCACCCCTCGCTGCGGCAGACGTCCCGGAGGGAGCCGCTGTCCAGCTCCTCGGGGACGACCACGACGGTGTACTCGTGCCCGTACCGGTGCACGAAGGCGGTGACGTCCTTGGGACGGGTGCGGGTCTCGCCGTACCGCGGACGGATGGTGGCCAGCCGCCGCAGCGGCCGGTGCCCGGTGACGGTCAGCAGGTCCGCCGCCCGGGAGAGCAGGTCGTCGGGGAGGTCGCCTGCGACGGCGATCCCCAGCCGGCGGCCCGAGGGTCGGTGAGCGGCCGTGAGCGCCTGCGCGGGCGAGGCGGTCGCGTCGGGCCAGCACCCCTCGGTCAGCCAGTGCAGCGCTGCGGGCCAGGGCCCGAACCCGGCGGCGGCGTTGAGGTGCCCGCCCCCGGGGACGACGATCGAGGGGAGTTCCAGCCGTTCGCCGTACAGCGCCCCCGCGTCGGGCCGGGTCCAGGGGTCGTCGGGGGCGAACACCAGCAGGGGCACCTCCCGGCTCAGCGCCCGCACGGCGGCGGGGTCGACCGCGGCGGGCAACGGGCGGGCGATGTCGCCGCCGTCGCCGCCGTCGCCGCCGTGGTCGCCGGGGGCCGGCGGGGCGACCAGGAGGACCCGGCCGGCCCGTGGTCCGGCAGGACCCTGCGCGGCGAACCGCAACCAGGCCAGGGCGCTGAGCCCGTGGGCGACGACGGTGCACCCCGGCGTCAGCCGGGAGGCCACGGTCTCGCGCCAGGCGGCGAGCGAGGGGTTCTCCGGGTGCGGCAGCGTCGGGTGGGAGACCGTCCAGCCGGCGTCGGTCGCGGCCTGGGCCAGCCAGCCCTGCCAGTGGCCCGGTTCGGCCCGGCGGTGCTGCCACCCGTCGAGCAGCAGCAGCTCACGCGGTGCGGGGTACCGCGACATGCGCGCACTCCTCGAAGTGGTCGGGCAGCGGCCCGGGACGGCCGGTCACGGCGCGGACGTGCTCGGCCGCGAGGGGGGCCACCTCGTCGCGGACGGTGAAGAACAGCGGAGTGGCCCTCAGCCCCGGCCAGTCGGCCGGCAGGAGTTCGGCCGGCAACCCGGGGTCGTTGTACGGGATGATCCGCCACCGGTCCAGGGCGCGCGTCCACAGTCCGAAGGCCGTGGCCGACGCCAGGGTCGCGGGCCGGGAGCGGATCTCCTCGGCGTGCCGGTCGAGGAACTCCCGGTGCAGCGTGCCGAGTTCGGTGAGGTCCCACCACCGGCGCACGGCCGCGGGCAGGTCGTCGACCCCCCGCACCTCGTCGGCGAGGAAGAGGGCGCAGTGCTCGCGCACGCCGAGTTCTTCGAGGATCTCCTCGACCTCGTCGACGAGGTACTCCGACACGATCCACAGTGCGGCCGAGACGGTGCCGCACCCGATGTAGCGCAGCCGGCGGCGCAGCTGGTGGCGGACGTCGCGCAGTTCCTCGGGGATCGAGAAGGAGATCAGGCACCAGCGGTCCCCCAGCCGCATCCAGCGCGGGTGGTGGATGCGCTGATGGGCCCGGACCAGCATGGGGTGGGCGTCCTCGGCGACGGCGTAGCCGGGGACCCCGTCGCGCGCCTCGGAGCGCAGCAGGCCCTTGGCCTTCACCCGCACCACAGCGGTGCGGGTGCGGGGCGCGGGGACCCCGGCGTCCTCCAGCAGCCGGATCAGCGCCGCCGTGCCGATCCAGCCGCCGAGCGGGCGCAGGTAGGTCGCGATCACCGTGCGCAGCAACGACGTCGTCGAGCCCGGCCGGGCGTCGATGTCGTCGATGGAGCTCGCCGCTCCGGTGCTGTTCACGAGCCAGACGCTACGACCTCATGACGGCCGTCACGTTTCCGCAGTGTTACGAGTCTGGAGCGAACGTGTTTCACCCCTTCGACGGTCGTCTCGCGAACGGAACGTTCAGTCCAGCACGGCGGTGGCCTGGATCTCGACGAGGGCCTCCGGCTGCCACAGCGCGGTCACGCCGACCCCGGTCATCGCCGGGTAGTCGCGGCCGACGAGTTCGACCCAGACGTCCCGGACCTCGCGGCCGTGCGCCTGGTAGTCGGGGATGTCCAGGAGGTACAGGTTGACCGACGCCAGGCCGGCCGGCTGCCCTCCGGCGGCACGCAGGGCCTCGAGGAGGTTGGTCAGCGCCTGCCGGAACTGGGGGACGATCCCGCCCTCGACGATGCGACCGTCCGCACCCAGCGCCGTCTGGCCGGACAGGTGGACCAGACCGGGAGACTTCACGGCGTGGGCGAAACCCGAGGGTTTCGCGAGCGTGCCGGGGTTGATGCGTTCGAGCGTCACGGGAGCCTCCGAGGGGATTGACTTCGATCTGTCAGTTGCGTGACCATCGTAACCATCGAGACATGCAATCCCAGGGAGTCGCCCGTGCTGCGCCAGCTCGACCTCGTTCCGGACGGCCCCGACCAGTTCCTCGCCGAACACCAGCGCATCCCCTCCGCTGGCAGAAGCGCACGGGACAGTGGCTGGCGGGCGGGGCCTTCGACGCCTCGTCCTCGCTGGATCCCTGGCTGGTGACCCCCGGCGAGTGGTCACCGGAAGGTCGGACGATCCGCTGCCTGCTCGACGGCGAGGTCGTCCAGGAGGGCCATCCCGCCGACCTCGTGTTCGACGCCGCCCCCCTGCTGGCCGACGTCTCGACCTTCACCGCGCTGCGGCCCGGATCCGAACTCGTCACCGAGATCACCGGCCTCGGCCGGATCACCACCCCACTCACCCAGGAGCGAGACCGTGACCGCTGAAGTGCAGACCGTCCGTCCCGTCGTCACCCGCGCGGGCTCGGAACACCAGGACACCGGCCAGTCCGGCGGGGCGGTGCGGGTCTCGGGCGTCAGCGTCCAGCACACGCCGGCGACGAGGATCTGGTTCGGGAAGGTGAGCAACGACCCGGGGTACCGGTCGCTGCCGCACCACCACGGGGAGGCCGAGACCGGCGGCTACGTCCTGACCGGATCGGCCCGGATCTACTTCGGCGAGGGCTACGCCGAGTTCGTCGACATGGGCGCGGGCGACTTCGTGTTCGTCCCGCCGTTCATGCCGCACGTCGAGGCCAACACGTCGACGACCGAGGAACTCGTCTGGCTGACCGCCCGGACGCCGGAGAACATCGTCGTCAACCTCGACGACGTTCCGGACGAGACCCTCGTCGGCTACCGGCGAGCCTAGGGCCACAACGAGGCGGCGTGGCGCTGGGCCGGCTCCTCGAGCAGATCGACCAACCGCACGAACAACTCCCCGGCCGCCCGGCCCGCCCAGTCCGGGCCGAGGAGCTCGTGCGGCAGTCCCGGGTCCTTGAACGGCAACTGCCGCCACTGGTTCAGCGCCAGGACGTACTCGGCGAAGGCCTCGCCGTCGGTCCCCGGTTCCTCGGCCCAGCGGTCGGCGACCGGTCGCCGGTCGACGACGAAGGCGTCGTACTCGCCGCCGAGCTCCGCCAGGTCCCAGCCGCGGGCGATGAGGCCCGCCAGCTCGGCCGGCCCGTCCCCGCCCGGGGCGACCCGGGCGCAGAACAGGTCGACGAACTGCAGCAGCTCGAGCCGGGACAGCAGGGAGCGCGCGGGGGTGAGCATGCGGGCCGGTGCGATCCAGACCCCGGGGCCGATGTTGCCGAAACCCAGACCGCTCAGGCGGGACCGCAGCAGGTGCCGCTTGGCCCGTTCGGACTCCGGGACGGAGAACGTCGCGAGGACCCACCCGTCGTCCAGCGAGACCTCCTGCCGGGCCCGCCAGACGACCTCGTCGCCCTCGGCGAGGGACTCCAGCGCGACCGGTGTCAAGCGGTACCCGCTGACCCGCTCGCGCTTCTCCGGTTCCAGCCAGCCCCGGCTCTTCAGCCGGGACACCAGGGTGCGCACGCTCGCGCCGTCCAGGCCGACCTCCCCCATGAGCGTCACCATGGCCGACACGGGGGCCCAGCCGTCGTGGCGGCGGACGAAGGCACCGAGGAACTCGACCAGCAGCGTGCGCGGATGCGTGGGGTTCCTGCTCACGCAGCGCAATCTACGCCACAAGTAACGCAGGCTTAACGTGACGGCACTGTGACGGGCGTCAGTTCGACGTTAGGTTGTTCTCCACCTACTACCGGAGGTCAGTACGTGAGCGACTCGCCCTTCTGGAACCCCAAGACCGAGACCCTGCCACGCGAACAGCTGAGGGCCCTGCAGCTGGCCAAGTTGCGACGGCAGGCGGCCTGGGCGGCCGAACGCAGCCCGTTCCACCAGCGCGCGTTCAAGGCCGCGGGTTTCTCCCCCGACCAGCTGACGTCCTGGGACGACGTCGACCGCATCCCGTTCCTCACCCGCGAGGACTGGATGGCCTCGCAGGACGCGTTCGGCCCTTACGGGGAGATCCCCGTCACCGGCGCGGCCGGGTCCATCCGGATGCACACCACGTCGGGCACCTCCGGCCGGACCCCGCTGCGAGCACTGGATTCGCGCAAGGACTGGGCCTGGTCGGCGGAGATGTGGTGCTACGCCCTGTGGGGCGCCGGCGTCCGTCCGCACGACGTCGGCTACGTCGCCTTCGGCTACGGCTCGTTCATCGGGTTCTGGGGCCTGCACAACGGCCTGGAGAAGATCGGCGCGCTGACCATCCCCGGCGGGGCGCAGACCACCACCACGCGGGTCCGGCAGATCGTCGACTTCGACGTCACGGTGGTGGCCTCCACCCCGACCTACGCGTTGCGGATGGCCCAGGAGGCCGAGGCCCTGGGCATCGACCTGCCGGCCTCGAAGGTGCACACCGTCATCCTGTCGGGCGAACCCGCCGGGTCGATCCCCGAGACCAAGGCGCTCATCGAGAAGGCGTGGGGCGCCAAGGCCTACGACACCGCGGGGATGACCGAGGTGTCCACGATCTTCATGTTCGAACCCGCCGACCAGCCCGGCGGCTGCCACGTCATCGAGGACCACTTCATCGAGCAGGTCGTCGACCCCGAGACCGGCCGCGAGGTGGCCTACGGCGAACAGGGCGAACGGGTCTGCACCAGCTTCGGCCGCGGCACCGTCCCGCTGCTGCGCTACCGCACCGCCGACCTCGTCGTGAAGGTCCCGCACACGGCGTCGAACTCCGGCCGCACCTGGGACCTGTACGCCGGTGGCATCCTCGGCCGGGTCGACGACATGAAGCTCGTGCGCGGCACCAACGTGTACCCGCGCGCGGTGGAGGGCATCGTGCGCACCTACCCCCACGTCGAGGAGTTCCAGCTGCGCATCACCCGCGAGGGGATCCGGGACGAGATCCGGCTGCGCATCGAACCCGCACCGACGCTGTCCGACGACGAGTGGGCGTCGATGGCCCGCCGCATCGGCAGCGACCTCGCCGACGCCCACGAAGGGCTGCGCTTCATCGTCGAGCGAGCGGCGACGGACGAACTCCCGCGCTTCGAGCTCAAGGCCAAACGCCTCGTGGACGAGCGTCCCGCCGTTCCCGTTCCCGCCACCGTCTGAGGAACCGATGACCACCGACCTGCTGGGCAGCCCGCTGACCGCCGACGAGACCGACCTCGTCGGCGTGTACGCCACCCTCAAGGACCTCGCGGGGCGTGACCTGCCCCCGTGCGCCGCGTCCAACGTCAAGGTCGCCCTCGCCGCCGTCGCCGTGGCGGTCACCGACCTGGGCCTCGACTTCGAGCACCTCACGGACCTCGGATGCTGAGGGTCGCCTGCCGGGGCGGTGGACCGGCGGGGCTGTTCTCGGCGATCCTGCTCAAACTGGCCGACCCGGCGCACGAGGTGACGGTGTACGAGCGCAACGCCGTCGACGACACCTTCGGCTTCGGCGTCGTCTTCAGCGAGGAGACCCTGGGGAACCTGCGGGCGGCCGACCCGGTGTCGATCGCCCGCATCGAGGCCGAGTTCCGGCACTGGTCGGCCATCGACGTCGACTTCCTGGGTTCGGTCGAACGGTCCGACGGGCACGCGTTCGCCGCCCTGGCCCGCAAGCGGCTGCTGCAGATCCTCACCGAGCGAGCCCTCGAGCTGGGGGTCGACGTCAGGCACTCCACGCCCTCCCCCGACCTGGCCGAACTGCGCGCCTCCCACGACCTGGTGATCGCCGGCGACGGCGTGAACTCGGCCACCCGCAACTCCGCCCCCGGGGTGTTCGGCGCCAGCGTCGACGTCCGCACGTCCAAGTACGTCTGGTTCGGCACGACCCGGCCCTTCAACTGCTTCACCTTCTTCTTCGTCGACACCCCGCACGGCATGTTCTGGGCGCACGTCTACCCCTTCGACGACACCACCTCGACGTTCATCGTCGAGACCGACGAGGAGACGTGGGAGCGCGCCGGCCTGGCCGAGTTCGCCGCCCGCCCGCGCACACCCGGGGTGAACGACGAGGCGAGCCTGGCCTTCTGCGAGAAGATCTTCTCCGACGTCCTGGACGGGCACCCGCTGCTGGGCAACAACTCCGGGTGGCTGAACTTCGGCGTCGTGCGCAACGAGCGGTGGTCGGACGGGAACGTCGTCCTGCTCGGTGACGCCGCGCACACGGCGCACTTCTCGATCGGCTCGGGCACCAAGCTGGCCCTGGAGGACGCCATCGCCCTCGTGGCGGCCGTGACCGCGCACGACACGGTCGAGCACGCCCTCGCGGCCTACGAGGCCGACCGGCGGCCCGTCGTGGCCTCGCTGCAGCGGTCGGCCCAGACGAGCCTGGAGTGGTTCGAAGGCGCCGCCCGCTACCGCGACCTCGACCCGGCGCAGTTCACGGCCGCGCTGCTGACCCGCAGCCAGCGCATCACCTACGACAACCTGCGGCTGCGCGACGCGCGGTACACCGGCCGGCTCGACGAGTGGTTCGCCGCCCGGACGCGCGCCAGCGGCGCCGACGTCGCCGACGGCACCCCCCCGATGTTCCACCCGTACCGGATCAAGGGCCTGACCCTGCCCAACCGGATCGTCGTCTCCCCCATGGCCCAGTACTCCGCCGTCGACGGGATGCCCACCGACTGGCACCTGGTCCACTACGGCTCGCGCGCCGTCGGCGGCGCCGGGCTGGTGGTCACCGAGATGACGTGCGTGTCGCCGCAGGGGCGCATCACCCCCGGCTGCCCGGGCCTGTGGAGCGAGGAGCAGCAGGACGCCTGGGCCCGCGTCGTCGACTTCGTCCACGAGAACACGCAGGCGAAGATCGCCGCCCAGATCGGGCACTCGGGCCGCAAGGGGTCGACCAAGGTCATGTGGGAGGGCATGGACGAGCCGCTGCCCGAGGGCGGCTGGGAGGTCCTGGGCCCCTCGCCGGTCCCCTACCGCGCCGGGTCCCCCGTGCCGCGGGAGATGACGGCCGGGCAGATCGCGCAGGTGACCGCCGAGCACGTCGAGGCCGCCCGCCGTGCCGATGCCGCCGGCTTCGACTGGCTGGAGCTGCACTTCGCGCACGGGTACCTGGTCTCCAGCTTCCTGTCGCCGCTGTCCAACCACCGCGCCGACGCCTACGGCGGCGACCTCGCCGGCCGGGCCCGGTTCGCGCTGGAGGTGCTCGACGCCGTCCGCGCCGTGTGGCCGCAGGACAAGCCGCTGTCGGTGCGCATCAGCGCCACCGACTGGGCGCCGGGCGCGTTCAGCGGGGACGACGCCGTCGTGCTGTCCCGCTGGCTGCACGAGCACGGCGCCGACGTCGTGGACGTGTCCACCGGGCAGACCAGCACCGAGGCGGCTCCCGCCTACGGCCGGCTCTACCAGACACCCTTCAGCGACCGGATCCGCCAGGAGGCGGGCGTCCCGACCATGACCGTGGGGGCGATCTCCTCGGTCGAGGACGCCAACACCGTCGTGGTCACCGGTCGCGCGGACCTGGCCCTGCTGGCCCGCCCGCACCTCGTCGACCCGTACTGGACCCTCAACGCGGCACTCGACCTCGGTCATCGGGGACACTCGTGGCCGAAGCAGTACCGCTCCGGTCGCAGCGCCCGCCGCCGCGACCAGCGACCCTGACCGAGCACGAGGAGAGACCTGTGAGCACGCAGCACGCCGACCGCGCGGCCGATCTGGACGCGGCCGACCCGCTGGCGTCCTTCCGCGACGAGTTCCTTCTCGAGGCCGCCCCGGGCGTCAGCGCCTACCTCGACGGCAACTCCCTGGGCCGGCCGCTGAAGGCGACCGCGACCGAGGTCGACCGGTTCGTCCGGAGGGAGTGGGGCGGGCGGCTCATCCAGGGCTGGACCGAGGACGAGCACGGCGGGTGGATGGACTGGCCGACGCTGCTGGGCGACCAGATCGGCCGTGTCGTCCTGGGCGCGGCGGCCGGGCAGACGGTGGTGGCCGACTCCACCACGGTCCTGTTCTACAAGCTGGTGCGCGCCGCGGTGGACGCCGGTCTGGCCCAGGGACGTGACGAGGTCGTCTGCGACACCGACAACTTCCCCACCGACCGGTTCGTGCTGGAGGGCATCGCCGCCGAGCGCGGGGTGAGGCTGCGCTGGATCGAGACCGACCCCGCCGCGGGGATCACGGCCGAGCAGGTGCGCGCGGCCGTCGGTCCGCGCACGGCGCTGGCCACCTTCAGCCACGTCGCCTACCGCTCGGGCCACCTGGCCGACGCGGCCGGCATCACCCGCGTCGTGCAGGACGCCGGCGCTCTGGTGCTGTGGGACCTGTGCCACTCGGCGGGCTCGGTCGAGCTGGCCTTGGACTCCTGGGGTGTCGACCTCGCCGTGGGCTGCTCCTACAAGTACCTCAACGGCGGCCCCGGAGCCCCGGCGTTCGGGTACCTGGCCACCCGGCACCAGGGCGTCCTGCGCCAGCCCGTGCAGGGCTGGATGGGACACGCCGACCCCTTCGCGATGGGTCAGGGGTACCGGCCCGACCCGGGAGTGCGGCAGCTGATCTCCGGCACCCCGCCGATCGTGGGCATGGTGCCGGTGCGGGTGGGGGTCGAGCAGCTGGAACGGGCCGGGATCGCGGCGGTCCGCCAGAAGTCGGTGCTGCTGACGCAGTTCGCGCTCGACCTGGCCGACGAACTCCTCGCCCCCCACGGCGTCCAGGTCGCCACCCCCCGCGAGGCCGCCGCCCGTGGTGGGCACATCACGTTGCGCCGCAGCGACTTCCGCGAGGTGACGCAGAAGCTGTGGGCCGACGGGGTCGTCCCCGACTTCCGCACCCCGGACGGCATCCGCCTCGGGCTGGCGCCGCTGTCGACCAGCTTCGGCGAGGTCCTGGACGGGATCGTCGCCCTGCAGCAGATCGTGAAGGACGCCTGATGGGGAACGAGAACACGCGCGAGGTCGAGAAGGGCGTCGTCACCGACTTCACGAGAGAGATGTCCTACGGCTCCTACCTGCACCTGGACGAACTCCTGTCGGCCCAGCACCCGCTCAGCGTGCCCGAGCACCACGACGAACTGCTGTTCATCGTCCAGCACCAGACCTCCGAGCTGTGGCTGAAGCTGGTCCTGCACGAACTGCGCTCGGCGGTGCGCGCGATCGCGGCCGACGACCTGAAGACGGCGCTGAAGAACATCGCCCGGGTCAAGCACATCCAGCGCACCCTGACCGAGCAGTGGTCGGTCCTGGCCACGCTCACCCCGACCGAGTACGCCCAGTTCCGCGGGTTCCTGGCCAACTCCTCGGGCTTCCAGAGCCACCAGTACCGGGCCGTCGAGTTCGCCCTGGGCAACAAGAACGCGAAGATGCTGGACGTCTTCGCGCACGACGCGCCGCGGCACGCGGAACTGGCCGAGCTGCTGGCGGCGCCCAGCCTGTACGACGAGTTCCTGCGCTTCCTGGCCCGCCGCGGGCACGACGTCCCGGCCGCGCTGCTGACGCGCGACGTCACCACGGCGCACGTCCACACCCCCGACCTGGTCCCGGTGTTCCGGCGGATCTACGAGAACGCCGACCGGTACTGGACCGAGTACGAGGCGTGCGAGGAACTGGTCGACCTGGAGGAGAACTTCCAGCTGTGGCGGTTCCGGCACCTGAAGACCGTCGAACGCACCATCGGCTTCAAACGCGGCACCGGCGGCTCCTCCGGGGTGGACTTCCTGGCCCGGGCCCTGGACCTCACGTTCTTCCCCGAGCTGTACGCCGTCCGGACGGAGATCGGGTCGTGAAGGTCACCGCGGTCGCGGCGCCGGGTGTGCTGGCCGGGTCGCGAACCGGCCGGGAGGTGTTCGAGGCCGCGCTGGCGGTCCGGGGGCTGGCCGGCGACCTCGTCCTGACGTCGGGCCCGCAGGAGTTCGCCGCCGCGGTCCGCGCGGCCGCGGCCGACGGGGAGTTCCTGCTGCTGCCCGGCGACGACACCCCCGCCGACGAGCTGCTGGCCAGGGTGCAGGCCCCTGCCGGCACCACCGTCGTGCGCGTCGACCTCGACGCCCGCGAGCCCGACCCCTCCCGCAGCGTCCGCCGGCACATCCGCTGGCGCGGCATGGAGGGACTGCGCTTCGCCGTCGACGACTGGCACTTCCACCGCACCGCACCCGGGACCCGGTACGCCTACGGCGACCATCCCGACCAGTACGCCTTCCTGCACCTGCCCACCGGGGAGGGCCCCTTCCCGGTCGCGGTGCTGGTGCACGGCGGGTACTGGCGCTCGCGCTGGGAGAACGACCTGTCGCACGCCACGGCCGTCGACCTGACCGCCCGCGGGTTCGCCGTCTGGAACGTGGAGTACCGCCGCCCCGACCGGCACGACTGGACCGCGACGACGGCCGACGTCGAGGCGGCCTTCGAGGCGCTGGGGCGAGTGGACGCGCCGCTGGACCTGGACCGCGTGGTGACCCTGGGCCACTCCGCGGGCGGGCAGCTCGTCGTCCGGCTGGCGGCGGACCGCGTGTCCGCCTCGCTGCGCCCGGCGCTGACGGTCTCGCTGGCCGGGTGCCTGGACCTGCACTCCGTCCACGCCCGGGGCCTGTCCGAGCACGCCGTCGCCGCCGCTCTGGGCGGGACGCCGGAGGAGCTGCCGGAGGTCTACGCGGCCTCCTCCCCGCTGTCCCGGCTGCCGATCGGCCTGCCGGTGGCCGTCGTGTGCTGCCGCGGTGACGACCCCGACCTGCTCGACGCCTCGCGCCGGTTCGCCGACGCGGCCCGGGCGGCCGGCGACGACGTGGCGGTGCTGGAGGACGAGGGGCACCACTTCTCGGTCATCGACCCGGCCTCGGGCGTGTGGCCGCGCATCGTGGCACTGCTGGACGGCGTGCGCAGGTGATCAGCTGCCCGTAACCTTCTCCCGGCAAGGACGGGCGGACGCTGGGGGAACAGGTCGATGTCGTGGGTCTCGCGGCTCGACGGGTTCCAACGCCGGCACCCCCTGGTCAGCTACCCCCTCGCGGTCGTCTACAAGTTCTTCGAGGACCAGGGCGCCTACCTGGCCGCCCTGATCACCTACTACGGGTTCCTGGGCCTGGTCCCGGCCTTCCTCCTGCTCTCGACCGTCCTGGGCTACGTCCTGTCCGGCGATCCCGGCGCGCAGGAGGCGATCCTCGACTCGGCCTTCACCCAGATCCCGGTGATCGGCCAGGAGCTGGGTGACCCGGGAGCGCTGGGGGGTGGCGGCGTGGGGCTGGCCATCGGCACCGCCGGCGCCCTCTACGGTGCGCTCGGGGTGGGGCTGGCGGTCCAGAACGCCGTCAACATCGCCTGGGGCATCCCCCGCAACGACCGGCCGAACCCCTTCAAGTCGCGGTTGCGCAGCCTGCTGCTCATGGTCACGGCCGGGTTGTTCGTCGTCGGCACGACGGTGCTCAACATCGTCCTGGGCGACGTGATCGGCACCGGTGGCGCCGCCCTGACGTGGGCGAGCCGGGTCGGCTACACCGTGCTGGCGGCGATCGGGTTCACCTTCGCCTTCTGGCTGGCCGCCGCCCACCGGCCGCCGTTCGGGACCGTCCTGCCGGGCGCGGTCACGATGGCGGTGCTCTGGCAGTTCCTGCAGCAGTTCGGGGGCCGGCTCGTCGGGCTCGTCGGTGAACGCAGCAGCCTGTCCAACCAGGTGTTCACCGCCATCCTGGGTCTGATCGTCTTCCTGTTCATCACCTCCTGCTGCGTCGTCCTGTGCGTCGAGGCCGACGTCGTGCGCAGCCGCAAGCTGTACCCGCGAGCGCTGCTGACCCCCTTCACCGACTCCGTCGTCCTCACCGAGGGCGACGAGCGCGCCTACACCCGGATCGCGCAGGCGCAGCGGCACAAGGGGTTCGAGCGGGTCAACGTCGAGTTCGACGCCTCACCCCTGGAGCGCCGCAACTCCGGGAGCCCGGCCGAGGCGGGCGGCGAGGAAGGAGCAGACGGTGATCTGGAGCGGGTGGTAGAGGATGACCGGTAGCGCCACCAGGCCCACGACGTGCGGGTCGAACAGCACCATGGCCATCGGCAGGCCCGTGGCCAGCGACTTGTTGGACCCGCAGAACAGGACCGTCACCCGGTCGGCGCGGTTGGCCCGCCACCACCGCGGAACCCACCAGGCGGCCGCGAGCGAGGCGGTCAGCAGGACTGCGGCGCAGGCCAGCACGACGGCGACCTCGCCGGCGCCGACCTCCTGCCACACGCCCTGACGCACGCCGCGGCTGAAGGCCGCGTAGACGACCGCGACGATGACCCCGCGGTCGAACAGCGTGAGCTGCTTCCTGTGGGCCCGCACCCACGGGCCGATCCACCGGCCGCAGAGCAGCCCGAGCAGGAACGGCACGAGCAGCTGCAGGACGATCCGGCCCACGGCGCCGGCGTCGGGACCGGCCCCGGAGGACCCCAGCAGCAGCGCGGCCAGCACCGGGGTCAGCCCGATGCCGGCGAGGTTGGAGACGGTGGCGCTGACCACGGCGCCGGGGACGTTGCCGTGCGCCATCGCGGTGAACACCACGCAGGACTGCACCGTGGAGGGCAGCGCGGCCAGGAACAGCAGACCCGCCACCAGCCCGTCGTCCAGGAGGTGGCCGACGACGAGGGCGAGCAGGACGCCCAGCACGGGGAACAGCAGGTACGTCGTCGCCGCGACGGCGCCCTGCAGGCGCCAGTTCCGCAGCCCCGCCACGGCCTCCGCCGGGGCCATCCGGGCGCCGTAGACGAAGAAGAGGACACCGACCCCGATCGTGGTGGCCCAGGAGAACCCGGTGGCGAGCGCACCGCCGGCCGGCAGCAGGGCCGCGACGAGCACGGCCGTCAGGATGGCCACGACGAAGGGTTCGACGCGACGCAGGACGGGCACGTCGGACCAGCGCTTCACGGCGCGACCGTACACTCGCGCTCGGCACCGAGAACCCGGAGGGACAAGCGTGGCACCCGTGGCACCGCTCATCGACGCAGCCGGACTCCAGCGGGAGCTGCTCGGCGACCGCCCACCCGTCCTGCTCGACGTGCGCTGGTCCCTGGGCGGCCCGGACGGCGCGCAGGAGTACGCCGGGGGTCACCTCCCGGGCGCCGTGTACGTCGACCTCGAGACCCAGCTGGCGCGTCCCCGCGCCACCGGTGAGGGCCGGCACCCGTTGCCGGACCCGGCCGCCCTGCAGGAGGTCCTGCGCGGGGCCGGGGTGTCCACCGACTCCCGGGTCGTCGTCCACGACGCCGCGAACTCCACGAGCGCGGCCCGCGCGTGGTGGGTCCTGCGCTGGGCGGGCCTGAGCGACGTCCGCGTCCTCGACGGTGGGCTGGCGTCCTGGGTCCGCGAGGGCGGGGTCCTCACGACGGACGTGCCGGTGCCCGCACCCGGCGACGTCGTGGTGCGGCCGGGGTCGCTGCCCGTCCTCGACGCCGCGCGCGCCGCCGACCTCGCCCGCTCCGGGGTGCTGCTGGACGCGCGGGCCCCGGAGCGGTACCGCGGTGAGTCCGAGCCGGTCGACCCCGTCGCCGGTCACGTCCCCGGGGCCGTGAACTCCCCCACGACGCAGAACGTCACCGCCGACGGGACGTTCCTGCCGCCGGGGCAGCTGCGCGAGCGGTTCGCGGCCCTGGGCCTCGCGCCGGGCGTGCAGGTGGGTGCCTACTGCGGCAGCGGGGTCACGGCCGCCCACACGCTGCTGGCCCTGGAGGTCGCCGGGCTCTCCGGTGTGCTGTACCCGGGGTCGTGGTCGGAGTGGGTGACCGATCCCGACCGGCCCGTCGCCACCGGGGCGGACGCCGGCTGAACCGGTGCTCTCCGTCGAGCGGGTGGCCGGGGGCGTCTCCACCGTCGTCCACCGGGTCCGCCGCCACGGGGAGACGTTCTACCTGCGCTTCGGGGAGGAACCGGGCGACGACCTGCGCACCGACGCCGCACTGCACGACCGGCTGCTGGCGGCCGGGGTCCCGGTGCCGCAGTTCCTGCACGTGCGCTGGGACGCCGGTGTGCAGCGCTCCGTCGGGCTGACGACGGAGGTGCCCGGCGAGCCGTTGTCCCGGCTCCAGGACGCGCCGTCGGTGCTCGCGGCCGCCGGGCACTTCCTGCGCATCGTCAACTCCTTCCCCGTCGACGGTTTCGGGTTCGTCCGCCGGGACGGCCCGGGCTGGCCGTTGCGCGGCGAGTTCGCCACGCACGCCGAGTTCGTCCGCTCGTGGCTGCCGGACCCGTGGCCGGGACGGTTGTCGGCGCTGTTCCCGCCGTCCGAGCTGGCGGTGCTGGCCCGGCTGGTCGAGGAGCAGGCGGCTCTGGACGTCCCGGCCCGGCTGGTCCACGGCGACTTCGACACCACGCCGGTCTTCTGCGTGGGCCCGCGGTTCACGGGGTTCATCGACTTCGGGGAGGTGCGCGGTGCCGAACCCTGGTTCGACCTGGCGCACTTCCTGCTGCACGAGGGTGAACGGATCCCCGCGCCCCTGCTGCCGCACCTGCTGCGCGGGTACGGCCAGGCCCCCGAGCCCACCGTCCTGGTCCGCAGCGCGGTGCTGCTGGGGTTGCGGCAGCTGTGCCGCTGGTACGGGCCGCTGCGGAACTGGCCCGCGGAGCACCCGGCGGTCGTCGACCGGGTCCGGCGCCTGCGGGAACTGCTCCCGTCGGAGCCGTCCGGACCGGGACACCGCGGCCCCTCCGGACGCGGAACCGGTGTCGGAACGTCCCCGTCGCGACGCCCCGGGTCCGGATAGGCCGCCGACCCGTGGCCGGGTGCTCACCCGCGGCGCGGGCCGCGGGTGAGCACGGGCTCGGCCCCCGGCGGCCGCGGGCGTCCCGGGAAGCGTCCGGGGAAGCGTCCGGGGAAGCGTCCGGGAACGATCCCACACGCCGCGGAGCCACTGCCCGCTGCGCCTGCCCAGCGTGTAGCGTTTCGACCGTGGTCGCCGGTGACATCACCCAGGACAGGAACGACATGCCCAAGACGAGGATCATCCACGTCGGACTCGGCGGCTGGGGAGGTGACTGGGAGCGCAACGCCATCCCACCCGTCGGCGAGGTGGACCGGGTCGCCATCGTCGACGCGCACGAGCCCACGCTGCGGGCGGCGCAGCAGAAGCTCGGCCTGCCCGACGACATGTGCTTCACCTCCCTGGACGAGGCGGCGAAGAACGTCGAGGCCGACGGCGCCGTGGTCACCGCGCCCATGACGTTCCACGTTCCCGTCGCGCTCGAGGCGTTCGACGCCGGACTGCACGTCCTGGTCGAGAAGCCGTTCGCGGGAACCGTCGCCGAGGCCCGCACCGCCGTCGAGCGCGCCGAGGAACTCGGCCTGGTCCTGCAGGTCAGTCAGAACTACCGCTTCTACCCCGGTCCGCAGAAGGTCCGCGAACTCCTCGCCGAGGGCGCGATCGGCGACCTGTCGGTCGTCCACGTCGACTTCCGCCGCTGGGACCACGACGCGCCGGTGGAGACCTACCGGCACTACCAGTTCCCGCACCCCCTCATCTACGACATGGCGATCCACCACTTCGACCTGCTGCGGATGACGACCGGCCGCGAGGCGGTCAGCGTCTACGCCAAGGTGACCGACCCGTCGTGGAGCAGGTACACCGAGGAGGCCTCCGCCGTCCTGGTCATCGAACTGGAGGGCGGGCTGGTCTGCAGCTACCGCGGCAGCTGGGTCTCCCGCGCCCCGCAGACGTTGTGGGACGGGGAGTGGAGCTTCGACGGCGAGCACGGTCACCTCTCGCTGACCGGGCGCGGTGACGACGGCCCCGCCGACGACGACGTCCGGATCAGCCTGCGGGGAGGACCGGCGAAACCCGTCCAGCTGCCGGAGATGGACCTGTGGGGCCGGTCGGCGGGACTGCGCCAGTTCGCCCGCGCCGTCCAGGGCGGCGCCGCCCCGGACGTGACGGGCCGGTCGAACCTGGGCAGCGTGGCGCTCATGGAGGCGGCGGCGCGGTCCGCGGCGTCGGGCAGGGTCGAGCAGGTCGAGCAGATCGGGGGGACGGTCGCATGAGGGTTCTCGTCTGGAACGAGGGTGTCCACGAGGCCAACCAGCACCCGGCGAACATCGGGGAGTACTACCCCGAGGGCATGCACGGGGCCATCGCGGCCGGGCTGCGCAAGTTCCTGCCCGACGACGCCGAGGTGAGCACCGCGACGCTGGCCGATCCCGAGCACGGGCTGAGCGCGGAGGTCCTGGAGAACACCGACGTCGTGCTCTGGTGGGGGCACGCCGCGCACGACCAGGTCGACGACGCCGTGGTCGAACGGGTCAAGGAGCACGTGCTGGGTGGGATGGGGCTGCTGGTCCTGCACTCGGCGCACTTCTCGAAGATCTTCCGCTCGCTGCTCGGCACGACGTGCTCGCTGGCCTGGCGCAACGAGGGCGAGCAGGAACTGGTCTGGACGGTGAAGCCCTCCCACCCGATCGCCGAGGGGATCCCGCACCCCATCGTCATCCCGAAGCAGGAGATGTACGGGGAACTGTTCGACATCCCCGACCCCGACGACCTGATCTTCATCAGCTCGTTCGCCGGTGGTGAGGTCTTCCGGTCCGGGGTGACGTTCACCCGCGGCCGCGGCCGGATCTTCTACTTCTCCCCCGGTGACCAGGAGTACCCGGTCTACCAGCAGACCGAGATCCAGCAGGTCCTGGCCAACGGGGTCCGCTGGGCCGCTCCCGAGCCGGGCGAGCGGGTCCTGCCGCAGGTCTCCAACCCACCGCGGCAGTGGCTGCTCTGACCCGGTAGCGCCTCAGCGCCGGGCGGCGCCCACGTAGTGCTCGGAGAAGTCCCGCGCGGCCGTCGTGGAGTCCAGCACGCGCTGCAGCGCCGCCCGCCGCAACCGGTCCGCCAGGGCCGCGGCGTGCGGGTCCGCGCCGCCGGGGGTGTGGAACAGGTTGGTGGTGAGGTCCGAGAACGCCTGGGCCTGCCACACCCCGGGCAGCCGGCGCTGGGAGTACGTCGCCAGCAGCTCCGGCTGCCCGTCGCGCAGGTCGGCGACCAGCGCCTCGGCCAGCGCCTCGGCGTCCTCCACGGCCATGTTCAGCCCCTTGGCCGCGCTGGGTGGGACGATGTGGGCGGCGTCCCCGGCCAGGAACAGCCGGCCGTACTGCATGGGTTCGACGACCACGCTGCGCAGGTCCACCAGGACCCGCTCCAGGACCGGCCCCGGGGTGAGCGCGGTCCCGCCGCCCAGCCGCTGCTGCAGTTCGCTCCACAACTGCTCGTCCGGGACGTCCTGCGGCCGGGTGCCGCGCGGAACCTGCAGGTAGACGCGGCTGACCGAGCGCGAGCGCATGCTGAGCAGCGCGAAACCCCGCTCGGAGATCGTGTAGACGAGCTCCTCCGACACCGGTGGGGTGTGCGCCAGGGCGCCGAACCAGGCGTAGGGGTGCTCGCGCACGAACTCCCGGAAGACTCCCGCGGGCGCCGCCCGGCGCGAGACACCGTGGTAGCCGTCGCAGCCGGCCACCGCGCGGCAGCGGAAGGCCACCGGGCCCTCCGGGGTCGTCGCCGTGACCAGCGGGGTCGGCGACGTCAGCCCGGACAGCTGCACGTCGGTGGCCTCGAACCGGACCTCCGCCTCGTCGGCGTCGGCGGCCGCCAGCAGGTCCCGCACGACCAGCTGCTGGCCGTACATGAACACCGGCGTCCCGGTCAGCTCCCCGAACGCCAGCCGGTGCGAGACCCCGTCCACCCGGAACTCCAGGCCGTCGTGCACGAGGGCCTCGGCGTCCAGCCGGCCCGCCAGCCCCGCCTTGCGCAGCGCCTCGACCGTCCCCAGTTCCAGCAGCCCGGCGCGCACCCGCGCCTCGACGTGCTCGCGGCTGGACCGTTCGAGCACCACGGCCCGCAGCCCCTGCCGCCGCAGCAGGTGCGCCGTCAGCAGGCCGGCCGGCCCGGCGCCCACCACCACGACGTCGACGTCCTGCGGGACTGCGCGGTCGGCCATGACGGGGACTCCTTCGGCGCCGGGGGTCGCGGGAACCGGCCGGGCTCGATCAGGCGAGGCCACCGACCGTGGTGCCGTGTTCATACCGCGCCGAGCACCGCCCCGTCCGGCGGTTCGCGCAGTCGTGCACGAAGACGGCGCAGTCCGGCGCCCCGACGCGGCCCGCACCGGTCGCCGTCGCTCCCGGACGGCACGTCCCTGACAGCCGCACCGGCTCCCGCGACGGGGCCGCCCGTGCACCCCTCCGCGGTGATCGGCGGGGACCCCCTGCCCGATCACCGCGCAGGGAGCGGATCAGTCGTGGGTGCCGGCGTCGGTGTCGGTGCCGGCGTCGGTGCCGGCCGAGGCCTCGGCACCCCGGGCGGCCTCCCGGGCCGCCTTGCGCACCTTGCGGTCCGAGACCGGCCGGTCGCCGTACTCGGTGCCGTCCTCCACGACGACCCCCGCGCCCTCGCCGCCCTCGCCGGCATCGGTCGGGTAGGCCCCCGGCGCCGGCCGGCGCTTGCGCAGCGGCGGCGTCACGCCGTCGGCGAGCCGGCGGGAGGTGATGAGGAACCCGGTGTGGCCGATCATCCGGTGCTGCGGGCGCACCGCCAGCCCCTCCAGGTGCCAGCCGCGCACCATCGACTCCCACGCCTCCGGCTCGGTCCAGCGGCCGGAGTCACGCATCGCCTCGGCCACCCGCGACAGCTGCGTGGCCGTCGCGACGTAGCAGATCAGCACCCCACCCGGCGCCAGCGCGTCGGCCACGGCGTCCAGGCACTCCCACGGCGCCAGCATGTCCAGCACCGCCCGGTCGGCCTGCAGACCCACCGAGGGCAACGTCTCGACCAGGTCCCCGACCCGCAGCGTCCACGCCGGGTGGGTGCCGCCGAAGAACGTCTCCACGTTCCCGCGGGCGACGTCGGCGAAGTCCTGCCGCCGCTCGAAGGAGTGCACCTGCCCCTGGTCGCCGACCGCGCGCAGCAGCGACATCGTCAGCGCCCCCGACCCGACCCCGGCCTCGATGACCGTGGCGCCGGGGAAGACGTCGGCCATCTGCACGATCTGCCCGGCGTCCTTGGGGTAGACCACCGCCGCGCCGCGCGGCATCGACAGCACGAAGTCGGCCAGCAGCGGCCGCATCACCAGGTACTGGATCTGCGCCGTGTTCGTGATCGTCGTCCCGTCCGGCCGCCCGATCAGGTCGTCGTGCAGGACCTTGCCGCGGTGGGTGTGGAACTCCTTGCCCGGGGTCAGGGTGATCGTGTGCATCCGGCCCCGCGGGTCGGTCAGCTGCACCCGCTCCCCTTCGCGCAGCGGGCCCCGACGCGTGTGCGCACCCGTGGGGTGGGCAGGGCTCGGGTGGGCGGGGTTGGTCACAACAGTTCCTTCCGTTCCTTCTGCAAGAGTCAGCGAGCCGTGACGGCCGCGATCACGTCACCGGTGTGCAGCAGTCCGCGCACCCGCCCGGTGCGGTCGACGACGACGTGCTCCCCCGGCCGCACCTGCACGGCCTGGAGCAACTGTTCCCCCGACAGGTCCTCCGGCAGCCACGACCGCGGCGGCAGCGCCCGCGCCGTGGCCCCGGCCCCCAGCGACGTCCGCCGTTCCTGCGGCACCTGCCGCAACGCCGTCGTGTCCACCACGGCCACCGGGTGCCCGTCGTCGGTCACCAGCACGACCTCCAGGTCCCTGGTCGACCCGGCCGTGGCCCCGGCGTCGATGGCGGCCCGCGCCGAGCGGACGACCTCCTCGACCGTGGCCCGCGCGTTGACCCCGATCGCCGGCCGCTGCAGCTCCCGCGCCGACAGCGCCGGCACCCGCCGCTGCTGGGAGGCGAACCGCAACGCCTCCGACGCCCCCTGCCACAGCAGGGCCCCCACCAGAGCCGCCCACACCACGTCGGTCAGCGACGTCTGCCAGCCCAGCAGCCGGGGACCGAGCAACCCGGCCGCGAACACCACCACCGCCAGCACCCGGCCCACCCAGCCGGCCACGACCGTTCCGGCCAGCCGGTCCCCGCGGACCTTCCAGACCACCGCCTCCAGCGCGTGACCACCGTCCAGCGGCAACCCCGGCAGCAGGTTGAACACCGCCAGCAGCGCGTTCGACAGCATCAGCGCCCCCAGCAGCAGCCCCAGGACGCCACCGCCGCCCGGCTGGTCGCGCACCACCCCGCCCAGCTGCCACGCCGCCAGGGCGATGACGGCGTTGACGACGGGGCCGACCACGGCGATCAGCAGGCTGCGGCCCGGACCGGTGCGGCCCTCGTGCGAGGTGAACCCACCCCAGACGTTCAGGACGATGCCGGTCACCCGCATCCCCGACCACTTCGCCGCCAGGGCGTGCGCCACCTCGTGCAGCAGCACCGAGACCAGCAGCATCACCGCGTACCCGAAGGCCACCACGTACGACGCGGCACCGGGCACCCGCAGCTGCACGACGGGAGCGAAGATCCACACGATCAGCGCCGCGAACAGGAACCACGACGGCGACAACCACAACGGCACCCCGAACGGGCGCCCGAGCGAGATCCCGCCCCTCACGACACCCCGTCCCGGCAGAACGACAGGTCCAGCAGCACCAGCATCCGCCGATCCTAGGTGCCCCGGCTGTCCGTTCCGCCCGGGGACCACCCACCTGCCACCTACAGTGGAGGGGTGACCACCGGTGTGCACGAGCTCCCCCCGGGCCGGCTGCCCCTGGTCGCAACGCCGCGACGGGCTCTGTCCCCTTCCCGCGCAGCCGACTTCATGCAGTGCCCGCTGCTCTACCGCTTCCGCACCATCGACCGCCTCCCCGAGGCCCCCACCGAGTCCGCCGTCCGGGGCACCGTCGTGCACGCCGTCCTCGAACGCCTCTTCGACCTGCCCCCCGAACAGCGCACCCCCGAGCGGGCCTGCGCCATGGTCGAGGGCCAGTGGGCCGAACTGCTCGAGCGCGAACCCCGTGTCCGTGCCCTCTTCGAGCGCCCCGGGCAGGAGGACCCCGACGTCGAGGGGGCGCTCGCGGACTGGCTGGACAGCGCCCGCCGGCTGCTGCGGCGCTACTTCGAGCTCGAGGACCCCACCCGGCTGGAACCGGCCGCCCGTGAGCTGCGCGTCGAGGTCGACCTCGCCGACGGGGTGCCCCTGCGCGGGATCGTCGACCGGCTCGACGTGGCGCCGGGCGGGGCGATGCGCGTCGTCGACTACAAGACCGGCCGCGCCCCCTCGGCGGCGTTCGAGGCCAAGGCGCTGTTCCAGATGCGGTTCTACGCGCTGGTGCTGTGGCGGCTGCGGGGGCAGGTCCCGCAACTGCTGCAGCTGGTCTACCTCGGCTCCGGCGAGGTCCTGCGCCACACCCCCGACGAGGCCGACCTGCTCGCCACCGAACGCAAGGTGCGGGCCCTGTGGGAGGCCATCGAACGCAACCGGCAGAGCGGTGACTGGCGCCCCAGGCCGGGCCGGACGTGCACCTGGTGCGACCACAAGCAGCGCTGCCCCAGCTTCGGCGGCACCCCGCCGCCCCTGCCCGCGGACGCGCCCCCGGCGCCGGTGGAGGTCCCCGGCCTGGACGGCTGAGAGCGCCTCAGCGGACGGAGGCGGGCTGGACCTGCCGGGCGAAGGCCGCGAACCGCTCCACCGCGGCCGGCACGTCCCAGCTGTGCCAGGCCCCGGCCAGCACCTCCGACCTCGCCCCCGGCACCTCCCGCACGATGCGCGCGGCGGCCTCGGGCATCCCCGGGAACGTCTGCTCCCCGACCAGGGCCAGCGTCGGCACCTCCCGGCCCACCAGCTCCCCAGCGGCTTGCCCGCCGCCCACACCAGCGACTCCCCGTCGGCGCGGTACGCCGGGGCCTGCGCCACGAACCGCCCGTGGAACGGCAGCTCGCGCATCCCGTCGAGGAACTGCGCGGGCATGTCCCGCACGTACTGCGCCACCGCGCCCTCGAGGTCGCCGGCGTCCAGGCACCGCACGACGTCGTCGACCCACGACACCACCCGCGGCAGGTCCGCCACCGCCTCCAGCGGCGCCTCCCACAGGACCAGCCCGGCGACGGGCACGCCGCGGGCCGCGGCCGCCAGCGCGATCGAGCAGCCCGAGGAGTGCCCCACGAGCACCGCCGGCCCACCGGCCGCCTCGACCACGGCCGCGACGGCCGCCAGTTCCCGTTCCAGGGTGATCTCGCCGCTCGCGGGGCTGTCGCCGCGGCCGACGCGGTCGTGCACCGTCGTGGTGAAACCCCGCTCGGCCAGCGCCTGCGCCGTGGCGGTCGTCTCCTCGTCGATCGCGCGCGGCGCGGGTCGCCCAGCGGCCGCCGGGCCGCGTGGATGCGGTCGTGGTCGCCCGCCGCCGGCGGGTCAGCCCCGCGCCGGCTCACCCTCCGCCAGCAGGTCCAGCGGCTGCCCGCCGGCGATCCGCCCCAGGGCCGCGACGTCCACCTCGGCCAGCGAGGCCACCCGGCTGCGTCCGGGCGCCGCCGGGATCGGCACCATGTGCGGGCACGCCAGCACCCGGCACCCCGCCGCCTCCCCCGAGGCCACCCCGGTCGGGGAGTCCTCCAGCACCACGCAGTCCGCCGGGTCGACGCCCAGCAGGCTCGCCGCGCGCAGGTACGGGTCGGGCGCGGGCTTGCCGCGTTCCACCTCGTCCCCGGCCACCACGACGGTGAAGGCGCCCGGCACCATCCGCGCCACCGTGTCCGCCAGGTTCCGGTACGACATCGTCACCAGGGCGCACGGCACACCCGCCGCCCCCAGCGACGTCAGCAGGTCCAGCGCCCCCGGCCGCCACACCACCGCCGCGGTGACCTGCGCGATGACGGCCTCGACGAGTTCGGCCACCACCGCCTCCGGCTCCAGCCGCACCCCCGTGCGGGCGGCGAGGTGGTCGGCCAGGATCCGCCCCGACTCCGGCAGCGCACTGCCCACCAGCTGCAGCGCCTGCTCGTGGCTCCACGAGGCGCCGTACCGCCCCAGCAGAGCCGTCTCGGCGGCGATCCAGTGCGGTTCGGTGTCGACCAGCGTGCCGTCCATGTCCCACAGCACCGCTGCGGGCAGCCGGACGGAGGAGTCGTGTGTCGTCTCGTGGGGCTCCATCAACAGCGGAGTCTAGGGTTGGCACGTGCCTGAGCAGCCTGCAGACCCCCAGACTCCACGACCTGGTCCGTCGTCCGAGCAGCTCGGCCTGCGCAAACCCGTCGTCATCGCCGCCTTCGAGGGCTGGAACGACGCCGGCGAGGCAGCCAGCCAGGCGGTCGCCCACCTCCACGACGTCTGGGGCGCCACCGAGCTCACCGAGTTCGACCCCGAGCTCTACCACGACTTCCAGGTCAACCGCCCGACCGTCTCCTTCGACGACGACGGCGTCCGCCGGCTCACCTGGCCCACCACCCGCATCTCCTACGTCCGGCTGCCCGAAGCCACCCGCGACGTCCTGCTGGTGCGCGGCATCGAACCGTCGATGCGCTGGCGCACCTACGCCCAGGAGGTCGTCGGCGTCGCCCGCGCCCACGGCGCCTCCCTCGTGCTGACCCTCGGCGCCCTGCTGGCCGACGTCCCGCACACCCGGCCGCTGCCGGTCACCTCCAGCAGCGAGGACCCCGACCTGGTCGAGAAGCTCGACATCGAGCCCTCCCGCTACGAGGGCCCCACCGGCATCGTCGGCGTGGTCCAGGACGCGGTCACCCAGGCCGACATCCCCTCCGTCTCGCTGTGGGCGGCCATCCCGCACTACGTCGGCCAGCCCCCCTCGCCCAAGGGGACCCTCGCCCTGCTGCGGCGCATCGAGGAGATGCTCGACCTGTCCATCCCCCTGGAGGACCTGCCCGAGGACGCCCGCGCCTGGGAACGCGGCGTCGACGAACTCGCCGGCGAGGACTCCGAGATCGCCGAGTACGTCCAGCAGCTGGAGGAGGCCAAGGACACCGCCGACCTGCCCGAAGCCTCCGGCGAGGCCATCGCCCGCGAGTTCGAGCGCTACCTGCGCCGCCGCGACGACGGACCGCGCAGGGGCTGACGGCGGCGCGTCCCGGCCCGGCCGGTGCTCGCGGTCCTCGCCCACCGGTCGGGGCCCGATCCGCCGATCGGTGGAAGCCCTTGATCCCGATCGCGGGGACGACCATCCTCGTGGTGGTCACGCCCCGGGACAGCCGGCCCGGAACCGGCCAGTACGGTCGTCCGCGAAGGCCTGACGCGTCTCCCGACCCCTGCGAGAGGTAAGCCCTGTGCCCTGGCGGCTCGAATCACCGCGTGTCCTCGTCGTCGACCTCGACGGGTCCAGGGGCAGCGCGGTGCGCGCCCGGACCGGTTCGATGGTCGCCTACGAGGGCGAGGTCTCCTTCAAGAACGCCGGGATGGGCGGTGGCGGCGGTCTGCGGGCCGCCCTGAAGCAACGCGTGACCGGGGAGTCCCTGCCGCTCATGGAGGTCAGCGGCCGGGGCACGGTGCACTTCGCCGTGGACGCGGGTCACGTCCTCGTCCTGGACCTGGCCGGTGACGTCCTGCGGGCCGAGTCCGAGGGCCTGCTGTGCCTGTCCGACAGCCTGAGGACGGACGTGACGTTCACCGGCCTGCAGGGCGCCTCCAGCGGCCAGGGGCTGTTCACCACGACCGTCACCGGGCACGGGCAGGTCGCCCTGCTGTCCCTGGGCGGACCGCCCATCGCCCTGCGGGTCGGCCCGCAGACCCCGCTCGTGGTGGATCCCGACGCCTACATCGGCTGCGTGGGCGACCTGTCGCAGTCCTTCGTGACCGACGTGTCGTGGCGCAACCTCGTCGGGGAGAGCTCCGGGGAGGCGTTCTCGCTGCGGTTCGAAGGTCAGGGCGTCGTCTACATCCAGCCCGAGGAGCGGTGATGGGTTTCTCCAAGGTCACCTCGAAGGTGGTCCTCGCCGAGGTCCGCCCGGGGCAGGAGGTCCTCGCCCGGCGCGGGGCCATGCTGGCCACCCGCGGGAACGTGACGTTCTCCCCCGTCGTCGGCGGGCCCGGCGCCGGCGCCTACGGCGGCGGCATCGCGTCCGCGCTGGCCCGCGGGATGCAGGGCGAGGCCGTGCCGCTCATGGTCGCCGAGGGCACCGGCACCGTGCACTACGGGTTCCGCGGCCACCACGTCACCGTCGTCGACCTCGACGGCTCGCAGCCGATGTCGGTGGAGGCCGACCGGTTGCTGGCCCACGACGCGAACCTGTCCAGTTCGGTGGTGTTCCTCGGGCAGCAGGGCGGTCTGCGCGGCGCCGTCCGCGGCGCCGTGACCGGTCAGGGGTTGTTCACCACCCAGTTGTCCGGCCGCGGTGCCGTCGCCGTGCTGTCGCACGGCGGGACGTTCGCGGTGCGGGTGGGCGCGGGACGGCAGGTCGTCGTCGACCCGCAGGCCTACGTCGCTCACGTCGGAAACCTCAGCCTGGACGTCGCGACCGCGGTGTCGTGGCGCGACGCCGTGGGCCGGGGATCCGGGGAAGGTGTGCAGCTCAAGGTGTCCGGGGAAGGCACGGTCTACGTGCAGGCGAGCGAGGAGAAGCTCTGATGGCGTCCACCAGCCCGCAGCCCCTGGACCCTCAGAGCCTGCCCGACCACGACAACCTGCCCGACAACCCGTACGCGTACTGCGTGCGGCTGAACGGGCCGCTGTTCGTGCAGACGGGCCGGATGATCGCCTACTACCCCGCCGGGGGCGGCACGATCCGCTTCGAGCCCCTCACGGCGACGTCGATGACCTCGATGGTCGCCGCGCACTTCTCCTCCCCGCTGTACAGCCGGGACTGGGTCGTCGCCAACGGCCAGGGCCACGTGGTCCTCGGCGACCGCGGGTACGACATCAACTCCTACGACCTCGACGACGGCAACCTCACCGTGCGGGCCGCGAACCTGCTGGCGTTCGACGCGGGGCTGGAGCTGAAGGAGTCGATCATCCCGGGTTTCCTGACCCTCATCGGGACGGGGAAGTTCCTGGCCAGTTCCTCCGGGCCGGTCATCTTCGTCGAACCCCCGGTGCGCGTCGACCCCGAGGCCCTCGTCGGCTGGGCCGACTGCCCCGCGCCCTCCCAGCACTTCGACGCCGGCTGGATGGGGCACTTCCTCGGTGCCGCCCGAGGCGCCCTGTTCGGCACGCGGTCGGGCGAGGAGCGCCAGTACGACTTCACCGGCGCCGGAACCGTGCTGCTGCAGAGTTCCGAGCGGATGCTCGAGGATCCCCACGTCGTGCGCCGGCTCGAGGGTGAGGTGCGCCAGCTCGGCCCGGCGCAGCTGCGGCACCTGCAGGGGGTCGTCCAGGCGCAGTTGCAGCAGCACGGTCAGTGAGGCGGGGCCGGCCCGCACCGCTCACGGCGACGGAACGGCGGTGACGACGACGTTCTCGGCGTACCGTCGGGTCTCCTCGTCGAAGTCGCCGCCGCAGGTGATGAGCACCAGGGCCGGCGGGCCGTCCTTGCGGAACAGCTCCCGCACCGGGAGTTCGGCCTTGCCGTGGGCCTGCCGGGAGACGACCTCGTAGCCCAGTTCGGACCCGTCCGAGAGGCGGAGCCGGACGCGTTCGCCGGGTTCCACGTCGGACAGCCCGAACAGCGCTCCCGGTCCGCCGGCGCGGGTGTCGACGTGCCCGGCCAGCACGGTGCTCCCGGACGGGCCGGCCGGCGAACTCCAGCGGTACCAGCCGACGACCGAGCCGTCGGCCGGGACCGCGACCTGCCCACGCTCGTCGACACCCACCGGCGTGACCGGGGCGTCGATCCCCGGCCCGGCCGACGAGACGTGCCGGGGCACCGGCGGTTCGGGAACGCCGACCAGGACCGCGGAGCGCCGCCCGACCCCGGTGGCCGAGGTCGGGGTCGGCGTCGGGGTCGGCGTCGGGGTCAGCGTCGGGCTGGGCGCGGTGGACGGGGCGGCCCGGGCCACGGCGGTCGAGAAGTCGTCCTGCTGCGGCCGGGACGACGCCCACGACCCCAGCAGGACGCACCCCACCACCGCGAGGGCCGCGGCGGGGACCAGCCGCGCCGTCACGCGCCGGTGCGGCTCCGGCGCCGGGCCACGACCACGGACGCGCCGGCCCCGACGAGGGCGAGGACACCGGCTGCCGCGATGAGGTCCGGCGCACCGGTGTCGGCCAGCCCGGCCTCGCCGGCGGGGACACCGTGGGGGGCCGAACCGCCACCGGTCACGCTCTGGGTGGCGAGCTGGAGGTTGCCCGCCTCGGCCGATCCCCACGCGTAGACGATGGTCCGGGTGCCCTCGGGCAGCGTGAGGTCGGCCGGGCCGATGACGACCTGGCCGGTGCCGGCCAGGGTGACGTCGGCGCTGACGGTTCCGGCCGGAACGGTCACCGCGGCCTCGTCCGGGTTCGTCAGGCCGGTCAGCACCGGGGTTCCACCGGCCCGGACGTCGACCGCGGGCGCGGCCGCGGTGTGCCGGACGGTGAGTTCGGCCTCGCCCGGGGCCAGGTCGGCGGGGGTGTTGACGAACGGGGTCAGCGTGGGGGTTCCGTCCGCACCCAGGTGCGCGGTGACGGTGACGTCGGCACCGGCCGGCACATCCACCCCGGCGGCGGAGATGGCCGGCTGCGTGGCGGCGGGGTCGGATCCGGCCGGGTACACGGCGAGGTCGTAGGTCCCGGCCGGCAGCTGCAGCGGGTCGGTCAGGGTTCCGGGGGTGAAGTCGCCCACGACCTCCTGGCCGTCGGCGTAGACGTCGACGGTCAGGTCCGGCACGGCGTGCAGGATCGACACGGTGGCGGTGCCGGCGGTGGCGGCGGAGGCGCTGCCCGCCAGGGCGACACCGGCCACGGGCACCGACAGGGCGACGACGGGGGCGGCGAGCAGGGCGGCTGACTCGCGGAGCGTGCGCACGGAAGTCCTCCTCGGGGTGGCGGCCCGCCGTCCGGCGGTCCGTTCACCCCCTCTTCCGGGCCGGGGACCCGCACGGATGCAGTTCCGCGGAACCTCCTCGGCCGGGAAGAGGGCCTCAGGTCGTCGCGTCCCCCGTCAGCACGTCGAGGTCGCGTTCGGCGAAGCGGCGGTGGAAGTACTCCTCGTTCAGCACGACCGACAGGCACTCACGCACCGGGAAGCTCTGCGGTGGTGGCCAGCTCGAACCCTCCACCGGCTCCGTGTCGGTGTCCAGCTCCTCGTCGGTGAGGCCGGCCAGGTACTCGCGGACGACCCGCTGCCGGTCGCGGCGCAGGTCGAGGACCTCGGTCAGGGCCGGCCGGGCGGAGCGGTCGCGCGGGATGCCCGGCGTGTCCGCCATCTCCTCCCACGGCAGGTCCAGCGGGTGCCACGGCGAGGGGTCGCCGAGCACGGCGCGGCCGACCCAGGCGTCGGTCGCGAAGGCCAGGTGCCGCAACGTCTGCGTGAACGACCACTCCCCGTCGACGGAGGCGTGCAGCAGGTCCGGGTCCAGGGACCGGGCACGGTCGACCGTCCCCTCCCACAACTCCTCCAGCAGGGCCCAGGCCGCGCGGAAACCCGCGGCGTCCACCGGCCGCATCCGCGCCAGCACCGGGTCCCGCCGTTCCATCTGCTCGGCGACGTACGCGCCCACGTCGACGCCGTTGACGACCAGGCGCCCGATCTCACCGTCGATGCGCAGGTCCACGCACTCCACGCCGCGCATCACCAGGCCGTCGACGTGGGCGCCGCGCACCCGGGCCCGCGACAGGTCCACGGCGTGCAGATCGGCACCGGTCAGGTCGACGTGCTCGAACCGCGCCCCGCGCAGGTCGACGCCGCTGAACTCGTGCACGCCCGCACGGTAGTCCTCCCGCCCCTGCCCGCGCCGGAGCAGACGCGAGGAGCTCAGGCCAGTTCGACGCCGAGCAGGCCGGAGGCGAGGTCCCGCACGAGCGCGGGCGCCTCGGGGTCGTCGCCCTCCCCGGCCTCGACCGCGGTCACCCAGGCGTCGATCGCCGCGACCGCGCCGGGCGCGTCGAGGTCGGCGGCCAGCCGTTCGCGCACGGTGGTCAGCAGGTCGGCCGCCGCCGGGCCCGCCGGCGCCGAGACGGCCTTGCTCCAGGCGGTGAACCGGGCGCGCGCCTGCGCCAGGACGTCGTCGGTCCACTCCCAGTCGCTGCGCCAGTGGTGGGCGACGATGGCCAGGCGCACGGCGCCGGGCTCGACCCCGGCCGCGAGCAGCCGGGAGACCAGGACGAGGTTGCCCTTGGACTTGCTCATCTTCTCGCCGTCGAGGGCGACCATGCCCGAGTGCGCGTAGACCCGGGCGAAGGGCCGCGCGTCGGGGCGCAGGACCTGGGCGTGCGAGGCGCCCATCTCGTGGTGCGGGAACACCAGGTCGCTACCGCCGGCCTGCACGTCGATCGGCATCCCCAGGTGCCGCAACGCGATCGCCGTGCACTCGATGTGCCACCCCGGACGCCCGCGGCCCAGTTCGCCGCCCTCCCAGGCCGGTTCGCCGGGACGCTCCACACGCCACAGCAACGGGTCGAGCGGGTTCCGCTTGCCCGGCCGCTGCGGGTCACCCCCACGCTCGGCGGACAGTTCCAGCATCGTCGGCACGTCGAGACCGGAGACCTGGCCGAACGCGGCGTCGGCCTCGACCGGGAAGTAGACGTCCCCGTCGGGACCGCCGTCGACACCGGGGACCCGGTACGCCGCACCGGCGGCCAGCAGGTCGCGCACGGACGCCGAGACGAGGTCGACCGCCTCGACGACCCCGAGGTACTCGTCCGGCGGGAGCACCGACAGCGCCGTCATGTCGCCGCGGAACAGGTCGATCTGGGAGGTGGCCAGGTCGCGCCAGTCCACGCCGGTGGCCTCGGCCCGCTCGAGCAGCGGGTCGTCGACGTCGGTGATGTTCTGCACGTACCGCACCTGCAGGCCGGCGTCGCGCCAGGCGCGGCCCAGCAGGTCGAAGGCGACGTACGTGTTGGCGTGCCCGAGGTGGGTGGCGTCGTACGGGGTGATCCCGCAGACGTACAGCGTCGCCGTGCCCGCCTGCGGCCCCGCGGGCACCAGCTCATCGGTGGAGCTGTCGTGCAGGTGGACGCGGGGACCCCGACCGGGCAGGGTCGGGACTTCGGGGACGGGCCAGGAACGCACGGGGCGAACCTACCTTCCGCGCTCAGCGCCCGGGACGGCGGCTCAGAACGGCGGCCAGGGGATGGTGCGGTGCCCGCGCGGCCGGGGCAGCCGGTCCACGGTCAGCAGCCGTTGCACCCGTTCCAGCGTCGCGACGGCCTCCTCCACGCTCAGCAGCTCCTGCAGCAGCTCCCCCAGCGCGCCCTCCAGGTCCACGGCCAGCGCCCCGAGCACCTCGCGCTCCTCGGCCAGCAGGTGCGAGCCGGCGAAACCCCACAGCACCGTGCGCAGCTTGGGTTCGCAGTGGAAGGTCAGCCCGTGGTCCACGCCGTGCACCGCACCGGACCAGCCGGGCAGGACGTGCCCGCCCTTGCGGTCGGCGTTGTTCAGCACGACGTCCAGGACGGCGATGTGCCGCAGGCGCAGGTCGTCGGCGTGGACCAGGGCGACGGGGCGTCCGCCGCCGTCCTCGGCCTCCAGCACCGTGTGCCAGCCGGGTTCGACGTGCCGCAGCCCCACGATGTCGATGAGCCCGGCCCCGGGCGCGGGCAGCACGACCTCCTCGGCGCCGGCCGGGTCGGCCCCGTCCTGCTGCAGCCACAGCTGCACCGATCCCGGCCCCAGCGGGCCGTCGCGGAAGACGGTGGGCGGCACGACGTTCCACCCGGTGGCGGCCGAGACCGCGTACGCGGCGACCTCGCGGCGCGCCAGCGTGGCGTCGGGGAAGTCCCACAGCGGACGTTCGCCCGTCACGGGTTTGTAGACGCACGCCAGGTCGCCCTCGTCGCCGCCGACGACGGCGTACATCGTCGCGTTCGAGGCGTCGGCCAGCCGCCCCTCGATCCGCAGGTCGCCCGCGACGAGCCGGGCCAGCGCCTCCTGCTCGGCGATCCCGGCGAACGTCCCGTTCAGCGTCGGTACCCGTTCGCCCGGGGACAGACGTGACCCTCCGGGTCCAGCGGACCGGCGCAGAAGGGACAGGGCGGCCGGCCGGCCGCGACCAGCGCCAGGGCGCGCGCGGCGAAGGCGCGGGCCGCCGTCCCGTCGAGGGAGACGCGCAGCAGGTTGCGGTCCTCGGACAGGTCGGGCAGCTCGGGGTCGATGTCCTCCTCGCTCACCTCGAAGCACTCGATGACGACGACGTCCCGTTCGCCGTCCCAGGCCAGGCTCATCGTCCCGACGCGGAACTCCTCCTCGATCGGCACGTCGAGGGGTCCGGTGTCCTGCGAGCCCGAGGCCGTCATCGCCGGCACGGGGGCGGCACCGCCGGAGCGGCGGACGATCTCGTCGAGCAGTTCGCCGACCCGCTCGGCGAGGGCGGCGACCTGGGTCTTCTCCAGGGCGACCGACGTCAGCCGGCCCGTGGCGCGGGCCTGCAGGAAGAACGTGCGCTGACCGGGCTCGCCGACGGTGCCCGCCACGAAGCGTTCCGGCGGGTCGTAGTCGAAGACGGGCATGTCCCCGACCCTACGCCGACCCGGTGCTGCCGCCGACGACGGCGTCCGAGCTGACCCGCTTGCGCGCCGACCTGCGCTTCTTCCCGGGCGGGGCGAATCCCGCGAGGTCGCCGCCGGAGTCGTTCATGCGCAGGACGAAGGGCCGCAGGGGCGCGTACCGGACGACCGAGACCGAGCAGGGGTCGGCCGAGATGCGCTGGAACAGGTCCAGGTGCATGCCCAGGGCGTCGGCCAGGACCGCCTTGATCACGTCGCCGTGGGTGACCGCGACCCAGACCGCGTCCTCCCCGTGCTCGGCCGCGATGCGCGCGTCGTGCTCGCGGACCGACTCCACCGCCCGGTGCTGCATGGTCGCCAGTCCTTCACCGCCGGGGCCGGGGAACACCGCGGCCGACGGGTGCGACTGGACGGTCCGCCACAACGGTTCCTTGGCCAGGTCCTTCAGCGCCCTGCCCGTCCAGTCGCCGTACTTGCACTCCCCCAGCCGGTCGTCGGTGCGCAGCGCCGGGCGCGGCCCGCTCGGGCCGTCCACGGCGACCAGCGCGGCCGCCGTCTCCTGGCAGCGCTCCAGGGGGGAGACGACGACGTCCGCCACCGGCACCGGCGCCAGCCGCCGGGCCAGCGCCTCGGCCTGCCCGCGGCCCGTGTCGTCGAGGTGGACGCCCGGCGTCCAGCCGGCCAGGACGGCGGCGGTGTTGGCGGTGCTGCGCCCGTGGCGTACGAGCAGGAGGGTCGGCACCGGTTCAGCCTACGGGCGGGCGATCTTCGCCGCGGCCGGGCGTCCACCGCCGACGAGGGCGGCCGCCGTCGATGCGGGCCGGGCGGCCGAGGAGCACGATGAGCCGGTGATCGTCGACGTGGCCACCTACCGGGACGGAACGCGCCAGGAGGTGGCGGACCTGCACACCGCGCTGCGCCGCTGCGCCGACCTCGCCGACCCTGCCGACGACACGCAGGCACTGCCCTCCTCGCAGGAGTTCCTCTGGCTGGGCCTGAAGGACCCCTCGGCCGAGGAGTTCACCGACATCGCCTCCGCGCTGCATCTGCACCGCCTCGCCGTCGAGGACGCGGTCGTGGGCCACCAGCGGCCCAAGATCGAGTACTACGACGACACCGTCTTCGTCGTCCTGAAGGTGCTGGAGTACTTCGACGAGACCTCCAGCGTCGAGACCGGCGAGATCATGGTGTTCGTCGGGCGGCACTTCGTCGTGACCGTCCGGCGCGGCGAGATCGGGGCGCTCTCGGACGTGCGCGCCGCCGTGGAGGGCGACACCGCCGAACTGCGGCGCGGGCCCAAGGGTGTGCTGCACGCCGTGATGGACAAGGTCGTCAGCGGCTACACCGTCATCGACGCGGCGCTGGAGCAGGACGTCGAGGAGGTGGAGGAGCAGGTCTTCTCCCCCACCCGCAGCTCGGACGCCCAGCAGATCTACTCGCTCAAGCGCGAGGTCCTGGAGGTCCGGCGCGCCGCCTTCCCGCTGGTGGCGCCCATGAAGCGGCTGGTCGACGGGGACGGGAACGGCGGCGGGCCGGGCGAGGGGCAGGACCCGCACGCGGCCCACCACCCCTTGGACGAGCAGGCGGTGTTCGTGCTGCGCGACGTGCTCGACAACCTGGTCCGGACCGTCGAGCACGTCGAGAGCTACGACCGGCTGCTCACCGACATCCTCAACGCCCACCTGGCCCAGGTCTCGGTGCGGCAGAACGAGGACATGCGCAAGATCTCCGCCTGGGCGGCCATCGCCGCGGCCTCGACGCTGATCGCCGGGATCTACGGCATGAACTTCGAGCACATGCCGGAACTGACGTGGCGGCTGGGCTACCCCGGCTGCCTGCTGCTGATGGCCGGGGTCTGCCTGGGCCTGTACCGGTTCTTCAAGCGCTCGGGCTGGCTGTGACGGCCGCTCAGCCCAGCGCGCCGTTCTGGAACGCCGGCAGCTGCCCCGCCAGGACGAGGGCGTAGACGACGACCGCGGCCGCGATCCGGTAGACCACGAACGGCGTGTAGCTGTGCGTGGAGATGAACCGCATGAGCCAGGCGATGACGGCGTAGCCGACGACGAACGCCACGAGGGTGGCCACGACGGTCGGTGCCCAGGCGATCGTCACGCCCGTGCTGACCTCGTCGAACAGCTGGTAGAAGCCGGACAGCACGACCGCGGGGATCGCCAGCAGGAACGAGTAGCGGGCCGCGGCCTCGCGCGTGTACCCCAGGAGCAGGCCCATCGTGATGGTGCCGCCCGAGCGGGACACCCCGGGGATGAGGGCCATCGCCTGGGCGAGCCCGAAGAGGACACCGTGCTTCCAGGTGAGCTGGTCCAGCGTCCGCGTCTTGCGGCCGAACCGGTCAGCGGCCCCGAGGACCAGGGCGAAGACCCACAGCGAGGTGGCGATGACGACGAACCCGCGCAGCACGGTCTCGATGGAGTCCTGGAACAGCAGCCCGAGCAGACCGATGGGGATCGTGCCGAGGATGACCAGCCAGCCCATGCGGGCGTCGGGGTCGTCGCGCGGGACGCGCCCGGTCAGGGACAGCACCCAGCGGCTGATGATCCGGGCGATGTCCTTGCGGAAGTAGATGATGACGGCGGCCTCGGTGCCCAGCTGGGCGATGGCGGTGAACGCCGCGCCCGGGTCGGCGGTCCCGATGAGGGTGCCGACGACCGCGAGGTGACCGCTGGAGGAGATCGGCAGGAACTCGGTCAGCCCCTGCACCAGGCCGAGGAACGCTCCCTCGGCGACGCCCATGCTCACGCGCGGGCACCTCCGGTGCAGAGGCGGCGTGGACGTGGGGGCGAGGCGGGCAGAAGCACGTGACGCACGGTAGCCGCTACGCCCCGCCGCCCCCGGCGGCACTCACCCGCACGCCACCGAACCCTCACATGGCGGTCGGGCGGTTCCCGTCGCCGTCGTCGTCGCCGTCGTCGTCGCTGTCGTCCACGTCCTCGTCGTCCTCGTCGTCGAGGTCGTCGTCGTCCTCGTCGTCGTCCTCGTCGTCGTCGTCGTAGAGGACGAAGGGGGTGACCTCGTCGTAGGCGTCGTACAGCGCCTCCTCGTAGGTCTCGAACGCCTCGGCGGCGCGCTGGTAGGCGTCGGCGACGGCGGGGTCCGTCTCGCCTCGGCGGTTGGCGGCGGCGGCGAGGTGGTCCTCGAGCGCGGCCACGAGGCGGGCCAGGGCCGCACGCGGGTCGGGCGTCATGGCCCGACCGTACCGAAGATCGGCCGGGTGGCCCCACCGGGACGAGCCCGGGTGCATCATGGACGGCGATGGCTGCACACACCGGCACGGGACGCACCGACTCCGGCACCCCCGACCAGTACGAGTACCGCGTGCTGACCCTGTCGCGCGAGACCTCGCGCTCGGACGCGCGCCAACTGCTCACCGAGCACGCCGAGTACGGCCGCTGGGAACTGGCCCGGGTCCGGCTCTACATGGGCGGCGGGCGCAAGATCTGGTTGCGGCGGAAGATCATCCGGGTCGCACGGACGGCCTGAGGGGCCTACCGTCGCCGTCCGTGGGCATCTTCCGGACGAAGAGCGTCGAGGACGCGATCGCGACCACGGACGAACCCGAGCACCGGCTGCGCAAGACGCTCAGCGCCTGGGACCTGACGGTGTTCGGGGTCGGGGTCATCATCGGGACGGGCATCTTCGTCCTGACGGGTGAGGCCGCGGGCACGCGCGCGGGGCCGGCCGTGGCCCTGTCGTTCGTGGTCTCCGGGATCGTCTGCGCCCTGGCGGCGCTGTGCTACGCCGAGTTCGCCTCCACCGTGCCGGTGGCCGGCTCGGCCTACACCTTCTCCTACGCCAGCCTGGGCGAGGTCGTGGCGTGGATCATCGGCTGGGACCTCATCCTCGAACTGGCACTGGGCGCCTCGACGGTGGCGGTCGGCTGGTCCAGCTACGCCGCGGACCTGTTGTCGGTCACGCTCGGCCTCGACCTGCCGCCCTGGCTGTACTCGACCGATCCCTCGCCGACGAACCCCAACCTCATCGCCGCCGCGGTGATCCTGGTGCTGACCGCGGTGCTGTGCGTGGGCACGAAGACGTCCGCCCGCGTCAACGCCGTCGTCGTGGGGATCAAGCTGCTGGTCGTCGGCATCGTCATCGTCGCGGGGTTGTTCTTCGTCCAGCGGGACAACTGGTCCCCGTTCGTCCCGCCGACCGGTTCGGCCGGGGCCTCGAGCACGCCGGCGGACCCGTCGCTGTGGGAGGACCTGGGGGTGCCGCTGGGCACCTTCGGCATCGGCGGTGTCTTCACCGCGGCGGCGCTGGTCTTCTTCGCCTTCATCGGCTTCGACATCGTCGCCACGGCCGCCGAGGAGACCAGGAACCCGCAACGCGACGTGCCCCGCGGCATCTTCGGCTCGCTGGCGATCTGCACCGGCTTGTACGTGCTGGTCTCGCTCGTGGTGACCGGGATGGTCAGCTACGAGCAGATCAGCGTCGAGGCCCCGCTGGCCAACGCCTTCCGCTCGGTCGGTGCGGAGGTGGTCGCGACGCTCATCAGCGTCGGGACGGTGGCCGGTCTGCTGACGGTGATGATGATCCTCATGCTCGGCCAGAACCGGGTGCTGTTCGCGATGTCGCGCGACCGGCTCATCCCGGCCTGGTTCTCCAAGGTCAACGAGCGCAGCGGGGTGCCGACCCGGATCACCGCGGTCACGGGTGTCGTCGTGGCCGTCGTGGCCGCGGTCACCCCGATCTCCGAGCTCGCCGAGATGGTGAACATCGGCACGCTGTTCGCCTTCGTCCTGGTCTCGATCGGCGTGGTGGTGCTGCGCCGCACCCGCCCGGACCTGCCGCGGGCGTTCCGCATGCCGTGGGTGCCGGTGCTGCCGATCCTGTCGGCCGTCGCGGCGCTGGTCCTCATGGGCTTCCTGCCGGCGATCAGCTGGATCCGGCTGGGGATCTGGATGGCCGTCGGCGTCCTGGTCTACCTGGCCTACGGCTACCGGCACTCCCGGCTGGCGAAGCGCTCCTAGCCGCCCGGGAACAACCCCGAGTGCTGTACGCTTCAACCAAGTACATGCAGACGCATGGACTTGTCGGAGAGGAGCGGGTCGTGCAGTTCGGGATCTTCACCGTCGGGGACGTGACGACCGACCCCACCACGGGGCGCACGCCCACCGAGGCAGAGCGCATCAAGAACATGATGACCATCGCCGAGCACGCCGAGGCCGTCGGCCTGGACGTCTTCGCCACCGGCGAGCACCACAACCGGCCGTTCGTGCCGAGCTCGCCCACCACCATGCTGGGCTACCTCGCCGGCCGGACGAAGAGGATCGTCCTGTCCACGTCGACGACGCTCATCACGACGAACGACCCGGTGAAGATCGCCGAGGACTTCGCCATGCTGCAGCACCTGTCCGACGGCCGCACCGACCTCATGCTCGGCCGCGGCAACACCGGACCGGTGTACCCCTGGTTCGGCCAGGACATCTCCAAGAGCGTCGAGCTCACCATCGAGAACTACTCGCTGCTGCGGCGCCTGTGGGACGAGGACGTCGTGGACTGGGAGGGGCAGTTCCGCGCCCCGCTGCAGGGGTTCACCTCGACCCCCCGCCCGCTGGACGGCGTCGCGCCGTTCGTGTGGCACGGCTCGATCCGCACCCCGCAGGTGGCCGAGATCGCGGCGTACTTCGGTGACGGGTACTTCGCCAACAACATCTTCTGGCCCAAGGAGCACTACATCCGGCTCATCGACCTGTACCGGCAGCGCTACGCCCACTACGGGCACGGCACGCCCGAGCAGGCCATCGTCGGGCTGGGCGGTCAGGTGTTCATGCGCAAGAACTCGCAGGACGCGGTGCGGGAGTTCCGGCCGTACTTCGACGTGGCCCCGGTCTACGGGCACGGGCCCTCGCTGGAGGAGTTCACCCGCCAGACGCCGCTGACCGTCGGGTCCCCCGAGCAGGTGGTCGAGAAGACGCTGACGTTCCAGGAGTTCTTCGGCGACTACCAGCGGCAGCTGTTCCTCATCGACCACGCGGGTCTGCCGCTGAAGACGGTCCTGGAACAGCTCGACCTGCTCGGCGGCGAGGTGGTCCCGGTGCTGCGCAAGGAGTTCGAGGCCCGTCGTGCGGCCGGTGTGCCGAGCGACCCGCCCTCGCACGCGAGCCGCGTCGCGGCCCGTGACCTCCAGGCGGCGCAGGCGCTTGTCTGACGGCCGGACCCGCGCGGCCGTCGACGCCTGGGAGTCGGTCTTCCGGGTGCAGGCGACGCTGCTGCGCCGGTTCGCCGCGCAGGACGTCTGGGGCGGGCTGAGCGTGCGCGAGTACGACGTGCTCTACACGCTCTCCCGCTCCGCCGGCGGCCGCTGCCGGCTGGGGGAGCTCAGCGAGGAGGTCTACCTCCCGCAACCCTCCCTCAGCCGGCTGGTGGACCGCCTCGCCGGCCGGGGCCTGCTGGCCCGCGAGGCCGACCCGCACGACGGCCGCGGTGTCGTCGTGCGCCTGACCGAGGCCGGTGCGGCGCTGCGCCGCGAGGCCGGCGGGCGGCACGCGGCGGCCATCGCGCGGGAGTTCGCGGGCCTCAGCCGGGAGGAGCTGGCCGAGCTCACCCGGCTGTGCGGCAAGCTCCTCCCGGCCTGAGCCCGTCGACCACGCCGTCCCGGGTCCACCGTCGCCCACGAGGCCGTGACCCGCGGGCAACGGTGGACGGTGGACGTCCCAGGGTCAGCCCGCCGCCCAGACCACCTGGTCGTCGGAGAAGTTGAAGTTCTGCTCGACGGCGACGACTCCGCCGGCGATCGCTTCAGCCGGCACGTCGAAGCACTCCTGGTACGTGGCGCTTCCGCCGGCTCGCAGGGCGGGGAGCGTCGCCGGGGACGTCGGTTCCACCGCGGCGCAGGAGGAGGCGGAGTAGTTCCGCGCGTCGGTGGCCTGGTAGTCGGTGGACAGGTCGAGCCACGGGTTGGCCTCCTCCGCCGTCCCGTTGTAGGTCACTGCGAGATCCACCAGGACGTACCGGCCGGCCGCCGGTTCGTTGAAGGGGTTCGCCTCCGCCATGGCCTGGGTCGCGTCCTGGTTCACGGCAGTCACGGTCACGGTGTAGTCGCCCACGGTCGCCGCGGTGCCGATCGGCAGCGCTTCGGCCTGCGCGGCGGCTGCTTCGTCGGGAGCGAGGGTGCTGTAGCCGTTCTCCGTGTCCGTGACGGCCTGGTCCACGGCCTGGTCGACCGCGTCGACGGCCGCGCCCGCCAGCAGGTTGACGACGATGGCTACCACGACCGCCACGACGGACAGCACGACGCCGGCCACCGCCATCCCCTTGCCTTCCGCCCGGCGAGCGAGCGCCACAGCACCCAGGACGAGCCCGACGACCGCCAGCAGGATGCTGCCGATGTTGAGCAAGGGGATGAAGCATCCTACTGCTGCAACGATTCCGAGGACGAGGGCGGCGACGGGCAGTCCCTTCCCGGGCCGACGCGACGTCGGCGGCGGAGGGGTGGCGATCTGGGACACGTGATTGCTCCTGAGACGGTGCTTCGACAGTCCGTGTTCGGACTGTTGAGCAGTCAACCACGCCGGGTGCGTCTACCGTGACTGGTTGCCGAATCTCGACCGGCCGCGGGACGAGGAGTTCGCGTAGTTCTCGAAGCTGCCGATGGCCGGCGTCGCGGCGGACGGGCTGAAGGACCACGGGTGCACGTGTTCGCGCAGCTCCCTCGACCTCGACGGCCACGGTGGCAGGTCGCCGGGAACCGGCCCCTGCTGCTCAGGCGGGTCCTCCGTCAGGTCGGCCGGCCACCTCCGACACGACGGCGGCCCCGTCCACGGGGGCGAGCGAACCGTGCCGGTGCAGTTCGGCGTACCGCCCACCGAGCGCGAGCAGTTCGGTGTGCGTTCCGCGTTCGACGATCCGGCCCGCCTCGAGCACCAGGATCTGGTCGGCGCCGCGCACCGTCGACAACCGGTGCGCGATGACGATCGCCGTCCGCCCCTCCAGCGCCTCGTCCAGCGCGGCCTGCACCGCCACCTCCGAGGCCGAGTCCAGGTGGGCCGTCGCCTCGTCGAGCACCACGATCCGCGGGTGGGCCAGCAGCAACCGCGCGATGGTCAGGCGCTGACGTTCCCCGCCGGAGAACCGGTAGCCCCGCTCCCCCACCACGGTGTCCAGCCCTTCGGGCAGGTTCGCCACCAGCTCCCCCAGCCGCGCGCGCTGCAGGGCGTCGAGCAGTTCGGCGTCGCTCGCGCCGGGCCGGGCCAGCTGCAGGTTCGAGCGCAGGGACTCGTGGAACAGGTGACCGTCCTGGGTGACCACCCCGACCGCACGGCGCAGGGACTCGGTCGTCAGGTCGCGCACGTCGGTGCCGCCGATGCGCACCGCCCCGGAGTCGACGTCGTACAGCCGGGCCAGCAGTTGCGCCAGCGTCGACTTCCCCGCCCCCGAGGAACCCACGATCGCCACCACCTGCCCCGGTTCGACCCGGAAGGAGACGTCGCGGACCACCGGAACCCCACCGCGCGCGTCGAGCGTCGCGACGTCCTCCAGCGAGGCCAGCGACACGTCGGCGGCGGCCGGGTAGCCGAAGCTCACCCCGTCGAACTCGACCCCCACCGGCCCGTCGGGCACGGGGCGGGCGCCGGGGCGTTCCTGCACCAGCGGCACGAGGTCGAGGACCTCGAACACCCGGTCGAAGCTGACCAGCGCGCTCGTCACGTCGGCCCGCGCGCTCGCGAGTGCCGTCAGGGGTGCGTAGAGGCGGGTGAGCAGCAGCGCCAGGGCCACGATGCTGCCGGCGTCGAGGGTGCCGGCGATGGCGGCCAGGCCACCGACGCCGTAGACGAGGGCCAGGGCGAGGGCGGAGACGAGGGTGAGGGCGGTGACGAAGACGGCCTGGCGGACGGCGGTCGTGACGCCGATGTCGCGGACGGCGCGGGCGGCGGCGGCGAAGGCGCGGGACTCGGCGTCGGGTCGGCCGAAGAGCTTGACGAGGGTGGCGCCGGGGGCGGAGAAGCGTTCGGTGGTCTGGTTGAGCATGGCGGCGTCGAGGTGGGCGGCGCGGCGGGCCAGCAGGGCGAGCTGGCGGCCCATGCGGCGGGCGGGCAGCAGGAAGACGGGCAGCAGGACGAGGGCGAGGAGGGTGATGCGCCAGGAGATGCCGATCATGACCACGGCGGTGAGGGCGACGGCGACGATGTTGCTGACGATGCCGGACAGGGTGTCGCTGAAGGCTCGCTGGGCGCCGAGGACGTCGTTGTTGAGCCGGCTGACGAGGGCGCCGGTGCGGGTGCGGGTGAAGAAGGCGACGGGCATGCGCTGGACGTGGTCGAAGACGCGGGTGCGCAGGTCGAGGATGAGGTCCTCGCCCAGGGTGGCGCTCAGCCAGCGGACGGCGAGGCCGAGGCCCGCTTCGGCCAGGGCGACGGCGGCGATGAGCAGGGCCAGGGTGGTGACGGCGGTGCGGTCGCCGGCGCTGACGGCGTCGATGGCGCGGCCGGCCAGGACGGGGGTGGCCACGGCGAGGACGGCCAGGACGACGGAGCCCAGGACGAAGAGGGCGAGCAGGCGGCTGCGTTCGCGGGCCATGCCCAGGACGCGGCGCACGGTTCCGGGGCGGAACGGCTTGGCGTCCGGGGCGGTCATCGCGTTCCACAGGGCGGAGTAGGCGACGTTCTCCATGCTCATGGCGCCGACGCTAGGTGCTGCAGCGGGCTGGAGGTCCAGTCCCTTCAGCCGCGCAGGACGGTGAGGAAGTCGAGGGTCTCGTCGTCGGGGTAGGTGCCGGTCTCCTCCATCTGCAGGAGTTCCTCGCCGGTGATGCCCAGGGAGAGCATCCGGAACAGGCGCAGCGCCCGGGCGGGGTCGCCGGCGCCGCCCTCGCCGAGGATGCGGTTCACGGCGCCGGCGGCGGCACGGACGGCGACGACGTCGAAACCCTGCAGGGCCAGGAGGCGTCCGGCGGCGGTGGCGGCCTCGCGCAGGGCGGCGCGGGCCTCGCCGTCGCGCAGTGCCTCGCGCGGGGCGTCCCGGTGGTCGTGCCAGGTGGTGAGGGCGTCGCGGAAGGCCTCCGTCCGCTGTTCCGCCTCGTGGGCCAGGTGCGGGTCGGTGGCCAGGTCGCGGTAGCGCTGCACGGCCGCGGCGAGGTGCCGGCGGCCGTCGTCCCGGGAGCCCTTCCAGGCGCCGGGGTCGGTGAGCAGGGCGAAGGCGTGGTGGCGCAGGTCCTCGGGCGACAGCGCGGCCACGGTGTCGCTGACGGTGTAGGTGGGGGCGGTGCGGGCGAGGTGGGCCCGCAGGTGGTGGTCGTGGTGCTCCTCGGGGACGCCGGGGCTGAGGAAGGGCGGCAGCGGGCGTTCGCCGGGCAGGAGGTGGGCGGGCGGGTCGACGTCGACGGCGGGGCGGCAGGCGGGGCAGCCCGGTGCCGGCCCGTCGGGGAGGCCGAGTTCGGTGTCGGCGGGGCACGGCAGGTCGCCGAAGGAGTTGACCCGCAGCAGGACGACGTCGAGTCCGGCGTCCTGGCAGACGCGGACGGCGGCGCGCTGGGCGGTGGTGAGGGTGGTGGTCGTGGAGACCACGCGCACCAGGTGGGGGCGGTCGCTGAAGCGGCCGGTGGTGGGCGTGCCGGGGTCGGGCCAGCTGAGGTGGGTGGGCCAGCCGGTGCGCCGCCCGCGCCAGTCCTGCCCGGCCCAGCGCAGCAGGGGCAGCAGGACGGGGGTGGGCACGACGTCGAGCAGGGTGTGGGCGGCGCGGCGGTCGCAGTCCTCGTCGGGGATGGTCGTGCCGGTCAGGGTGCGGCGGTGCCCGGCGCTGCCGTCCCAGTTCTCGTGCACCAGCGCGTGCAGCCGCTCCGGGTCGGTGGGCAGGTCCCCGGGCAGGTCGGTCCCCGCTCCCCCGGCCAGCGCGCCGAGGAGGTTGCCGAGCACGGTGGCCCCGAACGCCATGACGTGCCGTCCCTGCGCCAGGAGGTGCCGCAGGGCGTAGCGGTCGCGGGACAGCGCGGCGCGCGGGTCGTCGTCGGGGTGGGTGAGGAGGCAGTCCCGCCCGCTCAGCGTCCAGGCGAACAGGTCGTCGGTGGGGACGACGAGACGGGGCGGCACGGGCGCACGGTAGTTGCCGCCGCGGGCCGGGCGTGGGAGGGGGTCGGTGGGTGCGCCGGATCAGAACGTCCCGAGCAGGGCGGTCAGCAACGCGATCCGGTCGGGGGTGAGGGTTCCGTCGCGGTGGGCGCGGACGATCTCCGCGGCGCTCAGGCCCGCCTCGGCGGCGGCCAGGACCAGGGCGAGGTCGGGGGTCGCGGCGGTGGGGGCCGCGAGCGCGGGGCCGAGGAGGGCGGCGAGGTCGTCGCGCAGGAGGGCGTAGGCGAGCACCTGGGCGGGGTCCAGGGTGCACCGGTGGCCGGCGAGGACGTGGTGGGCGGGCAGCAGGCTGGTGGGTTCGCCGTGGCGCAGGGGTTCACCGTCGAGGTGGGTGGCCAGGACGCGGGTGCCCAGGGGGGCGACGTCGACGTGGTGGCCGGTCGCGCGGGTGATCCCGGGCAGCAGGAAGTGCCGGTACAGGTCGGTGTGGGCGGCGGGCCAGTCGAAGGGCGGTTGCTCGCTGCGGGGTGCCCGGGCCGTCCACGCGCCCCACAGGACGGCCGGCATCCCCCAGTGGGGGTCGGGGCGGGCCGGGGGTGGGGCGAGCAGGTCCGTGGCGTCGAGCACGAACGGCGCCGGAGGCGGCCCGGGGGGTGGTGGTCGGCGGTGTCGCCTGCGGGCGGGCACCGTTCGAGCCTACGTCGGGGGTGGGTGCGAGGGTGCCTGCGTGAGCGAGCCGACCCAGCGCGAGCCGACCGGGCGGGACCACCACGGGCACCTGCCGCACCTGTCGCTGCCGGGCCGTGGCGAGCCGTTGCCGGCGCACTGGGCGGACCTGCCGTGGCCGCGGCCGACGCCGGCGGCGGTGGTGACGGTGCTGGCGCGGGCGCTCGCGCCGCAGGCCCCTCGTCCCCGCGGTGGACCGGCGGACGTCCTGCACCGGCTGCGGTCCTCCGGCGTCCACCTGCCCCGCGAGCGGTCCGCGCCGGAGGTGGGTGCCGGGGACCTGCCCGGCTACGACCGGGTGCGCGCCGCCACGGGGGTCGCGGCGATGTCGGTGGAGGAGTTCGGCGACGAGGAGGCGTTCGGCACCGGGATGTGGCTGCGGGCGTGGGTGCGTACCCACCGGTCCCCCGCGGTGCGGGCGTGGGTGCAGGCGCGGTACCCGGACCTGCCGCCGGAGGTGGTGACGAGGACGGCCCGGGAGGTGTCGGTGGAACTGGCGCTGGCCGTGGTGGACGTGGAGGTGCTCGTCGTGGGGCTCCGGGAGGGGTGGAGCGACGCGTGGACGGTGGCGGTGCTCCAGGCGGGGTTCGGGGCCGGGGAGGCGGTGGCGTTGCACGGCCGGGAGGACGCCTGGGAGGTGCTGGCGACGATGGCCGCGCTCACCGGCGGCGGGTGGCCGCCTCGGGGGCCGGGTCGTGCCGGATGACGATCTTGTGCATCCAGTCCGGCACGCTGCGGCGGTCCCCGTCGAGCAGCAGGGCGACGTAGCGGGCGTCGGGGTTCTCCGGCGGCGGCGCGGCCGGCCAGGGGGTGTCACCGTCGGTCATGGTGACGACGAGGTCGAACCGGGGGCGGGCGCGGGCGGCGGCGGTGAGGCCGACGCGCATGTCGGTGCCGCCGCCGCCGACCATCCGCAGGTCGGCGAGGGAACGGACGGTGCGGGGGGCCGCGGCTGCGGCGTCGCAGGCGATGACGGTGACGCCTTCGGCGCGGCACCGCTTGACGATGGCCTCGGTCTCGGCGTGCACCTGGCTGAGCATCTCGTCGCTGATGGATCCGGAGGTGTCCACGACCTCCGCGACGCGCGGGGGCCGCGGTTGGCGCATCGCGGGCAGCACGACGTGCGGGAAGGACGCCGCCCGGCGCGAGGGCCGGGCGTAGGAGTAGTCGCGCACGCCGGCGACGTTGGCGCTGACGCGGCGGGTGATGCTGTGCAGCTCCTTGCGCCAGTCCACCTCCGGTTCCAGCACGAGGCTGGCCCAGCGTTCCCACCCGGCCGGGACGCTGCCGCGGCTGCGGGCGTGCTCCAGGACGTGACGGGCGGTCTGCAGGCGGATGAGCTCGCCGCGGCCGGCGTCGACGCTGCCGTCGTCGTGGCCGTCCTCGTCGGTGCCGGACTCGTCCTGCTCCCAGGGGCGGCGCCCGCCGCCGGCGCCCGAACCGCAGTCCTGGCCGTCGGCGGGGTCGCTGTCGTCCGGTCCGGAGCCGGCGGCGTCCTGCTGCTCGTCTCCCCCGGCGTCGTCCCCGGCGTCGTCCCCGGCGTCGTCCCCGGCGTCGTCGGAGGGGTCGCCCCCGCCCGCGGCGTGCCCACCGACGGTGAGGGTGGCCAGGGCCCGCGTGGTGCCGGTGGTCAGCACGACGGCGTACCGGCCGTCGTCCAGGGGCCGGGTCAACGGGAAGGTGACGACGGCACCGCCCGGCTCGGGGCTCTCGCGCACCTCCAGCGGCCCGGTGGCCCCGGCCACCTCGGCATCGCCCGCGCCCGGGTCGAGGACGGCGACGGTGCTGTCGGCCCCCACGTGCAGGTCCTGGACCGTCCCGGACAGCTGGACGGGGGTGCGGTACCCGCTGGGCAGGGTGGCCGGGTGCAGGTCCAGGTGCGGCAGCCCGACGGGCAGGAAGGCCTGGACGACCTCGTCCCCCGTCCGCACCCGGACCCGGTGCAGGCCGTCGGCGAGCGCGCCGACCTCGAAGGTCAGGTACGTGCCGCTGACGGGCGTGACGTCGGCGACGACGTCGAGGGAGCGGCCCGTGACGTCGAGGACGTGGACGCGCGAGGCGGGGGTGAAGGCGGTGTCCCGGCCGGCCACGACGATCTTCGCCGGGGCCTGCCAGCCGCCGGCGAGGTGGTCCGGGCGCAGCTGCACGGTGGGCTCGGTGATCGTCAGGGCGGCGCGGACCTGCTCCGGACCGGAGGTGATGAGGATGTCGTAGCGCCCGGCCGGCAGGGCCGCCTGCACCGTGAACGAGGCACCGCGGCCGTCGCGCACGTCCAGGGCCCCCACCGCGGGCGTCCCGTCGCGGTCGGCGACCGGCTCGCCCCCCGGCGCCAGCAGGGTCACGCTCGCGGCGGCGGTGAGGACCGGGTCCCGACTCACGCAGACGACGAGGGCCGGCCCGTCCCGTCGCAGGTCGTTGCGGGGCAACGTGTCCGGCAGCAGGAGCAGCTCGGGGGACCGCCGGTCCAGGGCCCGCCCGGCGGGGCCGTCGAGCAGGAGCCGGTACATCTGCTCGGCGGTCATGCCGGGTTGCGCGCCGGGGATCTGCTCGGGGTACCAGCCCTTGACCGCCGGCGGCCGGACACCGGCGGCGCGCAGGTCGGCGTTGATCGCGGCGTCGGCGGCCTGGTTGAACAGGACCGCGCGCTCGACCGGTTCGGCCAGCGCCGCGAACCGTTCGCCGTGCCGGCGCAGCGGGTGGCCGACCTCGTGCAGCCAGGCACCGGCGACCTCCTCGACGGAGCCGGTGAGGATGAACTCGGGGTTGTAGTACAGCCGCCAGCGGGTGTCGATGGCCAGCGTGGGCACGTCGGTGGTCGCGACGGCCTTGACCGCGTACAGGGCGTCGGCCAGGTACGGCATGAGGTCGGTGGCCTTGGCCCGCCCGGCGGCCAGCCGCAGGTTCGCCTGGTGCAGGAGGTCCTCGGCCACCTCGCTCACCCCTGGGTCACCAGCAGGTTCAGCTCCCGCAGGATCGGCGCCAGCCCGCGGACGATGCGCTCGGTCGGCATCGCCCCGGCCGGCCGCGCGGCCGCCCACAGCCGACCGTGGGAGAAGGCGATGTCGGCGCTGCCGGCCTCGGCGATGCGGGCCAGCAGGGCACCGCAGCTCACCCACCGCTGCGGGGTGTTGCGCGCCGCCGTCGCCGCCCACACCGACGCCGCGACGGCGTAGGTGCGGTCGGTGCGCCGGCGGTCGACGTCGAAGGCGTCCGGGTCGGCCAGCAGCGTCTCGGGGTCGGGCAGGTCCAGCTCGCGCAGGTAGTTCAGGAACATCCCGCCGGCGGCGATGCCGACGGTCCCGGCCAGCAGCATCGTGGTGACGGTGCTGTTGACCCCCGCGGCGTGCGCGTAGGCGTGCAGCCGCGCGGCCATCTCCCACGAGCGCGGGGTGGGGAAGGCGCGGCCGGCCTCCTGCGAGGAGCGGGGCAGCTGGGTGACCAGTTCGGGTTTCGACCCCAGGAACACCCCGACCAGGGCGCGGGTCCGGTCGACCTGTTCCTGCACCCGCTGCTCCTCGAGCACCGGCACCTCCACGGCGGGCCAGCCGGTGCTGAACCCCTCGCGCACGGTGGCGGCGTCCAGTTCCCAGGTCAGGTGCACGAACCGGTTGGCCACCGGCGGGGCCAGGTCCCAGCCGTCGGCGGCGACGTCCGGGGGGTTGGCCGCGGCGACGGTGCGCACCGCCGCGGGCAGGCGCAGGTCACCGACGACGCCCTCCAGGATGGGGCGCAGCAGCGCGGCCTGGGTGGCCGGGGGTGCGGTGGAGACCTCGTCGTAGAACTGGATGCCCATCCGGCCCTCCTGCTCGACCGCGTCGCGCAGCCGGACCGCCCAGGACGGCGCGGCCAGGGAGGCCGTGCGGGTCGCGGGGTCGACGACGGGCAGGCCGGCGAAGTCGCTGGGCTCGCGGATGGAGGCGATGACCGTCTCCAGGTGGGCACCCAGGCCCGCGGCCAGCTCGGCGACCACCGAGGACTTCCCCTGCCCGGGCGGGCCCCACAGGACCACCGGGACGTTGGCCAGCAGGGCGACACCGAGCGCGGTGCAGGTGTCGGTGTGGCGCTGACTCATGCGGCGGGTCCCCCAGGTGGTGCACTGCCCGTTCGGCTCGGCCCATCCTACGAGCCGGCTGCCCGCAGACTGGTGCGGTGATCACGTGGTGGCGGCGCGCCGGGGTGCGGGTCCGGTCGACGGTCGCGGCGACGACCCTGCTGGCGGTGCTGGTGGTCGCCGGCGCCCTGGCCGGGCTGGTGCTGCTGCGCGAGGCGCTGATCTCCGTCGACGAGCAGACCGGTGAGGTCCAGGCGCGGCTGGTGCGGCTGTCGGTGACCGACCGGGCGCTGGCGGGTGACCCGGCCGAGCGGCTGCTGACCGCGGTCGGCGCCGACGTCGAACGCGGTTCGCACATCCAGGTGCTGACCGGGCAGGACGAGGTCGTGGCCGCCAGCGCCGGCCTGCAGGGGGTGCCGGCGCTGACGGGGTTGCGGCCGCAGGTGGCGGGGCTGGAGCACGAGGTGGTCGACCTTCCGGCGCTGGGCCGGGAGGGACCGTGGGTGGTCACCGTCCTGGGCGGTGCGCTGGACGACCGGCGGTTCTGGGTGGTCGTCGCCGAGAGCACCGAGGACGCCGACCGGGTCCTGTCGCGGGCGGTGCTGCTGCTGGCGATCGGCACGCCGGTGCTGCTGGCGGCGATCGCGGTGGCGACGTGGACGTTCGTGGGCCGCTCGCTGCGGCCGGTGGAGGCGATCCGCTCCACGGTGCAGGGCATCACCTCGCGCGGGCTGGACGGGCGGGTGCCGGTGCCACCGGGCAGCGACGAGGTCTCGCGGCTGGCGGTGACGATGAACGAGATGCTGGCGCGGCTGGAACTGGCCCAGCGCAGCCAGCGGCGGTTCGTCGCCGACGCCAGCCACGAGCTGCGCTCCCCGGTGGCCACGTTGCGGGCCGCGGCGGAGGTGTGGGGGCGCGAGGGGTCGGTCGACGCCCGCTTCACCGAGCTCGTCGGGTCCGAGAGCGGCCGGCTGGAGGCGCTGGTGGCCGACCTGCTGCTGCTGGCGCGCGCCGACGAGGGCCGCGTCGCGGGGGTCTCCTCCGAGGTCGACCTCGACGAGGTGGTCGAGGTGGAGGTCGCGCGGCTGCGGACCGTGGCCTCGGGGCTGGACGTGCGGGCCCGCACGGTGCCGGTGCGGGTCGCCGGCGACGGCGCGGCGCTGGCCCGGGTCGTGCGCAACCTGACCGACAACGCGGTGCGGTACGCCGGATCCGTGGTCGAGCTGGAGCTGGCCGAGGTCGAGGGGTCCGCGGTGCTGACGGTCGCCGACGACGGCCCGGGGATCCCGGCCGCCGACCGCGAGCGGGTGCTGGAGCGGTTCGTGCGCCTGGACTCCAGCCGGCAGCGCGGGTCCGGCGGCACCGGGCTGGGGCTGGCGATCGTGGCCGAGGTCGTCGCCGCCCACGGCGGCACGGTGCGCGTGGGCGAACGCCGAGGTGGCGGGGCGTCGGTGCGGGTGCGGCTGCCGGTTCAGCCGCCGTCGGCGGCGAGCCGGTAACCGGCGCCGCGGACGGTCTGGATGGCGTTGCGGCCGTAGGGGACGTCGATCTTGCGTCGCAGGTAGCGGACGTAGACCTCGACGACGTTGGGGTCGCTGACGACGGTGGGGTCCCACACGGCGCGCAGCAGGTCGGGTTTGGCCAGCACCTCGTCGCGGTGGCGCATGAGGTGCTCCAGGAGGGCGAACTCGCGGGCGGTGAGGGTGATCTGCTCGCCGGCGCGTTCGACGCGGCGGGTGCCGGGGTCCAGGACGAGGTCGCCGGCGGTCAGGACGACGGGACGTTCGGGGGCCCCGCGACGGTGCAGGGCCCGCAGCCGGGCCAGCAGGACGGGGAAGGAGAAGGGTTTGGTGAGGTAGTCGTCGGCGCCGAGGTCGAAGGCGTCGACCTGGTCGTACTCGCCGTCCTTGGCCGACAGGACCAGCACCGGGGTCCACACCCCCGCCGAGCGCAGGTCGCGGCACACCTCGTAGCCGTTGCGGCCCGGCAGCATCAGGTCCAGGACCAGGACGTCGTAGGCACCGGCGCGGGCGCGGGCGTAGCCGCTCGGCCCGTCGGGGGCGACGTCGACGGTGATGCCCTCGGCGGCCAGGCCCCGGCGGACCGTCTCGGCGAGGTTGGCCTCGTCCTCGACCAGCAGGACCCTCACGTCAGCACCTCTCCTGGAGCAGTCCGGCGTCGCGGGCCAGCAGCGCGGCCTGCACCCGGGAGGTCAGGCCGAGCTTGGTCAGCAGCCGGCTGACGTGGGTCTTGGCCGTCAGCGGGGAGATGCTCAGGGCACCGGCCAGGGCGGTGTTGGACAGTCCCTGGCCCAGGCAGCGCAGGACGTCGACCTCGCGGGCGGTCAGCGCGGACAGGTCCGGTCGCCGCGGTGGGGGTCCGCCCGCGGCGACCGCGGCCAGCAGGGTGCGGGTGACCTCGGGGGCCACGACCCCCTCGCCCGCGGCGACGCGGCGCACGGCGTCGAGGAGCTGGGCGGCGTCGGCGGTCTTGAGCAGGAACCCCGCGGCCCCGGCGCGCAGGGCGGCCAGCACGAGGTCGTCGAGGTCGAAGGTGGTCAGGACCAGGACCTGCGCCAGGTCCTCGGCGACGATCTGGGCGGTGGCGGCGACCCCGTCGGTGCCGGGCATGCGCAGGTCCATGACCACGACGTCGGGACGCAGGGCGCGGGTCTGGGCCACGGCGGTGGCGCCGTCGGCGGCCTCGCCGACCACGGTGATCGCCTCGGCGGTCTCCAGGATCATCCGCAGGCCGGTGCGCACGGCGGTGTGGTCGTCGGCCAGCAGCACCCGCACCCCGTTCACGCGGGCACCGCCGCGGGCAGCGGGACGGTGAGCTGGACCCGCCACACCGGGGGGTGCAGGTCCGCTCGGGCTGCGGCGCTGAAGGTCGCGCCGAGGGCGTCGGCGCGCTCGCGCATGCCGGCCAGCCCGTGCCCGCCGTGGCCGCCGGGCCGGGCGGCCGGGGTGCGGAGCGGCAGGGGCGAGTCGACCCGCAGGTCCAGGTCGCTGCCGTCGGTGCGCGCGTGGACGCGCACCAGGACGTGCACGGGGCCGGGGGCGGCGTGCTTGCGGGCGTTGGTGAGAGCTTCGGTGAGCACCCGGTGCACGGTCTGGCCGGCCAGCGGGTGCGCGCGAGCGGACTCGGGCAGCGCCGCGACCAGCGCCGCGACGTCCAGGTCGGCGCGCACGTCCAGACCGGCGGCGCGGGCCAGGTCCACGGCGGCCGGCAGGGCGGCGAGGCCCGGGCTGGTGGCGATCTGCTCCTCGCCGCTGTCCTCGGCCTCACCGCTGCGCATCAGGGTGATCATGGTACGCATCTGGGTCAGCGCCTCGACGCTGGCGGCGCGGACGCCGGGCAGCACGCCGGGGTCGGCGCCGCGGGCCCGGGCGGCGGCGAGCGCCGCCTCGGACTGCAGGGCGATGGCGGACAGGTGACCGGCCACGACGTCGTGCAGGTCGCGGGCCATCGCGGCGCGCTCGGCGCGGCGGGCGCGTTCGGCCTCCAGGCGGGCCAGCTCGGCGCCGCGCAGGACGTCGCGGGCCCACCACAGGGGCAGTGCGAGCACGGCCGTCAGGTACAGCGCGCCGGCCACGACGGTGCGGGCGCCGGCGCCCGACAGCGCCACGACGGCCGCGCCGGCGACCACGCACCCCAGCGCGGCGACCTCCAGCCGGGCCCGGCGTGCCGGGGTGGTGCCGGTGTACGCCCAGTACAGGACGTTGGTGGCGGCGATGAGGGTGACCGGCGAGGCGCCGGTGTCCCAGCCCAGCAGGGAGTCGGCCGCGAAGGCCGCGCCCGCCGCCGCCGCGGTGGCCAGCGGGACCCGCGCGACGGTGAGGTGGGCGGCGCTGACCACCAGCAGCGGCAGCAGTTGCCAGGCGTGCCCGCCGCCGGCGCCGAGGCAGAACAGGACGGTGCCGGCGGCGGCGAAGCCGGCGGCCTGGCTCTTGCGGTGACGCACCACCCCATCGCACCACGCGCGGTGCGGGGTGGGCGTCCATCCTCCGGAGTACGGGCGGGGCGGGGTTCCTGCCGGCGCGCGGAGCCCTCAGCGCCCTGCGCCGACCCGCCGGCCGGTGCGTCGCTGGTGCCGCACGCCGAGGGCCACGACCGCCGCGGTGAGCACGAAGGACAGCAGCAGCTGCAGGCGCTGGCCGGGCAGCACGACCATGAGGACGAGCACGACGGCGATGAAGGCCAGTGCGGCGTAGGTCAGCCACGGGAACAGCCACATCCGCACCGGCGGACGTTCACCGGCGGCGTCCAGCCCGCGGCGCGCGCTGAGCTGGCTCAGGGCGATGAACGCGTAGACGACCAGGGCCAGGGCACCGCTGGTGGCCAGCAGCAGCTCGAAGATCCGGTCGGGCAGCAGGTAGTTGCCGACGACGGCGACGAAACCCACGGCCGTGGAGGCCAGGATGGCCGGGTAGGGCACGCCGCGGCCGGAGACGTGCGAGAGCCAGCGCGGCCCGTCGCCGCGCACCGACAGCGAGAACACCATGCGCGAGGCGGTGTACAGGGCCGAGTTCAGGCAGCTGGCGACCGCGGTGAGGATGACGACGTCCATGATCGTGGCGGCGCCGGGGATGCCGATGGCCTGCAGCGTCGCCTGGAAGGAGCCGTGCTCGGCCAGGTCCGGGGAGTTCCACGGCACGATCGCGACGACGACGGCGATGGAGCACAGGTAGAACACCGCGATGCGGCCGATGACGGAGTTCACCGCGCGCCGCACCCCGCGCAGGGGGTCGGGGGACTCGGCGGCGGCGATGGTGACGATCTCGGTGCCCATGAAGCTGAACATCGTCAGCAGCATCGCGGCCAGCACGGCGCTGAAGCCGTTGGGCAGGAACCCGCCGGCGGCGCCGGTCAGTTCCAGCCCCGGGGTGCCGGTGACGTCGGCGCCGGGCAGGACGCCGGTGACGGCCAGCACGCCGACGACGACGAACCCGACGATGGCCACGACCTTGATCCCGGCGAACCAGAACTCGAACTCGCCGTAGTTGCCGACGCTGGCCAGGTTGGAGGCGGTCAGCGCCAGGGTCACCAGCAGCGCCCACACCCACTGCGGGGCACCGATCCAGGAGCTGAGGATGTCGGCGGCGGCGGTGGCCTCGACGGGGATCACCAGCACCCAGAACCACCAGTACAGCCAGCCCACGCTGAACCCGGCCCAGCGTCCCAGGGCGCGGTCGGCGTAGGTCGAGAACGAGCCGGTGTCGGGATGGGCGGTGGCCATCTCCCCCAGCATCCGCATGACCAGCACGACCAGCAGGCCGGCCAGTGCGTAGGACAGCAGCACCCCGGGGCCGGCCTCGGCGACGGCCGAGGCGGACCCGACGAACAACCCGGCACCGATGACGCCGGCGATGGAGATCATCGTGATGTGCCGGGGTTTGAGCCCGGTGCCCAGCCCGTTGCCCGGTTCCTGCGGCTCGACGGCCTGCACGGCGCCTCCTGCTGCGTCAGGTGGTGCCCTGGGTGTCGCAGGGCGCCGACGACGGTAGCGTCGGGCTCATGAGCCCGCGAACCATCGCGACGTCGCGTCGCGTCGACCTGGCCGAACTGCTGGAGTTCGTCCGCCCGCGCCACCACGTGGTGCTGACGACCTTCCGGGCGGACGGTTTCCCGCAGTCCTCGCCCGTGACGGCCGGCGTGGACGAGCAGGGGCGCATCGTCGTCTCGACGTACCCCGAGCGGGCCAAGACGGTCAACGCCCGCCGCGACCCGCGTGGTTCGGCACTGGTGCTCTCCGACGACTTCGGCGGCGCGTGGGTGCAGGTCGACGGGGAGTTCGAGGTCCTCGACGGCGAGGACGCGGTGGAGCCGCTGGTGGAGTACTTCCGGTGCATCGCCGGGGAGCACCCGGACTGGACGGAGTACCGCCAGGCGATGCGCGAGCAGGGCAAGTCGTTGCTGCGGCTGACGATCCGCCGCTGGGGCCCGGTCGCGACCGGTGGTTTCCCGGCGCGGCTGGCGAACGGCTGACCCGAGGGCGGAGGACCGCTCCGGGTCTCGCGCGCACTAGGCCTCGCGCAGGTTGGCCTCGACGGCCTGCACGAGGGTCAGGTCGACCTCGGTGACGCCGTGGTCGGCGCGGGCGTGCTCGGCGACCTGGGCGAGGATGTCCTCGCGGTCGGTGCCGGTGAACTCCCGGCGGCAGCCGGGGACGACGTCCCCGCATCGGAAGGCCTTCATGCTCCCATCCTCCAGTGCCGACGACGGTGGGCGGCGGGAGGGGTGGCCGCCAGGTCCAGGACGACGTCCTCGACACCGACGACCCCGACGTAGCGGCCGGTGGCGTCGGTGCACACCAGCGGGTCGAAGCGGACGTCGCCGTCGCGGGCGATGGCTCGCGCGGCGGCCTCGGAGACGGCGGTCTCGGGGGCCAGGGTGATGCCGACGGCTTCGACGCGGGGCTGGTCGCCGGCGCGGTGCGGTGGCAGCACGATGACGCGCGGGACGTCCTCGGTGTCGACGACGACGACCGGGGCGGCCTCCTCGGCCACGACCTGCACGGCGCCGGCGACGGTGCGGGAGGTCTTGGTGCGGCGGGCCAGGTCGCCGGTGCGGCGGCCCGCGACGGCGGCCGGGTGCGAGCTGTGCTCCTCGCGGTGCAGGTGCCGGTGGACGGGGGCTCGCAGCAGGCGCAGCGCCTCGTCGCTGAGCGGGGCGAAGTCGTCGTGCGGACGGGACAGCAGGAACCCCTGGACGAGCGGGACGCCCATGCCGCGCAGGACGTCGAGCTCGGCGACGGTCTCCACCCCCTCGGCGATGATCCACGCGTCCAGGCGGCCGGCGCACTCGCCCAGGAACTGCACCAGGGACCGCTTGACGGGGTCCTGGTGCAGGTTGCGGACCAGTTGCAGGTCGATCTTGAGGATCTCCGGTCGCACGACGGCCATCCGCAGCAGACCCGAGTGCCCGGTGCCGACGTCGTCCAGGGCGACCAGGGCGCCGCGGGCGCGCAACCGGGCCAGCGGGGCGACCAGGTCGCGCGGGTCGCAGTCGTCGTGCTCGGTCAGTTCCACGACGACCCCGGTGAGGTCCTGGGCCGTCAGCAGGGCCATGAGGTCCTCGTCGGCCAGGGAGGTGGGGCCGGCGTTGACGGTCAGGAAGGTTCCCGGTGGCAGCGCCTGCAGGCGGGCCAGGGCACCGGTGAGGACCACGCGGTCCAGGTCGGCCTCGCGGCCCAGCGCGCGGGCGGCGCGGAACCACTCCTCGACCGGGACGGCGGAGGGGAAGCGGGACAGGACCTCGTAGCCGGCGACCCGGCCGGCGGCGACGTCGACGACGGGGTGCAGGACCAGCTGCAGCAGGTCGGGTTCGGCGCACAGGGCGTCCAGGCGTCGGTGCCACCGGCCGCGGTGTGTCACGTGACCCACGGTGCTGCCCCCCTCGACTGTCACTCTCGGTGGCAGTTCCCCATCACCGCGTTGATGAATCCTCGATGTGAGGACGTCGTGCAGATCCGTCGTCGTGGCGGGGAGCATATCGGGGTGACCGCATGACTACCGACTGCTCACCGGGTCCGTGTCTCAAGAACTTCCCCGGCCACGTCGATCTGCACCGCGTGAGGACTCGACCGCGCGCTGCGCCCACCCGGCTGGTCGGCGCCGCCCTGCTCCTCGGACTGACCGGCCCCTGGCTGGCGACGCCGACCGCGAGCGCCGACCCCACCACGGCGGCGCAGGCCCGCGCCCGGGCCGCCGCCGCGCAGCAGGCCGCGCAGGAGGCCGCGCAGGCCGTCGCCCGCGCCCAGGAGGAGCTGACCCGTTCCACCGAGGCGGTCTCGGCCGCCGTCAGCGACAGCATCCGCAGCCAGGTGCGGGCCGAGGCCGCGGCCGCGGCCGCCCAGGACGCCCGCACGGCCAGCACCCGGCGGGTCCGCTCGATCTACATGGACGCCGGCACCGACGGCGCGCGCCGCGGGCTGGCCCTGCTGACCTCGGCGGTCGGTGGCGGGGACCCGGCGGTCAGCGTGCGGGCCTTCGCCGCGGCCCGCCGCACCGACGACACCGCCCAGCGCGGCGCGCAGCAGCTCGCGCAGACGCAGCAGGTGGCCGCCGAGCGGGCCGGGACCGGAGCCGTCGAGGCGGTCGCGGGACTGCGCGACGTCGCCGCGCGGGTGACGGCGATGGACGAGGCGCTGGCCGCGGCCCAGGCGCAGGTGCAGTCGCTGACCGGGGAGGCGGCGCGGCTGCAGGCCGCCGAGGAGGCCGCCGCGGCACTGGCCGCCGCCCGCGCCCAGGCCGCGTCGGTGAACTCCACCGTCGCCGACCGGGCCGCCGGGGTGCACGCGCGGAGCGTGCCGGCCGACTACGCCGAGCTGTACCGGGCCGGCGCGCGGACCTGCGCGGGGATGCGCCCGGCGCTGCTGGCGGCCGTCGGGCAGGTCGAGAGCGGGCACGGCGTGGACGTCGGCCCCAGTTCGGCCGGGGCGCAGGGACCCATGCAGTTCATGCCCGCCACGTTCGCCGCCTACGGCGTCGACGGCGACGGCGACGGCCGGGCCGACGTGCTGAACGCGGCCGACGCCGTGTTCAGCGCCGCGAACTACCTGTGCGCCAACGGCGCCGGGCACGGCCGGCAGGCCGAGGCGGACGCGCTGTTCCGCTACAACCGCGCCGACTGGTACGTGGCGATGGTGCAGCGGGTGGCCGACGAACTCGAGGCGCAGGGCTCCTAGCTCTCGTCCAGCTGCAGGACCGTCGTGCCGGTCATGGTCTGCACCTGGACGCTGGCGATCTGCGAGCGCGTCCACGACGTCGCCCCCGACAGTTGCGCGTCGCGGCCCGGGACGGCGGTCCAGGTGCCGATCTGCTCGTGGGCGCCGTCGCGGTCGGTGACGACCAGGGCGTAGCGGTAGGGCTGCTCGGCCTCGGCCTGGGCGTAGGCGCAGACCAGGTCGACCTGCGTGCCCCAGCCGACCTCGGTCAGCTGCACGGTGGCGGTGATCGGGGTGGGCACCAGGGCGTCCATCGACTGCGCCTCCCCCGCCGGGCCGCCCGCCTGCACCGACGTGGTCGGCGCCGGCTGCCCGGCCCCGCTGAGGGTGGGGACCGCGACGGCCGCCGCCAGCCCGGCCGCGGCGACCAGGCCGCCGGCCAGCGCCACCCGGCGACGGGTGCGCCGGCGCCGCACGGCGCGCAGCAGCGCGGGCAGCACGGTGCCGGGCACGCCGGTCTCCTCGCGCACCGCGGCCTGCGGGTCCTCCTCGCCCAGGGCGGCGACGACCTCGCCCGGTGTGCGGGACAGCAGGCCGGGCAGCCCCGCCAGTTCCTCCACCGACCGGCGGCAGTCCGCGCACCCGCGCAGGTGCGCCTCGAACTCGGCGCGTTCGGACGGTGCCAGGGCCCCCAGCACGTACGGGCCCGCGGTCGTGCCGAACGGATCGGACGGGTCGGACGGCATCGACAGCGACTCCTCCATCAGCGGCTCACCCCCATCTCCTGCAAGGCCAGTCTGAGGTTCATCAACGCGTAGTGGGTCCGCGACTTGACCGTCCCGGCGGGGATCCCCAGCGTCCGCGCGGCCTCGGCGACCGACCGGCCGGCGAAGTAGCACTCCCGCAGCACCGCGCGGTGCTCGGGCGACAGGCGCGTCAGCGCCTGGGCCACGACCCACTGCTGCAGCACCTGCTCGGACTCGTCGACGACGGCGCGGTCGGGGACGTCGGCGTGCACCGTCTCCCGCCGCGAGCGCGCCGAGCGCCAGTCGTCGATGACCAGCCGCCGCGCCACGGTGAACAACCAGGCCCGCGTCGACCCGCGTTCGGGGTCCAGGGACGCGGGGTGGCGCCAGGCGCGCAGCAACGTCTCCTGGACGACGTCGTGGGCGCTGACCCGGTCGCCGGTCAGGGAGACGACGTACGCCCACAGTGCGCCGGCGTGCTCGTCGTGCAGGGTGCGCACGAGCTCCTCGTCGGCATCGGTCATCGGGTCCTCCGTTCCCCTCCGAGCACATCACGAGACGACGCCGGAAACGGTTCGACAGCGCTCCTAGGTTGGGCCTGTGAACATCCCGATCAGCCAGGTCCCCGACGGCCCGCTGGCCGTCCCGGTCGCGCTGCGCGAGGTGGTGCACCGCTGGGGTGGCCCGGCCGAGGCGGCCGTGCTGCCCGCGGTGTGGGTCAACGCCCTGGGCGGCACCACCTTCGCCCTGGACGGCGCGCACGGTCGGTTGTTCTGCAAGTGGGCCCCGGCCGGGGTCGCGCTCGACCTGGCCGCCGAGGCCACCAAGGCCCGCTGGGCGGCGCGCTGGCTGCCGGTGCCCGACGTCGTCGAGCACGGCGCCGCCGCCGAGGGGTCGTGGCTGGTCTCGCGCGCCCTGCCCGGCCGCAGCGCCGTCGAACCGGACTGGATCGCCCGCCCGGCCACGGCCGTGCCGGCCCTGGCCCGGGGCCTGCGGCGGCTGCACGACACCCTGCCGGTGGCCGGCTGCCCGTTCGACTGGGGCGTGCCGTACCGGCTGGAGCGCGCCGTGGGGGACACCGGTGGGCTGCAGGACCCGCCACCGGTCGACCGGCTGGTCGTGTGCCACGGCGACGCCTGCTGCCCGAACACGCTGCTGGACGACGCCGGCGGGGAGGCGGTGGGTTTCGTGGACCTGGCCGGGCTGGGGGTCGCCGACCGGTGGGCCGACCTGGCCGTGGCCACCCTCAGCCTGGGCTGGAACTACGGCCCGGGCTGGGAGGCGACGTTCCTGGCCGCCTACGGCGTCGATCCGGACCCGGTGCGCACGGACTACTACCGGCGCCTGTGGGACGTCGGGCCGTGACGACCAGGTGACCACCGTGCGGGGCCACCACCCCCGACGGGCTACCGTCGCGGGGTGCGCAGTGAGTTGTCCGGCTTCCTCGCGGGCCTGTCCTGGCCCCGGCCGCAAGGACCGCAGTTCGATCCCGAGACCGCCCCCACCGATCCGGTGGCGTTGTTCGAGCGGTGGTTGCGGGACGCGGTGGCCGCCGACGTGCCGGCCCCGCACGTCATGACGCTGGCCACGGTCGACGTCGCCGGCCGCCCCGACGCGAGGGTCACCCTGCTGGAGGACGTCGACGAGCAGGCGTTCTGGGTCGCGGCCAGCGAGACCAGCCCCAAGGGCAAGCAGCTGGGCCGGGTTCCCGTGGCCGCGCTGGTGTTCCACTGGCCGCAGCTGGGCCGGCAGGTGCGGGTCCGCGGGTCGGTGCGCGCCGCGGACGAGGCCCGCACCGCCGACGCGTTCGAACGGCTGTCCGCGCACGCCCGCGCCGAGGCGCTGGTGGACCGGCAGAGCCTGCCCCTGCACGACGAGCAGTGGCTGTCCGACGCCCTGGGCGACCCCGCCGACCTGATCGCCCTGGAACAGCCCGGCGCCTCCTCGGCGCCGGCGTGGCGGTTGTGGGGCGTCGACGCGGGGCGCATGGAGTTCTTCCAGGCCGCCGCCGACGGCCACCACGTGCGGTTGCGCTACTCGCGCAGCCAGGACGGCTACGCCACCGAGCTCCTGCGCCCCTGACCCCGACGCCGGGATCACCGGCGACGTCCGCGTTCGGTGCCCCGGGGCGGACGGCGCCGGCCCGTGCGGACCTCAGGGAGCCGCGCTTCCCGGCGTCACGAGGAGACCGCGCGGGCGGTGAACCGTCCGTCGCGGTCGGCGACCTCCAGGGCCAGCCCGAACGTCGCGCTGAGGTTGTCGGAGGTGAGGGTCTGCGCCACCGGACCGGCGGCCACGACCTTGCCGCCGCGCAGCAGCAGCGCGTGGGTGGTGCCGACCGGGATCTCCTCGACGTGGTGGGTGACCATGACGGTCGTCGGGGCGTCGGGGTCGGCGGCCAGGTCCGTCAGCCGGCGCAGCAGGTCCTCGCGGCCGCCCAGGTCCAGCCCGCCGGCCGGCTCGTCCAGCAGCAGCAGCTCGGGGTCGGTCATCAGCGCGCGGGCGATCTGGACGCGCTTGCGCTCCCCGTCCGACAGCGTCGCGAAGGTGCGCGCGGCCAGGTGGCCCACGCCCAGCACGTCCAGCAGGTGCGCCGCGCGTGCCTCGTCGTCGGGGTCGTACTCCTCGTGCCAGCGTCCGGTCACGCCGTAGGCGGCGGTGACCACGACGTTGCGCACCAGTTCCTGGCCGGGCACCGAACCGGCCAGGGCGGTGCTGGCCAGCCCGATGCGCGGGCGCAGCTCGAAGACGTCGACCCGTCCGAGCGTCTCGCCGAGGATGCCCACGGTGCCCGAGGTCGGGAACAACCGGCCCGCCGCGATCGAGAGCAGGGTCGACTTCCCGGCACCGTTGGGGCCCAGCACGACCCAGCGTTCCTCCACGCCCACCGCCAGGTCGACGGCGTCGAGCAGCACGCTGCTCCCCCGGCGGACGGTCACCGCGGACAGGTCCAGCACGTCACTCATGGTCGCGACCCTAACCAGTCGTATCCTCACGCCTGTGCTGGACCTGCCCCGCTCCGCGCGGTTGGCCGCCTGGGGCACGGGCGTGCTGACCGCGAACGTTCCGCTCGAACGAGCCGTCGCCGCCGTCGTGCGCGACGACGAACCCCACGTGGTGCGCTGGGAGGGCGCTGCGCTGCCGGGGGTCGCCTCCACACCCGACGACGTCACGACCCTGCTGGCGGGTTTCGCCGAGTGCGCCCCGGCCGGGTCGGGCCGGATGCTGCTCACGCTGCCGGTGCCCGGCGACCCGCGCGGGCTGCCGGGGCCGCCGGCGGTCAACGTGGCCGCCCTGGAGGCCGGTGAGTGCGTCGTGGCCGAACTCGACGGGCACCCCGAGCGGTGGGCGCTGGTCCCGGAGGTGACCGAGTTCGGGTCGGTGTGGGAGCCGGGCGCCCTGGTGTCCTGGACGGTGCACGCGGCCGCGTCGCGGCGGGCGCCGGAGAGTTCCAGCGTGGCCGAGTCCGAACGTGAACTGCGCACGGCCCTGTCGACGGCCACGCAGGCGCTGGCGACCCTGGACGTGGCCCGCTGGCGCGAGGAGGCCGCCGACCGCATCGCGGCCGTGCGCGACGGCGGGCTGGCCAAGGACGCCGTGCCCCCGGACACCTCCCCCCGCGCCCTGCGCGTTCTGCAGACCGCGTCGCGGGTCCTGGCGATCGTGGAACTGGCCGGCGAGGACGACGGCGCGGCCATCACCAGCCTGGAGGCCGGTTCCCGGGCCCGGGCGCTGCGCGAGGTCGGTGCGGTGGCCCGCCGGGCGCTGGTGGCCGCGGTCAACGCCCACACCGAGCCGGTGCGTCCCTGAAGACCGGGCACGCCGGGAGCGCCGCCCGGGTCCGGGTCGTCCTGGACCGCGGTCGGGGCCCGAACGTGTGACGCACCAGACAGCGCCGTGCGGGGCACAGACCGGGCCCTCGCGCTGTTGTGCCTGGCGGGGCGAGGAGTTCCAGCTGCTCGGGCGGCTGTCGGAGCGTGCGCCCCACCATCGGCGAACCGGACGAACGAGGCACGCACGCATGACTGCACCCCTGCACCTGCTCTGGAACCGCGTCGAGCGCCGGCGCAGCGACCCGCGCACCGCGGCCGCCCTGCCGGACCTGCACCGGCTCACCCGCGAGGACCTGGACGACGACGCCGTCCGGGCCGCGACGGCCGTCGCCCTCGCCGGCCTGGGCACCGACCGGCTCACCGCCCTGCTCGACCTGCGCGAGGCGCTGGCCAGCGGGGCGGCCGACGAGTGGGCCAACGCCTGGGCCAGCGAAGTGATCTGAGACAGCGCGGGAGTTCTTCCCGTTCCGTGAAGATCGCCGGATCTTTCCGGGAACTCCTCCCGCACCAGGTGGTGACGTCGATCCACAGTGGTGTCCTCACCGACGAGAGGAAACTCCTGTGACCGTCCAGGCCGACACCGCTGTCCCGTCGCTGCGTCTCGAGAACCGCTCCCCCGGAGGCACTCCCGGCCTCCGGACCCCACCTGCCCAGCCCACCCCCGCACGGGAGCAGCCGGACCTGCTCGACCTGTCCGACGCGCAGCTGGGCGAGCTCTTCCGCAGCGCACCGGCGCGCTGGGCGACCGAACTCGACCGGCTCGAGGCGCACCACGCCCGGTCCGCGGAGCGGCCGCCGTCGCAGGTCCGCCGCGACGTCGACCGGCTCCGGGACGCCCTGCGCGCCGCGATGTGGACGCAGCACCGCTGGGAGGCGTGGAAGGTGGAGTGACCCGGCACCCTCACCCCGCCGCGAACGCGCGCCGGTGGGCCGAGGGCGCCGGCCCGGCGCGGAAGCGGCGCGGAAGCGGCGCGCTGTGCCGCACCCGGTGGTGACCGCTCCGCCGACCCCACCCCGGGGCGCGCCGTTCCGGTGCTCGCGTTGTGGAGCGGGCGAGGCTGACGTCTGATGAGGCCATGGCAGTCACCCTGCGGTCGATCGAGGTCGCCGTCCCACCCACCGCGCTGGTCCAGCACCAACTGCGCGACCTCTTCACCGCCCAGCCCGCTCTGGGCCGGCTCGGCGCGCGGCTGGCGACCGCGGCGTTCAACGCCTCGGGGATCGAGCGTCGCCACACCGTGCTCGCCGAGCTGGCCCCCGGCGCCGACACCGGCGCGACCGCCTTCTTCGACCCGGCCACCGGCCGGCTGCTCGACCCGAGCACCGGTACGCGCAACGCCCTCTACGCCCGGGAGGCCGGCGAACTGTTCGTCGCGGCGGCGGAAGCCGCCCTCGGCGGCTGCCAGGGGATCGGCGCTGGGGACGTCACCCACGTGGTCACCGCCTCCTGCACGGGTTTCTACTCCCCCGGCCCGGACTACCGGATCGTGCGCAGCCTCGGCCTGCAACCGTCCGTGCAGCGCTCGCACGTGGGCTTCATGGGCTGCTACGCCGCCTTTCCCGCGCTGCGGCAGGCGAACGCGATCTGCCGTGCCGACCCCGACGCCGTCGTCCTCGTCGCCGCCGCCGAGCTGTGCACGCTGCACGTGCGCGTGCGCGACGACCAGGACACCGTCGTGGGGGCCTCGCTGTTCGCCGACGGCGCGGCCGCCGCGATCGTCACCGGCCGCGACCTCGGGGACGCACCGGCGCTGCAGCTGGACGACTTCGCCAGCGTCCTGACGCCGGTGGGCGAGGAGGCGATGGCCTGGAACATCGGGGACAACGGCTTCGAGATGGTGCTCGGCTCCTACGTCCCGCACATCATCGACGAGCACGTCGAGTCCGCGCTGGCCCCGCTGCTGTCCCGCGACGCCGCGCTGCGCGGCAGCGCCCACCGCGACGTCGAGCACTGGGCCGTCCACCCGGGCGGGCGCAGCATCCTCGACAAGGTGGAGACGACCCTGGGGCTGTCGGCCGAGCAGATGCGCCCCTCGCGCGAGGTGCTGCGCGACTTCGGCAACATGAGCAGCGCCACCGTCCTGTTCGTCCTGCGCGACGTCCTGGCCCGGGCGGCGGCGGGGGAACGGGTGTGCGCCATGGCCTTCGGGCCCGGGCTGACCGTGGAGTCCGGGCTGTTCACCCGGGTCGGCTCCCCGCTCACCGGGCGCGGGGACGACGCCGAGCCGGTGACGGTCGCCGCACCGCGTCGGGAACTGACGGGAGTCCGGTGAGCCCGCCCGACCTGCGCACGCGCGACCGCACCGCCGTCGAGCTCATGGACGACCCGGGCTGCGACCTGCCCACGCTGGAACGCACGTACGCGCAGTTCCGCGCGGTGAACGCCGTCGTCGCCGGCTGGCAGGTCGCCTACCACCGGCACGTGCGGCCGCTGCTGCGCGAGGACCGCGTCACGGCGATCCTCGACGTCGGCTGCGGCGGCGGCGACCTGGCGCGGGCCCTGGCCCGCTGGGCGCGTCGCGACGGGCGCCGCGTGCAGGTCACCGGCATCGACCCCGACCCGCGGGCCCACGCCTGGGCGGCGCGGCAGCCGCCGGTGCCGGGGGTGGCCTTCCGGTGCGCCCACAGCAGCGACCTCGTGGCCGAGGGACGGCGCTTCGACGTCGTCGTCTCCAACCACGTCCTGCACCACCTCGACGAGCAGGCCCTGCACACGCTGCTCGACGACTCGCGCGCGCTGGCCCGCGACCGGGTCGCGCACAGCGACATCGCCCGCAGCGCGTGGGCCTACCGGCTGTTCTCGCTGGGGACCCGCCCCCTGGCGTCCGGCTCCTTCGTCCGCGAGGACGGGCTGACCTCGATCCGGCGCAGCTACACCCCCGCGGAGCTCGCGGCGGCGGCCGGTCCGGGCTGGCGCGTCGAGCGGCCGTGGCCGGCTCGCAACCTCCTCCTGGACGCCCCTGCCGACGACGGGCCGCGCTGACGTGCCGGCCTGCGAGGTGCTCGTCGTCGGTGGCGGGCCCACGGGGCTCTTCCTCGGCGCGCTGCTGGCCGGGCGCGGCGTCGACGTCGCCGTCCTCGAGCGCCGCGCCCTGCCCAGCACCCACTCGCGGGCCATCGGGCTGCACCCGCCCGCACTGCACGCACTGGAGGAGATCCACCTGCGCGAGGCGGTGGTGGCAGCCGGTGCGCAGGTGCACACCGGCCAGGCCCGCAGCCGGGGCCGCCTGCTGGGCTCCCTGACCTTCGAGCGGGCCTGGCCGCAGACGCCCTTCGTGCTCACGCTGCCGCAGCAGCGCACCGAGGCGGTCCTGGAGCAGCGGCTGGCGCAGCTGGCCCCGGGTGCGCTGCGTCGCGGCCGGGAGGTGCTCGAGGTCCACGACACGGGCCCGGGACCGGTGCGCGTCCGGGTGCGCCCCACCGCACCGGGCACCTCACCCACCGGCGCCGAGGAGGACCTGGAGACCTGGACCGCCCGGATCGTCGTCGGAGCCGGCGGCGCGCACGGGTGCCGCCGGGAGCTGTTCGGCACCGTCGGGCGGGTGCGGACCTACCCGGACACCTACCTCATGGGCGACTTCGCCGACACGACCGCCGACCCCGGGACCGCGGCGATCCACCTCGAACCCGGGGGCGTCGTGGAATCGTTCCCGCTGCCCGGCGGGGTGCGCCGCTGGGTCGCGCACACCGGGCGGGCACCGGCTCACCCACCGGCTCACCCGCCGGCCCACCGGCAGGGCGGGCAGCTGCAGCAGGCGCAGCGGCTGGCCGACGTCGTGGCGCAGCGCACCGGTGCGGTGCTGGACGTCGGCTCCACCTCGATGGTCAGCGCGTTCGCCGTCCACCGCCGGATCGCCGAGCGCATGGTCCAGGGGCGCCGGGTGGTCCTCGGGGACGCCGCGCACGAGATCAGCCCCATCGGCGGTCAGGGCATCACGCTGGGCTGGCTGGACGCGTGCGAGCTGGCCCCGCTGCTCGTGCGGGAACTGCGCAGCGGCGCCGGCCGCGCGCTCGCCGACGTGCCCGAGCTGGTGGCCTTCCAGCGACGTCGGCTGTCCGCGGCCCGGCGGGCGGCGTGGCAGGCGGAGGCCAACACGCGCCTGGGCCGGCCGGCGCCCGTCGTGGTGCACGGGCTCCGCGACGGCCTCCTGCGGGCCGTGCTGTCGACTCCCGCCCGCCACGAGCTGGCGGCGGCCTTCTCCATGCGCTGGGCCGGTGCGGCCCAGCGGCCCCGGCGAGCCCAGACGGCGCGCTCGGCGCCGGGCGCCGGGCGCGCTCGCTGACCGCCTCAGCTGCGGCCCGGCCCCCGTCGCGTCACAGGACCGACCGGTAGACCTCCAGCGTCCGCGCGGCGATCGCGTCCCAGGAGAACTGCTCGACGGCGCGGGTGCGGCCGGCGGCACCACGGGCGCGGGCCCGGTCGGGGTCGGCGACGGCTTCGGTCAGGACGGCGGCGAGGTCGGCGACGAACCGGTCGGGATCGACCGGCGCGCCGGTGCCGTCGCTGACCTGCTCGATGGGCACGAGCCAGCCGGTGGTGCCGTCGTCGACGACCTCGGGGATCCCGCCGGTGGCGGTGCCGACGACGGCGGCGCCGCAGGCCATCGCCTCGAGGTTGACGATGCCGAGGGGTTCGTAGACCGAGGGGCAGACGAAGACGGTGGCCTGCGACAGGTGCTCGAGCAGCTCGGGCCGCGACAGGTGCCGGTCCAGCCAGACGACCCCCTCCCGGGTCTTCTGCAGCTCGGCGACCAGCCCGGCCACCTCGGCGGCGATCTCGGGGGTGTCGGGGGCACCGGCGCACAGCACGAGCTGGACCTCCGGCGGCAGCTGCGCCGCCGCGCGCAGCAGGTGCGGCAGCCCCTTCTGCCGGGTGATGCGCCCGACGAAGACGACGCTGGGGCGGTCGGGGTCGACGCCGTTGGCGCGCACCAGGTCCCGGCCCTGCACGGGGTGCCAGTCGGTGGCGTCGATGCCGTTGTGCACGACGTGGACGCGCTCGGGGTCCAGCGCCGGGTAGGAGCGCAGGATGTCCGCGCGCATGCCCGCGCTCACGGCGATGACGGCCGCCGCCGCCTCGAACGCGGTCCTCTCGGCCCAGCTGGAGACGCGGTAGCCACCGCCGAGCTGCTCGGCCTTCCAGGGCCGCAGCGGTTCGAGGCTGTGCGCGCTGACGACGTGCGGAACGCCGTGCAGCAGGGAGGCCAGGTGCCCGGCCATGTTGGCGTACCAGGTGTGCGAGTGGACCAGGTCCGTCCCGCCCACGGCACCGGCCATCTGCAGGTCCACGCCGAGCGTGCGCAGCGCCGCGTTGGCGCCGGCGAGTTCGGCCGGTTCGGGGTAGGCGGTCGCCCCGGCCTCGGTGCGCGGCGCCCCGAAGCAGCGCACCCGGACCTCCGGTCCGCCCCGCAGGGCGCGCAGGGCCCTGACGAGCTCCTCGACGTGCACACCGGCGCCGCCGTAGATCTCCGGCGGGTACTCCTTGGTCAGCAGGTCGACACGCACCGGCCTCACCTCTCTCGCATCCTGGGCACGCAACGGTACTGGGGCCTATGGTGCCCTTCGTGGCCACACCGAACGTCCTCGCGATCGTCCTCGCCGGCGGGGAGGGCAAACGGCTCATGCCACTCACCGCCGACCGCGCCAAACCCGCCGTGCCCTTCGGCGGCACCTACCGCCTCATCGACTTCGCGTTGTCGAACCTCGTGAACGCGGCCTACCGCAAGATCGTCGTGCTGACGCAGTACAAGTCCCACTCCCTGGACCGGCACATCTCCCAGAGCTGGCGGATGTCGAACCTGTTCGGCTCCTACATCGCCTCGGTGCCGGCCCAGCAACGGGTCGGGCAGCGCTGGTACCTGGGTTCGGCCGACGCCATCTACCAGTCGCTGAACCTCATCTCCGACGAGCGTCCCGACATCGTCGTGGTGGTCGGCGCGGACCACGTGTACCGCATGGACTTCTCCCAGATGGTCGACGCGCACATCGCCTCGGGCGCACCGTGCTCGGTGGCCGCGATCCGCCAGCCCATCTCGCTGGCCGACCAGTTCGGCGTCATCCAGACCGAGCCGGGGTCGAACCGCATCGCGGAGTTCCTGGAGAAGCCCAAGGACCCCAAGGGCCTGGCCGACTCCCCGCACGAGGTGCTGGCCTCGATGGGCAACTACGTCTTCGACGCCGACGCGCTGGTCGACGCGGTCACCCGCGACGCCGAGCGGGAGGACTCCAAGCACGACATGGGCGGTGACATCGTTCCCGACTTCGTCTCGCGCGGGCTGGCCTCGGTCTACGACTTCAAGGACAACGAGGTTCCCGGGGCCACCGACCGCGACCGCGCCTACTGGCGCGACGTGGGGACGCTGGACGCCTACTTCGAGGCGCAGATGGACCTCATCTCGGTGCTGCCGGTCTTCAACCTCTACAACTACGAGTGGCCCATCATCGCCGCCCAGGACTTCTACCCGCCGGCCAAGTTCGTGCACGGCTGGCAGGGAACCTACGGGCACGCGGTGAACTCCATCATCAGCCAGGGGACCGTCGTCTCCGGTGCGCTGGTGGAGAAGTCGATCGTCTCGCCCAACGTGCGGCTGGACTCCTGGGCCCACGTGTCCGAGTCGGTCCTCATGGACGGGGTGCAGGTGGGCCGGCACGCGGTGGTGCAGCGCGCCATCGTCGACAAGTTCGTCCAGATCCCCGACGACGCCCGCATCGGCGTCGACCCGGAGGAGGACCGCGCACGGGGCTTCCACGTCACCCCCTCGGGCATCACCGTCGTCGGAAAGGGCCAGATCGTTCCATGAGCACCAGCACCACGGGCACGACCAGCAGGCCGGCACGCATCGGGATCCAGCTCCAGCCCCAGCACGCGCAGTACCCCGCCATCCGCGCCGCGGCCGCGCGCGCCGAGGAACTGGGCGCCGACATCGCCTTCAACTGGGACCACTTCTACCCGCTGTCGGGTGAGCCGGAGGGTCTGCACTTCGAGTGCTGGACGATGCTGGCGGCCTGGGCCGAGGCCACCAGCCGCATCGAGATCGGTGCGCTGGTCAGCTGCAACTCCTACCGCAACCCCGAACTGCTGGCCGACATGGCCCGCACCGTCGACCACGTCTCGGCGCACGACACCGGGTCGGGCCGGCTGGTCCTGGGCATCGGGTCGGGCTGGTTCGAGAAGGACTACGACGAGTACGGCTACGAGTTCGGCACCGCCGGCGGCCGGCTGGACAAGCTGCGTGACGACCTGCCGCGCATCGAGTCCCGCCTGGGCAAGCTGAACCCGGCGCCGACGCGCCACATCCCGGTGCTCATCGGCGGCGGCGGGGAGCAGAAGACCCTGCGCATCGTGGCCCGGCACGCCGACATCTGGCACACCTTCGGCGACGTGGAGACGTTCACCCGCAAGAGCGGCATCCTCGACGAACGCTGCGCCGAGATCGGCCGCGACCCGGGCGAGATCGAGCGCTCGGTCGGCGTCGACTCCGTCGAGGGCGCCGAGGCGCTGTACGCGGCCGGTGCCCGGTTGTTCACCACCAGCGCCGGTGGGCCGGACTACGACCTGGGGTTCCTGGCCGACCTCATCGCCTGGCGCGACAGCAAGAACGCCTGAACCGGGCGGACCGCCCCGCTGAGCACGCCCGGTAGGGTTCGGGCGTGCTCAGCCCCGCCCCCGCAGGACAGACCGACGCCGAACAGCAGGTGCTCGTGACCGTCACCGGTCCCGACCGGCCGGGGGTCACCTCCTCGTTGTTCGCCGCCCTGGCCGGTACCGGCGCGCAGGTCGTCGACGTGGAACAGGTCGTCGCCGGGGGGATCCTGACGTTGTCGGCGCTGGTGACGCATGGTCCGGCGGTGCGGGCGGCGATCGAGGCGTTGCAGCTGGAGGGTCTGGAGATCCGCTGCACCGCACCGCAACCGGTCGCTGCGCAGCGACCGCGCCGGTTGCACGTCACGTTGTTGGGAGCGCCGTTGGTCCCGGCCGCGGTGGCGCGCATCACCACGGTGCTGGCCGAGGCCGGCGCCAACGTGGACCGGATCCGGCGGATGTCGGCCGAACCCGTCACGAGCGTGGAACTGGACGTCTCGACGCGCGGCAGCGCCGCCGACGTGCTGGCGTTGCGGCGCACGCTGGCCGTCGAGGCCGGCCGGCACGGGCTGGACGCCGCGGTCTCCCCCGCCGGCCTGGCGCGCATGGGCCGCCGGCTGGTCGTCATGGACGTCGACTCCACCCTCATCCAGCAGGAGGTCATCGAACTCCTCGCCGCGCACGCCGACCGCGAGGCCGAGGTGGCGGCCGTCACCGAACGTGCGATGCGCGGCGAGATCGACTTCGCGGCCTCCCTGCGCGAACGCGTCGCCTGCCTGGAGGGGCTGGGGGTCGAGGTCGTCGACGCGGTGCGCGAGGCCGTGCAGCTGACGCCGGGGGCCCGCACGCTGTGCCGCACGCTGCACCGGCTGGGTTTCACCCTGGCGCTGGTCTCGGGGGGTTTCCTGGAGGTCGTCGGGCCGCTGGCGGCCGAACTGGGCATCGCGCACGTGCGGGCCAACCGGTTGCAGGTCGTCCACGGCCGGTTCACCGGCCGGGTCCTGGGGCCGATCGTCGACCGCGCCGCCAAGGCGAGGGCGCTGCGGGAGTTCGCCGCGGCCGAGGGTCTGCCGCTGCACCGCACCGTCGCCATCGGCGACGGCGCCAACGACCTGGACATGATCGGCGCGGCCGGGTTGGGCATCGCCTTCAACGCCAAGCCGGTCGTGCGCGAACAGGCCGACGCGGCCCTGAACGTGCCCTACCTGGACGCGGTGCTGCCGCTGCTGGGCATCACCCGCGAGGACGTCGAGGACGCCGACGCCGCCGACGAGGCCCTCAACCGCGGTTGAGGGCCCACGTCGACAGCCACGCCAGGGCCGCGATGAACACGACCATCACCGCGCCCAGGACGGCGAGCTTGCGCCCGCCGGAGGGGGCGCTCATCAGTGGCCCATGCCCAGACCGCCGTCGACCGGCAGCACCGCGCCGTTGACGTAGCCGGCGTCGGCCAGGAACAGGGCGGCCTGGGCGATCTCGGCCACGTCGCCGAACCGGCCGGCCGGGATCGCCTTCTTGTAGTCGGCCTGCGTGGCCTCGGGCAGCGCGGCGGTCATGTCGGTGTCGATGAAGCCCGGCGCGATGACGTTGGCGGTGATGCCGCGGCTGCCCAGCTCACGGGCGATGGAGCGGGCCAGCCCGATCATCCCGGACTTGCTGGCCGCGTAGTTCGTCTGACCCGGGGAGCCGTACAGGCCCACGACGCTGGACATGAAGATGATGCGGCCCTTCTTGGCGCGCACCATGCCGCGCACCGCGCGACGCGCCACCCGCCAGGCGCCGGCGAGGTTGGCGTCCAGGACCGAGTCGAACTCCTCGTCGCTCATCCGCATGAGCAGCTGGTCGCGGTTGGTGCCGGCGTTGGCCACGAGCACCTCCACGGCGCCCTGCTCGGCCTCGACGGCGGCGAACGCCTCGTCCAGCGAGGCGGGGTCGGTCACGTCGGCGCGCACGCCGAACAGGCCGGCCGGCGGCTCACCCGAGCGGTAGGTGACCGCCACCCGGTCGCCGGCGGCGGCGAAGGCCTGCGCGACGGCCAGGCCGATGCCGCGGTTGCCGCCGGTCACCAGGACGCTGCGCGGGGTACGGCCGCTCTGCGAGGCGGCTCCAGGGGTCACGGCTTCGGGGTTCACGGCTTCCGAGGACACGAGGGCCGAAGCTAACGCATCGCCCTGCGCGAACCAGCGGGTGGGGGGCCCGGCGCGGGCTTACCGTGGACGACGTGCTGCACGAGCCGAACCACGAGACGGCGAGCTACCGGATCACCGACGCCCCGACGTCGCACACCGACGACCTGGGCGTCCGCTACCGCAAGTACGTCGTCTCGATGGTCATCCGCACCGCGTGCTTCCTGGCCTTCGTCTTCGTCGACCACTGGACCCGGTGGATCTTCGTGGTGGGGGCGATCTTCCTGCCCTACGTCGCGGTCGTGCTGGCCAACGCCGGCCGGGAGACCCGCTCGGCCCCGCCGGAGTCCTTCGACGTGCAGCCGCAGGCCCCGCGCCCGCCGCAGCAGCTGCCCGCGATCGAGGCGAAGATCACGGACATCCGGACCTCGCACGACGAGCCGGCCGACCGGTCCTGACCCGACGCCCGGCGTTCACCGCTTGGTCGCACGTCCCGGCGGGTGCGAGACTGACGGGCGTGGAACCTCGCGTGGAGTCCCGGGGAACGTCCGCCGAGCCGTCTGACGGTTCCCCGCACGACTCCCGGCACGAACCACCGTCCGACCTCGTCTGCAGCGCCCGCGGCTGCACCCACCACGCCGACTTCGGCCTGCTGTGGAACAACCCGAGCCTGCACACCCCCGAGCGCCGCAAGACGTGGCTGGCGTGCGCCGAGCACCGCGAGCACCTCTCGCAGTTCCTGGGAGCCAGGGGTTTCCTGCGTGAGGTCGTCGAGGTGGCACAGTTGCGCTCGTGAACGTGTTGCGGTTGCTGCGCGAGCCCCGCTGGATCCGGGGGCTGGCGGTCGCCGTCCTGGTGGCGCTGGTGTGCTGCGTGCTGGGCCGGTGGCAGTGGCACCGGCGTGAGGACCGCCTCGCGGCCAACGGCCCGCTGGTGCAGAACTACGACGCCGCCCCCGTCGAGGTCACCTCGGTCCTGCCCGCCGGCGCCGAACTGGCCGACGAGGACGTGTGGACGGCCGTGCGGGTGAGCGGCACCTACGACACCGACGCGACCGTGCTGGTCCGCAACCGCCCCCGCGACGAGCAGACCGGCTACGACGTCCTCGTCCCGCTCGTGCTGGGCGACGGGACCGCGTTGCTGGTCGACCGCGGCTGGCTGCCCGCCGGTGCCGACGCCGAACGCCCCGACAGCGTCCCGGCGCCCCCGGCCGGGCAGGTCAGCGTGGTGGCGCACCTGCGGCAGTGGGAGGACGCGCGGCGCGGAACGGTCCCGCCGGGGCAGGTGGGCTCCATCGCCGCCGGCGCCGTCGGGGAGGCGACCGCCGCGGCCGGGGCTCCGGAACTGCTGGGCGGGTACGGGGTGCTGGTCTCCGAGGACCCGGCCGCGGCGCAGGCGCCGGCGAAGGCCGTGGAGCCCACGGTGGACGAGGGCCCGCACCTGGCCTACACGGTGCAGTGGTTCGGTTTCGCGCTGACCGCCCTGATCGTCTGGGTGGTGGCCGGTCGTCGTGAGCTGCAGGCCCGCGCGGAGGCGGCGCCCGCGCAGGGCGCAGCCGAGCCGTCGAACGGCGGGACCGAGGCCGCCGACGCCGTCGCGCCGTCCGGCGTGGCCGGCCCGGCGACGCCACCGGCGCCGGCGGCCCGCTCGACGCGGTCGGCCCGGGGCGCCCGACGGCGCGGGGGTCTGGACGAGGCGGCCGAGGACGCCGAACTGGACGCCATCGACCACCGCTGACCCGCGGCTGCCGGCACCTCGCGGGTGCCGTAATCACCTCGTTCGGACGCACCCGATCATGCTGCGTGTCTCATCGGCCACTCTGCGCAACAATGGGCGCATGGACCTGGGCCTGAGTGACCGCGTGTACATCGTCTCCGGTGCATCCACCGGTCTCGGGCTCTCCTGTGCGCGGGTGCTCGCCGACGAGGGTGCACTGCTCGTGCTGCACTCCTCGGACGAGGACGAGCTGGCCGCCGTGGTGCCCACCATCGGGGATCCCTCGCGGCTGCTGCCGGTGCCCGGCGACATCTCCGACCCCGGGACCGAGACCCGGCTGGTGGCGGCCGCCAACGCCCGGTTCGGGCGGCTGGACGGGGCGATCATCTCCTGCGGGACCCCGCCCACCTCCACGGTCCTGGAGGCGGCCGACGGCACGTGGCGCGAGGCGTTCGAGTCGAGCCTGCTGGGGCCGCTGCGACTGGCCCGCTCGGTGGGCAAGGCCGCGACCGGCGAAGGTGCCTCGATGGTCCTGCTGCTGTCGAGCACCGTGCGCACGCCGGCCATGGACGCCGGGGTGGCCAACGGGTTGCGGCCCGGGCTCGCCATGGCCGCCAAGGCCCTCTCGGACGAGCTGGGACCGCGCGGCGTGCGGATCAACAACCTGCTCGCCGGGCACGTGGACTCCAGCTCACCGCTGGAGTTCGAGGACTCCGCGGACCTGGCTCCCGAGCTGCTCGAGGGCATCCCGTTGCGGCGCGCCGGGCTGCCGGACGAGTTCGCACGGGCGGCGGTCTTCCTGCTGTCCCCCGCCGCCAGCTACATCACCGGCGCCTCGCTGACGGTGGACGGGGGCACCGACCGCTCGTTGTGAGCGGTCGGGCCTCCGGCTCCGGCCCGAGGCCGGCTCGTTGCGGACTCAGCCCTGTCGTGCTCTGCCCCGTGTGGCCCCACCGCGGCTGCGCAGCGTCACGTCGTTCTCGCTGAGGAGCCGGTGCACGAACCCGTAGGACCGTCCCGTCTCCTCGGCCAGCGCACGGATGCTCTTGCCCTCGGCGTAGCCCTTCGACAGCTCGTCGGCGAGCTGTTCCCGTTCGGTCCCGCTCAACCGGGTTCCCCGCTTGATCGTCTCGGTCACCCCGACCTCCTCCACGTCGTCGCAGACCTCCACCATGGTCACCACCCGACGCGGTTCCGGCCACTCGAAGCGGGGACCGCCGGCCCGTTCGTGATCTCCCCGAACGCGGTCCCCACCTGCGGGAACGTTTCAGGTCCGCCGCCGGGCACCCGGGCCTGACGACTTCCTGACACACCTGGGCCGGACGCGCGCCAGAACGGGGGTGCCCCCGGTGGGCAGCGCCCGGGTCAGGCGAGCGAGACGAGCTCGGCGTAGGAGGCGTTCCACAGGTCCTCGACCCCGTCGGGCAGCAGCACGACCCGCTCCGGCCCGAGCGCCTCGACGGCCCCCTCGTCGTGCGTGACGAGCACGACGGCCCCCTCGTAGTGCTTGAGCGCGTCGAGGATCTCGGCGCGCGAGGCCGGGTCGAGGTTGTTGGTCGGTTCGTCCAGCAGCAGCACGTTGGCGCTGGAGACGACGAGGGTGGCCAGCGCCAGGCGGGTCTTCTCCCCACCCGAGAGCACCCCGGCGGGCTTGTCCACGTCGTCGCCGGAGAACAGGAAGGAGCCCAGCACCGTCCGCACGCGGGTGTCGTCGAGGTCCGGGGAGGCCGAGCGCATGTTCTCCAGGACCGTGCGGTCGTGGTCGAGGGTCTCGTGCTCCTGCGCGTAGTACCCGACCTTCAGGCCGTGCCCGGCCACGATCCGACCGGTGTCGGGGTCCTCGACACCGCCGAGCATGCGCAGCAGCGTCGTCTTGCCGGCACCGTTGAGGCCGAGGATGACGACGCGGCTGCCGCGGTCGATGGCCAGGTCGACCGACGTGAAGATCTCCAGGGAGCCGTAGGACTTCGACAGCCCCTCGGCCATCAGCGGCGTCTTGCCGCAGGGAGCCGGCTTGGGGAAGCGCAGCTTGGCGACCTTGTCCTGGACGCGGACGTCCTCGAGCCCACCGAGCAGCTTCTCCGCGCGCTTGGCCATGTTCTGCGCGGCGACGGCCTTCGTCGCCTTGGCGCCCATCTTGGCGGCCTGCAGCAGCAGCGTGCCGGCCTTCTTCTCGGCGTTGGCGCGTTCGCGGACGCGGCGCTTCTCGTCGGTCTCGCGCTGCTTGAGGTAGTTCTTCCAGCCGACGTTGTAGAGGTCGATCGTCGCGCGGTTGGCGTCCAGGTGGAACACCCGGTTCACGACGACCTCGAGCAGCTCGACGTCGTGGCTGATGACGATGAGCCCGCCGGAGTAGTTCCTCAGGTGCTCGCGCAGCCAGGTGATGGAGTCCGCGTCGAGGTGGTTGGTCGGTTCGTCCAGCAGCAGCGTCTCGCTGTCGGAGAACAGGATCCGGGCCAGCTCCACGCGGCGGCGCTGACCACCGGACAGCGTCTTGAGCTGCTGGTCCAGGATGCGGTCGGGCAGGTTGAGGTTCGCGCAGATGCGCGCGGCCTCGCTCTCGGCCGTGTAGCCGCCGAGGGCGACGAAGCGCGCGTCGAGCTTGGTGTAGCGGTCCATGGCCTTGTCGCGGACCTTGGGGTCCTCGCTGGCCATGTCGACCTCGGCCTTGCGCAGCCGGGTGATGATGTCGTCGAGCCCGCGGGCCGCGAGGATCCGGTCGCGGGCCAGCATCTCGGGGTCCCCGGCGCGCGGGTCCTGCGGCAGGTACCCGATCTCACCGGAGCGGGTGACGGTGCCCGAGGCGGGCTGCCCCTCACCGGCCAGGACCTTCGTCAGCGTCGTCTTGCCGGCGCCGTTGCGCCCGACCAGCCCGATGCGGTCCCCTGCGGCGACCCGGAAGTTGACCCCCTCCATGAGGAGCCGGGCCCCGGCTCGCAGTTCGATGTCGGTGGCGACGATCACGAGGGCAGCTCACAGTTCCGTGGTGGGGCGGCGGTCGCCCCATTCTACGAGCCGTCGCGGGCGGCCCCGTGGAGCGTCACCGACAGCGACGATTGGGCCGGACGGGTGAGCTGAACGTTGCGGGACTCAATCCCACCGTAGCGCTCCGCCGATGAATCGTCACAGCCCGTGGAGAGTCCCGGGAGAGTCCCGGAAGGCATCCGCCATGCAGCGCCTGCGCGACCTGAACGTCGCCTCGAAGTTGTTCGCCGGTTTCGGCGTCGTCGTCCTGCTCCTGGTCGCCGTGGGGGCCGTCGGCTTCGTCGGGCTGCGCTCGGCGCAGACGCGGCTGGCCGACATGTACACCAACAGCGTCCTGTCGGTGCACGCCCTGGACAACGTCCAGACCACCTACATCTCGGCCACCAAGGCCCTGGCCGACCTGGCCCTGACCGGACCCGACGGCAAGGCCGACGCCGAGGCGAACGTCGCGACCGCGGACGAGGCCGTGGACGCCGCCTGGGCCGCGTACCTCGACACCGACCCGCAGCAGTCGGCCGCCGAGCTCGAGACCTTCGAGGCTGATCTGGCCGCCTACCGCAGCGCACGCGAGCAGCTGCTCCCGCTGGCCCGGGGCACCGACACGGCAGCCTTCACCGCGCTGCGGTCGACGACGACGACGCCGGTCAACGAGAAGGTCGCCGCCGAGCTGTCGGCGATGCTGGAGAACGAGACGGCCGCCGCCGAGGCGTCCCAGGAGGCCGGTGCGGCCGCTTACCACCGCGCGGTGACCCTCACGGTCGTCGTCATCGCGGTCGCCGTGGCGGTCTCGGTGGCCATCGCCGTGGTCATCGCCCGGGGCGTCTCCGGCCCGCTGGGGCGCGTGCTGGACGTCGTGCAGGGGCTGTCCGACGGGCAGCTCGACCGGCGCGCCGGCATCACGAGCAGGGACGAGATCGGCGTCATGGCGCAGGCCCTGGACGCCTCGACCGAGCGGCTGGGCGCCGTCATGGGGCAGATCGTCGCGAACGCCACGACGCTGTCCGCCTCGGCCGAGGAACTGACCGCCGTCGCCACCCAGATGTCCTCCGGCGCGCAGGAGAGCTCCTCGCAGTCGCAGGTCGTCTCCGCCGCCACCGAGCAGATCAGCGCGAACATCGGCACCGTCGCCGCGGCCGGCGAGGAGATGACCGCCGCCATCCGCGAGATCTCCGCCTCCACCGCCGACGCCAGCCAGGTCGCCGGGACCGCCGTGCAGGCCGCGCAGGCCGCCGACCAGACCCTCACCCGCCTGGCGGCCTCCAGCCGGGAGATCGGTGACGTGGTCAAGCTCATCACCTCCATCGCCGAGCAGACCAACCTGCTGGCCCTGAACGCCACCATCGAGGCCGCCCGCGCCGGCGACGCCGGCAAGGGCTTCGCCGTCGTGGCCGGTGAGGTGAAGGAACTGGCGCAGCAGACCGCCCGCGCCACCGAGGAGATCGTCTCCAAGGTCGGCTCGACCCAGGCCGACGCGACGGCCGCGGCCGCCGCGATCGCCGAGATCAGCGAGGTCATCGCCCGCATCGACGGCCTGCAGGGCACCATCGCCGCGGCCGTGGAGGAGCAGTCGGCCACCACGGCCGAGATGGTGCGCAACGTCACCGAGGTCTCGGCCGGCGCGAACGAGATCTCGGCCAACATGGGCGGCATCGCCGCCGGCGCGGTCGAGTCCTCCAACTCCGCCCAGCACACCGCGACGACCAGTCAGGACGTCTCCCGGGTCGCCAGCGATCTGCAGCAGCTGGTGTCGGGCTTCCGCTTCTGAGGCGCGCCCCACGACGACGGAACCCCCTGGAGCCGGGCTCCAGGGGGTTCCGTCGTGTCCGCAGCCGTCGTCAGACGTTGAAGCCGAGGGCGCGCAGCTGGTCACGCCCGTCGTCGGTGATCTTCTCCATGCCCCACGGCGGCATCCAGACCCAGTTGATGCGGTGGTCGGCCACCACGTCGACGAGGGCCTGCGCGGTCTGGTCCTCGATGACGTCGGTCAGCGGGCAGGCCGCGCTGGTCAGCGTCATGTCGATCGTCGCGACGTTGTCGTCGGAGACCGTGAGCCCGTAGACCAGGCCCAGGTCGACGACGTTGATCCCCAGTTCGGGGTCGATGACGTCCTTCAGCGCCTCCTCGACGTCGGCGAGGGCCGCCGGCGTCGGGCCGCTGGCGGGAGCTGTCGTCTCGCTCACGGTCTCCTCCTCGATCTCTGGCAGTCTCAGGCGTTGGTGAGGAACCGGTCGTACCCGGTCTCCTCGAGGGAGTCGGCCAGCTCGGGGCCACCCTGCTCGGCCACCCGGCCGTTGACGAAGACGTGCACGAAGTCGGGCTTGATGTAGCGCAGGATCCGCGTGTAGTGCGTGATGAGCAGCACACCCGGGTTCGCCGTGGACAGCGACCGGTTCACGCCCTCGGACACGATCTTCAGCGCGTCGACGTCGAGGCCGGAGTCGGTCTCGTCGAGGATGGCGATCTTCGGCTTGAGCAGCTCCATCTGCAGGATCTCGTGCCGCTTCTTCTCGCCGCCGGAGAAGTGCTCGTTGACGTTGCGCTCGGCGAACGAGGAGTCCATGCGCAGGTCGTCCATCGCCTGCTTGACGTCCTTGACCCAGGTGCGCAGCTTCGGCGCCTCGCCGTCGATGGCGGTCTTGGCGGTGCGCAGGAAGTTCGAGACGGTGACGCCGGGAACCTCGACGGGGTACTGCATGGCCAGGAACATGCCGGCGCGGGCGCGCTCGTCGACGCTCATCGCGAGCACGTCCTCACCGTCGAGGGTGACGGTGCCGCCGGTGACGGTGTACTTCGGGTGGCCCGCGATGGAGTAGGCCAGCGTCGACTTGCCGGACCCGTTGGGGCCCATGACCGCGTGCACCTCACCGGAGTTGATGGTGAGGTCGACCCCGCGCAGGATCTCCTTCACGGAGCCGTCGGCTTCGTCGACCGTCACGTGCAGGTCGCGGATCTCCAGGGTGGACATTCAGTTCTCCTCGACGTTCTGCACGGCAGGGTTGCCCTGCGAAAGCTGGGTCTCGATCGTGGTCATGAGTCGCTGCGAGATCTCGGGGATGCCGATCTTCTCGACGATGCTGGCGAAGAACCCGCGGACGACCAGCCGGCGGGCCTCCTCCTCGGGGATGCCGCGCGACTGCAGGTAGAACAGCTGCTCGTCGTCGAAGCGACCCGTCGCCGAGGCGTGGCCGGCGCCGACGATCTCGCCCGTCTCGATCTCCAGGTTCGGGACCGAGTCGGCGCGCGCCCCGTCGGTGAGGACGAGGTTGCGGTTCAGCTCGTAGGTCTCGGTGCCCTCGGCCGAGGCGCGGATGAGGACGTCGCCGATCCACACCGCGTGCGCGGACTCGCCCTGCAGCGCGCCCTTGTACTCGACGTAGCTCTTGCAGTTCGTCGCCTCGTGGTCGATGAACTGGCGGTGCTCGCTGTGCTGGCCGGAGCCGGCGAAGTAGACGCCCAGCGTGGTCGCGTCGCCACCGGGGGCGGCGTAGCTGACGTTCACCGACACGCGCACGGCCTTGCCGCCCAGGCTGACGCCGATGTGGCGCACCGTCGCGTCCCGGCCGACCCGCACGTCGTGCTGGCCGACGTGGATCGCGTCGGCGTCCCACTCCTGCAGCGTCACGACGGTCAGGTCGGAGCTGTCACCGGCGAGGACCTCGACGTTGCCGCGGTGCGCGCCGCCGCCCAGGTGCGAGAGCACGACGAGCGCCTTGGCGTGGTGGCCGGTCTCGACGACGACGTGACCGGCGGTGGTCCGGCCGGCCTCGCCGCGGATCGTCACGACGACGGGCTCGGTCAGCTCGGCCTCGGCCGGGATGCGCACCAGGTGCGCCAGCTCGGTGGAGTTCCAGCCCGCCGCGGCGGCGCGGTCGCCGGGGACGAACGCCTTGCCGCCGACCTCGCTGGGCTTGCCCGTGGTGTGCTCCACGACGTCCGGGCCGCTGACCTCGACGGCCGCGGAGTTCTCCGGCGCGGGGTCGACGACCTCGAACAGCGGCGCGAAGTCGCGCAGCGGGGAGAACTTCCACTCCTCCTCGCGCCCACCGGGCACGGGGAAGTCGGCGACGTCGAAGGACGTCTTGCGCGCGGCCCGGGAGGCCTCGGGCACCACGGGCCCGCCGTGGGTGTGCGCGCCGGAGGTGTCCGCGGTCCCGGACCTGGTCCCCGGCGCCGAGGCGGTCTCTTCGTTGACGAGGGTCATCAGCCGACGGCCCCTTCCATCTGCAGCTCGATGAGGCGGTTCAGTTCCAGCGCGTACTCCATGGGCAGCTCGCGCGCGACGGGCTCGATGAACCCGCGCACGATCATCGCCATCGCCTCGTCCTCGGCCATGCCGCGGCTCATGAGGTAGAAGAGCTGGTCGTCGGAGACCTTCGAGACCGTGGCCTCGTGCCCCATGACGACGTCGTCCTCGCGGATGTCGTTGTAGGGGTAGGTGTCCGACCGGGAGATCGTGTCGACCAGCAGCGCGTCGCAGCGCACCGTCGAGGCCGAGTGGTGCGCGCCCTCCAGGACCTGGATGAGGCCGCGGTAGGAGGTGCGGCCACCACCGCGGGCGATCGACTTGGAGACGATCGAGCTCTTGGTGTGCGGGGCGGCGTGCACCATCTTGGCGCCGGCGTCCTGGTGCTGGCCCTCGCCGGCCATCGCGATCGACAGCGTCTCGCCCTTGGCGTGCTCACCCATGAGGTAGACGGCCGGGTACTTCATCGTCACCTTGGAGCCGATGTTCCCGTCGATCCACTCCATGGTCGCGCCCTCGGCGGCCGTGGCGCGCTTGGTGACCAGGTTGTAGACGTTGTTCGACCAGTTCTGGATGGTCGTGTACCGCACGCGGGCGTTCTTCTTCACGACGATCTCGACGACCGCGGAGTGCAGGGAGTCGCTCTGGTAGATCGGCGCCGTGCAGCCCTCGACGTAGTGCACGTAGGAGCCCTCGTCGGCGATGATCAGCGTCCGCTCGAACTGGCCCATGTTCTCGGTGTTGATCCGGAAGTAGGCCTGCAGCGGGATCTCGACGTGGACGCCCTTGGGCACGTAGATGAACGAGCCACCCGACCACACCGCGGTGTTCAGCGAGGCGAACTTGTTGTCACCGACCGGGATGACGGTGCCGAAGTACTCCTTGAAGAGCTCCTCGTGCTCGCGCAGGCCGGTGTCGGTGTCGACGAAGATGACACCCTTCTCCTCCAGGTCCTCGCGGATCTGGTGGTAGACGACCTCGGACTCGTACTGGGCCGCGACGCCGGCGATGAGCCGCTGCTTCTCGGCCTCGGGGATGCCCAGGCGGTCGTAGGTGTTCTTGATGTCCTCGGGCAGTTCGTCCCAGCTGGTCGCCTGCTTCTCCGTGGACCGCACGAAGTACTTGATGTTCTCGAAGTCGATCCCGGTGAGGTCCGAGCCCCAGTCCGGCATCGGCTTGCGGCCGAACAGGCGCAGCGCCTTCAGCCGCAGCGCGAGCATCCACTCGGGCTCGTTCTTCTTCGCCGAGATGTCGCGCACGACGTCCTCGGACAGACCGCGACGGGCGGACGCGCCGGCGACGTCGGAGTCCGCCCAGCCGTACTGGTACTTGCCGAGGCCCTCGAGTTCGGGCGGGCCCGCGGTCGTCTGGGTCTCGGAGACGGTGTCGGTCACAGTCGTCGTCCTTCCGTGGCTTGCTGGCTGTCTTGCCGGGCTTCGTGCTGGTCCTGCTGGTGGAGCTGGTCGAGGGGGACGAACGTCGTGCAGACGTGGTCTCCGTGCGCGAGCGTCGCCAACCGTTGCACACGCGTCCCGAGGATCGTCTCGAAGGTCCGCCGTTCGGCCTCGCACAGCTGGGGGAACGCCTCGGCGACCTTCTGGACCGGACAGTGCCCTTGGCACAACTGGACGCCCTCCGCGAGTGTTCCCACCGCGACGGGGCGGGAGCTGGCCGAGAACCCCTGGTCGGCCAGGGCCCGCACGAGGGCCTCGACCTTCTGCGGCAGCGGGCCCTCCAGACCGGCCAGGGCCTGCTCCAGCGCGGCGAACCGCTGACGGGCGAAGTCGCTGACGGCCTCGGGGCCGTGCACCCGCTGCAGGTACTCCAGGGCCGACAGGGCCAGGTCGTCGTAGCCCGAGGGCAGGTCGTCGTGACCGGCCGAGGCGATGACGTACTCCTTGGCCGGGCGGCCGCGGCCGCGGCGGGCCTCCGGACGCGGGTCGCGCGCCTCGAGCACCCCCTCGGCGACCATCGCGTCGAGGTGCCGGCGCACCGCGGCGCCGGTCAGGCCGAGCAGCTCGGCGATCCGGGCGGCGGGAACGGGCCCGAGCTCGGCGACGGTGGTGCGCACCCGGGTGCGCGTGCGCGCCTCCTCGGAGCTCACCCCCCGGGCCGGACCCTGGGGTGAGACGGCGCCAACTGAGGCTGGCCTCACCATTTCCACAACAACCATGTTACCTAATTGCGCGCGAAGGTCCCAGCGCGGGTCGGCCCGCTACTACCCGTCCTCGTAGACTGCCCCCTCGTGGCGCTCGGTTCCCCCTCACCCGCGACGGTGCACGACGTCGACACCACGGCCGCCGTCGACGTCGCGGACCTGCGCAAGGCCTACCGCGGCGGACCCGCCGTGCTGGACGGGCTGACGTTCCGCGCCGGCCGTGGCCGCGTCACGGCCCTGCTGGGCCCCAACGGCGCCGGCAAGACGACGACGGTGGCGATCTGCGAGGGCCTGCGCCGCGCCGACTCCGGCACCGTGCGGGTGCTGGGCCTGGACCCCGTGGCCGACGCCGTCGCGCTGCGCCCCCGGGTCGGTGTGATGCTGCAGGACGGTGGCCTGCCCACCGGCGTGGGCGCCCTGGAGGCCCTGCGGCACATCGCCTCCCTGCACAGCGACCCCCTCGACGTGGGCGCCCTGGCCGAGCGGCTGGGCCTGACCGGCTTCGCCCGCACCCGGGTGCGCCGGCTGTCCGGCGGGCAGCGGCAGCGGCTGGCGGTGGCGTGCGCGCTCGTCGGCCGGCCCGAGCTGGTCTTCCTCGACGAGCCCAGCGCCGGCCTGGACCCGCAGGCGCGCCTGGCCGTCTGGGACGTGGTGCGCGAAGCGCGCGGAGCCGGCGTCGCCGTCGTCCTGACGACCCACCTCATGGAGGAGGCCGAACGCCTCGCCGACGACGTCGTGGTCGTCGACCACGGCCGGGTCGTGGCCGCCGGCTCCCCTGAGGAGCTGACCCGCGGGCCCGCCTCCCTGACCTTCCGGTCCCGGCCGGGGCTGGCGACGGCCTCCCTGGCCCGCGCCCTGCCCGACGGCGCCGAGGTCACCGAGACCGAGACCGGCCGCTACACGGTCACCGGCATCGCGGTGGACCCGCGGGTGGTGGCCACCGTGACGAACTGGTGCGCCTCGCACGACGTGCTGGCCGAGGGCGTGGGCCCCGTCCGGCGGACCCTGGAGGACGTGTTCCTCGACCTGACCGGGAGGACCCTGCGATGACGACCGGTGCGAGCGTGCTGGACCTCTCCCCCGCCGGGACCGCGACCCCCTGGCTGCCGCGCGTCCTGCGCCAGGCCGCCTTCGAGACCACCATCGCGCTGCGCAACGGCGAGCAGCTGCTGCTGACCCTCGTCCTGCCCGCGCTCGTCCTCGTCGGCGTGACGCGGGTGACCTCCCTGGACCTGGGGGACGGGCCGCGGCCCGCCCTCGCGCTGGGCGGGGTGGTCGCGCTGGCGGTCGTGTCGACGGCGTTCACCGGACAGGCCATCGGCACCGGCTTCGACCGTCGCAACGGCGTGCTGCGGCTGCTGGCCACGTCCCCGCTGGGACGGTCGGGGCTGCTGGCGGGCAAGGTCCTGTCGGTGCTGGCGCTGGTCGTCGTGCAGGTGCTCGTGCTGGGCCTCATCGCCGGCTTCCTGGGCTGGTCGCCGTCCGCCTCCGCGCTGGCCGCCGTGCCCGCGCTGCTGCTGGGCGCGGCCGCCTTCACGGCGCTGGGCCTGCTGCTGGCCGGCACCGTGCGCGCCGAGGGGACGCTGGCCGTCGCGAACTTCGTCTGGGTGCTCCTGCTGGCCGGCGGCGGCCTCGTGCTGCCCTCCCCGCTGGCCCCCGTCACCGACGTGCTGCCCTCGGGGGCGCTGGGCACCGCGGTGCGTGAGGCGCTGGCCGGCGGCACCGTCGCCGCGGGCCCGCTCGTCGTGCTGGGCGTGTGGACCGTGGCCTGCAGCCTGGCCTGCGCCCGGTGGTTCCGCTGGGAGTGAGGCTCCCGGGTCCCACGGGGGCACCCGCCGGGGTCACCACGTGCAGCGGGGTACAGGTGTCCAGCGGGGCACGGGTGTCCCGAACCGGTCGCCCCCACGACGGCGTGCGGACACCCACGGGTGCCCCCACGACGGAGGAGGGCCGTCGGTGACCGCAGCCGTGCTCGGCCTGGCGCTCCTGGCGCTGGGCGCGCTGGTCGTCCTGGCGAGCCTCGTCTCAGCCCTCACCGGCCGCCGGCGCACCCCCGCCACGCTGGGCTGCGCCCTGGCCGGGGCGGCGTTGCTCGTGGTCTGGACCGTCCTCACGTCCGGCGCCGCCGGGCGCGGGGGAACCGTCTACTCGTACGTCCAGTGGTGGGCCCTGGCCGTCCTCGCGGCCCTGGTCTCACTGGTGCTGACGGTACGCGGCCGACGCCGCTGAGAGGCCCGAGGTCGCCTCGTCACGCCCCGGTGGGGTCCTGCGCGCCCGCACCACGCCGGGAACGCCGCAGGGCGGGCCGAGGAGACCTCGGCCCGCCCTGCGTGCACAGCCTCAGAACGGCCAGCCGACCTTCACGAACGGGTCCAGGGCCACCGCGAGCGACAGCAGCGTCAGGTACGTGATCGAGCCGTGGAACACGCCCATGGGCGAGATCCGCTTGAGCTGCTCCATCGTCCCGGCGTCCTGCCCGCCGGTCTCCCGCTCGAAGCGGGAGGCCCTGCGGTGCAGGCCGATCGTCTGCCACAGGAAGCCGGCGCCGAGCACGGCGGCGGCCACGCCGTACACCACTCCGGCGTTGCCCAGGGGCACCAGCAGCAGCGAGCACAGCACCATCGCGACGGTGTAGGCCACGATCTGCCGCGAGACCGTCGTCGGCTTGGCGACCACCGGCAGCATCGGCACGCCCGCGTTGGCGTAGTCCTCGCGGTAGCGCACCGACAGCGGCCAGTAGTGCGGCGGGGTCCACAGGAAGATCACCCCGAACAGCACGAACGGCGCCCAGTCCAGGGAGTCGCGCACGGCCGTCCAGCCGATGAGCACCTGCATGCAGCCGGCGACACCGCCCCAGACGATGTTCTGCGACGTGCGGCGCTTGAGCAGCAGCGTGTAGCCCACGACGTACAGCAGGATCGCGCCGATCGCCAGCACGGCCGAGAGCACGTTGACGAAGGCCAGGAAGATCCCCGTCGAGGCCAGGCCCAGGGCGGCCGCGAAGACCAGCGCGCGGTTGGGGGTGATGGCCCCGGTGACCAGCGGCCGGTTCTCGGTGCGCTTCATGAGCGCGTCGATGTCGCGGTCGAAGTAGCAGTTCAGGGTGTTGGCACAGCCCGCGGCCAGCGCGCCCCCGACGAACGTCGCCAGGACGAGCCACAGCGAGGGCAGTCCGTCCGCGGCGAACAGCATCACGGGGATGGTGGTGATGAGCAGCAGCTCGATGATGCGGGGCTTGGTGAGCGCGACGTAGGCGGCGGCCCGGGGGAAGCGCGGGGGGCGCCCGCTGCGGCGCCGGCCCAGCAAGCTGGTCCGGGAGTGCGCAGGGGCGTCGGAGAGACGCGGGTCGGCGACGGTCACAGTGTCCTCGGGGCGAGGCGGCAACGGGCAGTCCTGAGCTTACGCCTCTGCTACGCAGTGTCGTATCCGGTGTCGCTCCCGGGGGTCGTGATCACACCCTCGTCGCCGGGGGAACGACCGCGCCACCCCTGCCCGGCTGCAGTCCAGCCCGCTGCGAGTAGGCTCGCTGCTGGTGATCCCCCGTCACCCTCAGCACGAGGAGCGCGGGCGGATCCCTGACGACGAACGCCTCGGACGTCGGGCCGCACGACGCGGTCCCGACACGCGACGGAGACAGAGAGCGGACCACGGCCGGTCCCCCACCGCCATCCGGGCGCTGGTCGGTCAGCTGGTTCGCACGGGAGGAGACACGTGAGCCAGCCCCTCGAGTGGAGCGAACTCGACCAGAAGACGGTCGACACCGTCCGCGTCCTGGCGATGGACGCCGTGCAGCGCGCCGGCAACGGGCACCCGGGCACCGCGATGAGCCTCGCCCCGGTGGCCTACCTGCTGTTCCAGAAGATGCTGCGGCACGACCCCGCCGACCCGGACTGGGTCGGCCGCGACCGCTTCGTGCTGTCCTGCGGGCACTCCAGCCTGACGCTGTACATCCAGCTCTACCTGGCCGGCTACGGCCTCGAGCTCGACGACCTCAAGGCGCTGCGCAAGTGGGGCTCGAAGACCCCGGGCCACCCCGAGCACGGCCACACCGCCGGTGTCGAGATGACCACCGGTCCCCTGGGCCAGGGCCTGGCCTCCGCGGTGGGCATGGCGATGGCCGCCCGCCGTGAGCGCGGCCTGTTCGACCCCGAGGCCGCCCCGGGCACCAGCCCCTTCGACCACCACATCTACGTGCTGGCCTCCGACGGGGACATCGAGGAGGGCGTGACCTCCGAGGCCTCGGCCATCGCCGGCGTCCAGGAGCTGGGCAACCTCGTCGTCATCTACGACGCGAACCACATCTCCATCGAGGACGACACCAACATCGCCCTGGGCGAGGACACCGGCAAGCGCTACGAGTCCTACGGCTGGCACGTCCAGACGATCGACTGGACCAACGGCGGCGAGGGTCCCTACACCGAGGACGTCGCCGGCCTGCACGCCGCGATCGAGGCCGCCAAGGCCGAGACCTCCAAGCCCTCGATCATCGTGCTGCGCACGACGATCGCCTACCCGGCGCCGAACCTGCAGAACACCGGCAAGTCGCACGGCTCCGCCCTGGGCGAGGCCGAGGTCAAGGCGACCAAGGAGGTCCTCGGGTTCGACCCGGAGAAGGACTTCGAGGTCTCCGACGAGGTCATCGCCTTCGCCCGCCAGGCCCGCGACCGCGGCGTGGCGGCCAAGGAGGAGTGGCAGGCGTCGTTCGACAACTGGCGCAAGGGCGCCGGTGAGCGCGCGGAGCTGTTCGACCGCATCCGCACCCGCACGCTGCCCGCGGGCTGGCAGGACGCCCTGCCCGTCTTCGAGGCCGGCAAGTCGATCGCCTCGCGCAAGGCCTCCGGTGAGGTCCTCAACGCCCTGGCCTCGACCCTGCCCGAGCTGTGGGGCGGTTCGGCCGACCTGGCCGAGTCGAACCTGACCTCGATGAAGGGCGAGCCGAGCTTCCTGCCGCCGAGCCGCACGACGAAGATGTGGGAGGGCAACCCGTACGGGCGCACCCTGCACTTCGGCATCCGCGAGCACGCGATGGGCTCGATCCTCAACGGCATCGCGCTGCACGGCGGGACCCGCCCCTACGGCGGCACCTTCCTCGTCTTCAGCGACTACATGCGCCCGGCCGTCCGGCTCGCGGCGATCATGCGGCTGCCGGTGACGTTCGTGTGGACGCACGACTCCATCGGCCTGGGCGAGGACGGCCCGACGCACCAGCCGATCGAGCACCTCGCCGCGCTGCGCGCCATCCCGGGCCTGGACGTCGTCCGCCCCGGTGACGCCAACGAGACCGCGTGGGCCTGGCGCACGATCCTGGAGCACACCGACCGTCCGGCCGGCCTGGCGCTCTCGCGCCAGAACCTGCCGACGTTCGACCGCTCGCAGGCCGGCTGGGGCGACGCCTCCGGTGTCGCCAAGGGCGCCTACACGCTGGTGGAGAGCTCCAAGGCGACCCCCGACGTGATCCTCATCGGCACCGGCTCGGAGGTCCAGATCGCCGTGGCCGCGCGCGAGAAGCTCGAGGCCGAGGGCATCGGGACCCGCGTCGTGTCGATGCCCAGCCGTGAGTGGTTCCTGCAGCAGGACCAGGCCTACCGCGACACCGTCCTGCTGCCGCAGGTCAAGGCCCGCGTCTCGGTCGAGGCCGCCCTGGCCTTCGGCTGGGAGCAGTTCGTCGGCGACGCCGGCCGCTCGGTGAGCATCGAGCACTACGGCGCCTCGGCCGACTACCAGGACCTGTACCGCGAGTTCGGGCTGACCGACACCGCTGTCGTGACCGCGGCGAAGGAATCGCTCGCCGGTCTGCAGTGATCGAAACCCGGGGGCCTGCGCGAGCAGGCCCCCGGGTTCCTCTGCGGGCGCCGTCCCGGCGCCCACCCCGCGAAGTGGACGAAGGAACGGAGAAACTCCCGTGAGCAACAACCTCGAGACCCTGCACCAGCACGGTGTGTCGGTCTGGCTGGACGACCTCTCCCGCGAACTGACCGACGGGGGCGAGCTGCAGCGCCTGGTCGACGCGGGTGTGCTCGGCGTGACGTCGAACCCGACGATCTTCGCCACCGCC
>NZ_JBJLSI010000015.1:0-106738 GCF_050871945.1 Kineococcus deserti | reverse complement strand
GCCCCACGCGGTCGGTGATCGACCTCGTGGAGGCGACGAGCCCACCCCGCCGGCGCGTGATCACCGCCGTTCACGCCGTGGACACCGCCAGGTCGTCCGGGCCGGGTAGACGGGTGCCTCCCCACTCAGGAGGTTCACGTGAAGACCCCCCTTCGCCGGTCCGCGGCCCTCGGGCTCGCGCTCGTCCCGTTCACCGGCCTCGCCCTGGCGCCGCCGGCCTCGGCCTTCCCCGGTCTGCCGACCGTCGGCGGGACGTTCGTGGAGGAGGCGCCGTTCGCCGTCAGCGGTGAGGTCGCCGAGATCCTCGCCGCGACCCCCGACGGCCGCACCGTCGTGTACACCGACGCCGGCGCCGGCGAGGTCGGTTTCGTCGACGTCTCCCGCCCGTGGGCGCTGCGCGAACTGGGCACCGTGGAACTCGAGGGTGAACCGACGTCGGTCACCGTCACCCCCGACGGGCGGTACGCCCTGGTCGCGGTGGACACCACCGACGGGGACTTCGAGGACCCCTCGGGCTACCTGGCCGTCATCTCCGTCGCCGGTCGCGGCGTCGTGCGCACGCTCGACCTCGGTGGGCAGCCCGACTCCATCGCGCTGGCCCCCGACGGCACCGTCGGCGCCGTCGCGGTGGAGAACCAGCGCGACGAGGAGGTCGAGGTCGACGACGTCGAGGGCGGCCTGCCCCAACTGCCCGCCGGGTTCCTCGCCGGCCTGGACCTCACCGGGACCCCCGCCGCGTGGACCGTCTCGCCGATCGACCTCACCGGCCTGCCCGGCGCGCAGTTCCCCGCGGACCCCGAACCGGAGTTCGTCGACGTCGACGCGGACGGCACCGCCGCGGTGACGCTGCAGGAGAACAACGCGATCGCCCTGGTCGACCTGCACAGCGGCACCGTGCTCAACTCGTTCTCCGCCGGTGTCGTGGAACGCACCGACGCCGACCTGACCGACGACGGGGTCGTCTCCTTCACCGAACCGCTGACGGCCCCGCGCGAGCCCGACGGCATCCAGTGGACCGCCGCGGGCAACCTCGTCACGGCCGACGAGGGCGACTACGCCGCCGACCCCGCGGGAGGCCGCGGCTGGACCGTGTTCTCCCCCGCCGGTGACGTCGTCTGGGAGGCAGGCGCCTCGGCCGAGCAGGCGCTGGCGGACGGCGGGCGCTACCCCGACGGCCGCAGCGGCGACCGCGGCGCGGAGTTCGAGGGCGCCGAGGTCGCGGGTTTCAGCCCCTTCGGCCGGTTCGGGGGGACGACCGAGTTCGCGTTCATCGGTTCCGAGCGCGGTGACGCCGTGCTGGTCTACGACATGACCGACGAGACGAACCCGCAGCTGGCCCAGCTGCTGCCCACGGGCGAGGCGCCCGAGGGGGTCCTGGCGGTCCCGCGGTCGAACCTGCTGCTGGCGAGCAACGAGGACTCGGGGACGATCAGCGTCTTCCGGTACGTGCCGACGTTCTCCTGAGGATCAGCCACCCCGTCGGGACGGGCGTGGGTGCTGCGGCGCACGGAGGGTCAGGACCCCACCGCCGCACCCACGCCCGCTCACCCCGCGGCGCCGGGGTCACTGCAGGGCGGCGGTGAGGCGCATGACGTTGTCGAGGTAGCGCTGGCGGAACGGGCGGCGCTCCCACTCCTCGGACGTGAGTTCCACCGACCTGGCCCGGTACTCGCCGACGACCCGGGCCAGGTCGGCCACGAAGTGCGGTTCCAGACCCAGCAGCGAGACCTCGTAGTCGAGGTTGAACGAGCGCATGTCCATGTTGCTGGACCCGATGACCGCGCGTTCACCGTCCACCACCAGGACCTTGCTGTGCAGGACGGCCGGGGCCGGGAGCAGGTGGATGCGCACGCCCGCGCGCAGCAGCATCGTGTAGTACGAGCGCTGCGCGTGGTGGACCATGAACTGGTCCGCCTTCTCCGAGACGAACAGTTCCACCGCGACACCGCGGTAGGCGGCCGTCGTGATGGCCTGCTCCAGCCCCTCGTCGGGCACGAAGTACGGGCTGACGATGGACACCGTGCGGGTGGCCGCGTGGATGAGCGCCGCGAACATCCGCAGGTTCGGCTCGGTGGGGAAACCCGGGCCCGAGGGCACGACCTGGAAGGCGCCCGTCGCCCCCCCGGGCAGCGACCGCGCGGCCGGTGCCGCGATCTCGTCGAGCACCTCGCCCGTCTCGGCGTACCAGTCGGTCGCGAACACGGCCTCCAGCGACTGCACGACGGCGCCGGTGAGCTCGACGTTGAGGTCGACCCAGCGCCGGCCCCGGCGCGCGTGCCTGGGTTTGAGGTAACCGGGGTCGATGAGGTTCTGCGACCCCACGAACGCCGTCCGCCGGTCGACGACGACGAGTTTGCGGTGGTTGCGCAGGTCCGGCCGCCGCCAGCGACGGCGCAGCGGGTCGATCGGCATCATCCGGTGGAACTCCACCCCGTCGGCCGCCAGGCGCTGGTTCATCCGCACGTAGCCGGGGTACCCGCGAGCGCCGAGGTGGTCGTAGAGGAACCGCACCCGCACGCCGCGCGCGACGGCGTCGCGCAGCGCGTCGAAGAACGGTTCCGTCGTCGGGTCGAGGGCGGCGATGTAGAACTCGACGTGCACCGTGTGCTCGGCCGAGGCGACCGCCTCGACGAGGGCGCCGACGAACTCCCCGTCCGGCAGCAGCCGTCGGTGGTCCCCCAGCACGCACGGCAACGCCGTGAGCCGGCGGTTCAGCTCCAGGACCGAGGCGAGGTGGTCGTCGACGGCGTGCTCGACCGGCAGGGCCGGCAGGTCCTCGAACCGGCGGGCGATGACCTCGTTCGCCTGCTGCTGCACGCGGTGCCGGCGGCCGGTCACCCAGGGGCTGCCCAGCAGCAGGAACAGCGGCAACCCGACGACGGGCAGGAACAGGATGAGCAGCAGCCACGCCGAGGACGACCCCGGGCGCCGGTTCTCCGGCACGGTCCCGATCGCGACGACCTTCACCGCGTAGTCGACGACGACCAGCAGCTCGGACAGCAGCGCGACGAGGTTCACCCCGCGGTTCCCGCCCGGGACGTCCTGCGCGGCAGCAGCAGCCGCCGTCCGATGTCCAGGAGCATCGAGCGCAGCACGTCGTCGTCGATGTCGCGGCACGACTCGTCGCCGATCGGGCCGACCATCCCGGACAGGAAGAACACCACCCGGACCCGGCTCTCGTCGTCGGCGCCCTCACCCGCGAGCACCTCGAGCATCTCGGAGGAGATCTGCCGCATCCGCGGGTAGTTCTCCTGCAGGTGGGCGATGACCGGGTCGACGGCGGCGACGACGTACAGCCGCCGGACCTCGACGATGAGGTCGACCAGCCCTTCGAGCACCGCCTCCACGCGGGCGCGGTGGCTGCGCTTGCGGCGGGCCTGCTCGAGGATGTCGAACACCCGGTCCAGGAAGGGGCCGACGACCCCGACGACCAGGTCGTCCTTGGTCTTGTAGTGGTAGTAGACCGCCGCCTTGGTGACCCCGACCTCGTCGGCGATCATCTGCAGCGAGGTACCGCTGACCCCGTGCTCCACGAACAGCCTGAGCGCCGCCTCGTGCAGCCGCTGCCGTCCCGGACCCGCCGGTCGTGTGTCTCCGACCGTCGTCGTCATGGCTCCACCTTAACGGGCGGCCTCGCGGCGACTACGACTTCCGGCGGACTCGAGAACCCCGCACTACTAGCCGATCGACTAGTGACCAGACGTTGGCGGACCCTCACGAGCCGGGGTACCGTCGACTAGCCGATCAGCAAGTAACGCTTCGTCGCCGCCGGAGTCGACGGAAACGCGTCGACCCCCGCGTGAAGGAGCCGTCCATGGCCACCCTGCTCTACCGACTCGGGAGGTTCAGCGCCCGCCGCCACTGGCTGGTGCTGGCCGTCTGGGCCGTCCTGCTCGCCGTGCTCGCCTCCCTCGCCCTGGGGCTGAAGCAGACCGCGGCGCAGGACACCAGCTTCTCCATCCCGGGCACCCAGGCCTCCGCGGGCCTGGACCTCATCGAGGAGAAGTTCGCCGCGGGTGCGAACAACGCCACGGCCACCGTCGTGTTCCAGGCGCCCGAGGGCCAGACGCTGACCGAGGCGAACGCCACGGCCGTGCAGGACCTGCTGGCCGAGCTGCGCGGCATCGACGGTGTCGCGTCGGTGAGCGACCCGCTGGCCCCCGAGACGCCGATGGTGTCCCAGGACCTGCGGATCGCCGCGTCGACCGTCACGTTCGACGGCGGCCTGGGCGACGTGAGCGAGGAGACCGCCGACGCGCTGACCGGGGCCACCGACCACGACGCCGGCGACGTGCGCGTCGAGGTCGCCTCCGACGTGGCCACGACCGAGCTGAGCCACACCAGCGAGGCCATCGGCGTCGCCGTCGCGTTCGTCGTCCTGGTCCTGACCTACGGCTCGCTCGCCGCGGCCGGGGCGAACCTGTTGACGGCGGGTCTGGGCGTCGGCGCCGGGGTGCTGGGCATCACGGCGCTGGGCAAGGTCGTCTCGCTGTCGACGACCACCCCGGCCCTGGCGGGCATGCTCGGCCTGGCGGTCGGCATCGACTACGCCCTGTTCGTCTTCGCCCGCACCCGGACCGAACTGCGGCGCGGGGAGACCCTCGACCAGGCCATCGCCAAGGCGACCGGCACGGCCGGCACCGCGGTGGTGTTCGCGGGCACGACGGTCGTCATCGCCCTCGTCGGGCTGTCGGTCGTGAACATCCCGTTCCTGACCCAGATGGGTCTGGCCGCCGCCGTCACCGTGGCGATCGCGGTGCTCGTGGCGCTGACCGCCGTCCCGGCCTTCCTGAAGGTCCTGGGCCTGCGGGTGCTGCCGAAGAAGGAACGCCACCTCGACCGGGCGGGCCTGCGCGCCGTGGCCGAGAGCGACGACAAGGCCACCACCGACCTGGCCGGCAAGGGCTTCCTGGGCCGCTGGGCGCGCGCGGTCACCGCCCACCCCGTCGTCTCGCTGCTGGCCGCCGTCGTCCTCGTCGGTGTCGTCGCCATCCCCGTCGCCTCGATGCGCACGGCGCTGCCCTCGGCCGAGAACGACGACCCGGCCAGCACCTCGCGCCAGGCCTACGACCTGCTGGTCGAGGGTTTCGGCCCGGGATCGCAGTCCACGCTCGTCGTCGTGGTCGACGGGACCGACGCCACCGCGGTGGCCGCGGCCGCCCAGACCGTCACCACGCAGGTGCAGGGGCTCGACGACGTCGTCGCCGTGACGCCGGCGATCCCGTCCGCCGACGGTTCCGCGCAGCTCATCACCGTGGTGCCCGGCAGCGGCCCGACGGACGAGGCGACCAGCGACCTGGTGCGCGACATCCGCGACGCCACCGGCGACACCCCCGGTGCCGAGGTCTACGTGACCGGTCAGACGGCGCTGGACATCGACGTCACCGACTCCCTCAACGACGCGCTGCCGGTCTACATCGCGGTCATCGTCGTCCTGGCCCTGGTCCTGCTCGTCATGCTGTTCCGCTCCCTCGCGGTGCCGCTGCTGGCCACGGTCGGGTTCCTGCTGTCGCTGGGCGCCTCGCTCGGCGCGGTCGTCGCCATCTACCAGTGGGGCTGGCTGTCCGACGTCTTCCAGGTCGCCCAGCCCGCGCCGCTGCTGAGCTTCATGCCGGTGCTGGTCGTCGGGATCCTGTTCGGGCTCGCGATGGACTACCAGATGTTCCTCGTCTCGGCGATCCACGAGGAGCACGCCCACGGCCGCACCCCGAAGGACGCCGTGCTGGCCGGGTTCCGGCGCTCGGCCCCCGTCGTCGTGGCGGCCGCGCTCATCATGTCCGGCGTCTTCATCGGGTTCGCGACCAGCGGCGACGCGATCATCGGCTCCATCGGCACGGCGCTGACGATCGGCGTGCTGGCCGACGCGCTCGTCGTCCGCATGGTCATCATGCCCGCGGCCCTGGCCCTGCTGGGGAACGCGGCCTGGTGGATGCCGCGCTGGATGCAGCGCGTCGTGCCGAACGTCGACGCCGAGGGACGCAGCCTCGAGGAGCTGCTGCGGGCGCAGCCCGAGCCCACCGGTGAGGCCATCCCGGCGCAGCGGCGCCAGACCGGCGCGGGCCCGGGGAAGACCGCCGGCGAGCCGGCCGAGCAGCGCCTGTCCCGGTTCGCGACCGAGCAGCCGCTGGGCCTGGTCGGGCTCGTCACCGACGCGGCCGGCCACCCCCTCGCCGGGGCCGTGCTGACCGTCACCGACCACTCGGGCCGGCAGGTCGCGCGCACGACCACCGACGGGGACGGTCTGTACCGGCTGCCGCTGCAGGCGGGCGGCACGTTCGTGCTCATCGTGGCCTCGGCGGACGCCAAACCCGTCGCCGACCTCGTCGCGGTCTCCGGCCACACCGTCCGGCACGACGTCCGGCTGGTCGGCAACGCGGGCCTGCACGGCACGCTGACCGACGGCTCGGGGCCGGTGTGCGGCACCGTCGTGACGCTGCTGGACGTCCAGGGACAGGTCGTGGCCTCGGTCCGCAGCGACGACGCGGGCCGCTACCGGTTCACCGACCTCGTCGCCGGCCGCTACGTCCTGTCGGTGCTCAGCGAGTCGTTCCGGCCCGTCGCCCAGACGCTGGAACTGCCCCACGGGCAGGACCTGACCCACGACGTCACCCTGAGCCACGGTGGCCGCCTGGTCGGGACGGTCGCGGCCGCCAGCGACGGCCGCGGGGTGGCCGAGGCGTCGGTGACGCTCGTCGACGGCGGTGGCGCCGTGGTCGAGTCGACCACGACCGAGGCGGACGGGACGTTCTCCTTCGACGACCTGTCCGGCGGCCGCTACACGCTCACGGCCGCGGGCTTCTCCCCCGTGGCGACGAGCGTCGACGTGCCCGAGGGCGGGCACCGCGACGTGGAGGTGCGCCTGGGCCAGGCGGCCCGCCGCAGCGCCGACGGGGAGCCCGAGGGCTCGCACCGCTGACCCGCACCCACCCGGACCCGGGGGCCGACAGCCGCTGTCGGCCCCCGGGTCCCGCGCTGTCACCCGGGGTCGGAGGACGGTTCTAGACGCGGTCCAGCAACCCCGCCGGCAGCTGCGCCAGCGCCGTGTCCGGTTCGGGGTGCGACCACACCAGGTCGCGCACGGTGTCCAGGTCGAGGCCGTCCCCGAGGACGACGAACCCGTGCCGGCGGCCGGCGTCGTCGTCGCAGGCCAGCCCGTCCTCGGTGGCCGTCAGCCACGGGTCGGGCGTGGCGGGCGGGCGGTCGCCCCACAGTTCCACGAGGGTGCCGCGGACGGCCAGGGCCCGGTTGCTGGGGCGGTGCTGACTGATCACCCGCGCTGTTCTACTACAGGTGCCGCCGTGCGTGTACCCCTCAAGAGGGACGGACCATCTCGATGTGCGGGATGCCGTCCTCGAGGAACTCCTCGCCCCGGGCGACGAACCCGAACCTCGCGTACCAGTCCTGCAGGTGGGCCTGGGCGTCCAGGACGACCTCGGAGCCCTGCAGGACGTCCAGCGCGCGCCGCACCAGCGTCCCCGCCAGCCCGGCACCGCGGAAACCGGCGGCGGTGGCGACCCGGCCGATCCGGCCACGACCGTCGGCGTCGCGCAGGACCCGCAGCGTCGCGACGGGAACCCCGCCGGACTCGGCCCACACGTGCAGGCACGTCGGTTCCAGGTCGCGACCGTCGAGTTCGGGGTAGGCGCACTCCTGCTCCACGACGAACACGTCGACGCGCAGCTTCAGCAGGGAGTACAGGACCGCGGGCGGGAGGTCGGCCAGCACCGCCTCCCGGACCACGAACTGCCGGGGAGCGCCGGAACTCATCCGAGCAGGTCGTGCCGCACGACGGTCTGCTCGCGGTCCGGGCCCACCCCGACGGCGGAGATCCGCGCACCGGAGATCTGCTCCAGCGCCTCGACGTAGGCCTGGGCGTTCTTGGGCAGGTCCGCCATCGAACGGGCCGAGGAGATGTCCTCGGTCCAGCCGTCGAAGAACTCGTAGATCGGCTTGGCGTGGTGGAAGTCGCTCTGCGACATGGGGATCTCGTCGTGACGGACACCGTCGACGTCGTAGGCGACGCAGACGGGGATGCGTTCCCAGCCCGTCAGCGTGTCGAGCTTGGTCAGCACGAAGTCGGTGACCCCGTTGATCCGGGCGGCGTAGCGGGAGATCACCGCGTCGTACCAGCCGGTACGGCGCGGACGGCCCGTCGTGGTGCCGTACTCGCCGCCGTCGACGCGCAGCTTCTCACCGTCGGCGTCGAGGAGCTCGGTCGGGAACGGACCCTCGCCGACGCGCGTGGTGTACGCCTTGACGACGGCCACGATGCGGTCGATCCGGTTCGGCGGGATCCCCGCACCCGTGCACGCCCCGGCCGCGGTCGCGCTCGAGGACGTCACGAACGGGTAGGTGCCGTGGTCGATGTCGAGCATCGTCGCCTGCCCGCCCTCGAACAGGACGATCTCGTCGCGGTCCAGCGCGCGGGACAGTTCCAGGCTGACGTCGGTCACCATCGGCCGCAGCCGCTCGGCGTACGACAGCAGGGTTTCCACCGTCTCGTCGACCGAGACCGCGCGGCGGTTGTAGACCTTCAGCAGCAGGTGGTTCTTCTGGTCGAGGGCACCCTCGACCTTCTGCCGCAGGATCGACTCGTCGAACAGGTCCTGCACGCGGATGCCGATGCGGTTGATCTTGTCGGCGTAGGACGGGCCCACGCCGCGACCGGTCGTGCCGATCTTGCGCTTGCCGAGGAACCGCTCGGTCACCTGGTCCAGGACGCGGTGGTAGGGCGCGATGACGTGCGCCGAGGCGGACACCAGGAGTTTGCCGCAGTCGACCCCGCGGGCCGTCATCGCGTCGATCTCCTCGAACAGGACGTTCAGGTCGACGACGACGCCGTTGCCGATGACGGGGGTCACGCCCGGGGTGAGGATGCCGCTGGGCAGCAGGTGCAGGGCGTACTTCTCGTCCCCGACGACGACGGTGTGCCCGGCGTTGTTGCCGCCGTTGAACTTCACGACGTAGTCGACACGTGCACCGAGGGCGTCGGTGGCCTTGCCCTTGCCCTCGTCCCCCCACTGGGCGCCGACGAGCACGATCGCGGGCATGAGATCCCCTGCTTCCTGGTGAAACGACTGTCCGGGTGCGAGCTGGCCCCACGGACCGTCCACACCCGTGGGACACGGGGCCGGTCGCCGCAGACCACCCCGAGCTTACCGGGTGGTGCGGGGCTCACGTCCTCCGTGGGATCAGCGCGCGTACCGGCGCGACAGTTCCCGGCCCAGTTCCGTGCCGGACTCCCAGGCCGTCTGGACCCGCGAACGCTCACCCCACGCGTCCCCGCAGACGCCGATCCCGCTGGCCTCGTCCCACCCGTACCGCTCCTGCGCGTGCTGGCGCAGCGGGCTGGCCAGCGACCAGCGGTGCGCCCGGGCCCACGTGGGGTCCGGGGTCGGCGCCGAGGTCAGCAGCGGCCCCAGCTCGGCCAGCACCGGCGCCACGACGGAGGCCGGGGCGTCGAGGTGGTCGCTGGAGAACTCCGGAGCGGTGTGCGCGACCAGGACGGGAGCGCCGTCGCCGCGGCGCGAGCCGTCGTCGGCCAGGAAGACGAGCAGGTCGGAGTCGTTGACGAAGGCGCCGCGGAAGTCCGGCCACCAGCGCTGCGGCCAGGCCGCGTACACGGCGATGCAGGGCCGCCAGTTCCACCGCGCCGACACGTCCAGCCGGGTGGCGACCATGCGCGGCAGCAGGTCCGCGGCCTGCGGGTCGGGCATCGCCAGCACCACCGCGGGCGCGGGACGGCCGTCCGCCGTGGGCCCGTCGGCGCCCGTGTCCACCGTCTCGACGTCGATGCCGGAGACGACGTCGAGCGCAGCCCTGCCGGGCGGGGCGACGAGGTCGTCGAGCAGCGTCCTCAGCCCCCCGGGCGCGCCCCAGCGCACCGGGCCGGACGACTCCCCGGACAGGCCCCCGCCGTCGGCGGCCGAGCCGGTCACGGTCGCGAAGGTGTCCGTCCAGGGCCGGGCCAGGCCGCGGCGCTCCCAGTCGGCCACGGTGGCGGCGAACGATCCCGGCTCCCCGGCCTCCCCCGAGGCCGTGAAGTACGACGCCCCGAGGTCCACGACCCGGACGCCGGCGCTGGTCTCCACCCGGCGCCCGCTCATCCGGCCCCCGACGCGCCGGCCGCGGTCCAGCACCCGCACCGGGACCCCGGCGTCGGCCAGCACGCGGGCGCAGGCCAGGCCGGAGATCCCGGCCCCCACGACGAGGACGGGACGTTCCGGGGTCGCCACCGCGGAGGCGGGGCTCACGAGGGCAGCAGTTCGCGCGCCGCGGCCGGGTCGCAGTCGCTGAGGAAGGTGGTGCAGCGCACCGCCTCCTCGGTCTCGCCGATGGCCTGCGCGGCCTGCTGCAGGACCGCCAGCGCCCGCAGGAAACCGCGGTTGGGCTCGTGCGACCACGGCACCGGGCCGTGACCGCGCCAGCCGGCGCGGCGCAGCGCGTCCAGGCCGCGGTGGTAGCCGGTGCGGGCGAAGGCGTAGGCGGTGATCGTCTGCCCCTGTCCCAGCGCGCGTTCGGCCAGCAGCGCCCACGGCAGCGACGCCGAGGGGTGCGCCGCGGCGACCGCGTCGGGGTCGGTGCCGGCCGCCAGGGCGGCGTCGACCTCGGGGACCGCGGGCAGGTGGGTGGGCGGGGGCCCGCCCAGCAGATTCGTTCCGGTGCTCATCGCACGCCTTCCACTAGTGGTCGATCTCGACCCAGACGATCTTGCCGCGCCGGGTGCGGGTGGTCCCCCACCGGCCCAGCGAGGCGACCAGCCGCATGCCGTGCCCGCCGGCCCCGTCCGGTCGCGCGTCGACGACCTGGGGCTCCTCGGGACTGTCGTCCTCGACCTCGATGCGCAGTGTGCCGGGCATGTCGAACAACCGCAGGCCGAGCGTCCCCCAGCCGTGCAGGACGGCGTTGGCGACGAGCTCGGACACGACGATCTCGGCCTTCGGGCCGACGTCCAGGCCCCAGACGGCGCTGGCGCGCAGCGTGGCGTGCCGGGCCTTGCCGATGGAGGACGGTTCGGAGGGCAGCTGCCAGCGGCGGCGGCGCGGGGTGTCGGCGGTGGGCAGCGGCTCGCCGCCGAGCTCGGACTCCTCGGGCACCCGCACGACGACGATGGCGGTGTCGTCCTCGGGGGTCTCGCCGAGCCCGGCGAGCAGTTCCTCGCCGATGCCGGCGGCGTCGCGGGCCTTGGAGCGGGACAGCACCTCGACCAGCACCTCGAGCCCGTCGTGCATGGGACGCGAGCGGGTCTCGATGAGCCCGTCGGTGTAGAAGACCAGGACGTCGCCCCGGGACAGGGCGCGTTCGCGGGTCGGGCGCGGGCGCTCCCCCAGCCCGACGAGGGTGCCGGTGGCCTCGCTGAGGACCTCCACGTGCGACTCGCGACGCAGCAGCGGCGGCAGGTGCCCGGCGCTGGACCAGGCCATCTCCCAGCCGCCGTCGTCCAGGCGCTGCAGGGTGGCGTAGACGAGGGAGGCCATCCGGCCGATCCGCAGTCCGCCGGCGAGCTGGTCCACCCGCATGAGGACGCTGCCGGGGTCGTCGAACTCGTGGGCGGCGGTGCGCACGACCGAGCGGATCTGCCCCATGGCGGCGGCCGCCTCGACGTCGTGCCCGACGACGTCCCCGATGACGATGCCGGCGACGGGGCCGCTGCGGCCGTCGGGCGCGGCGGGCAGCACGTCGTACCAGTCGCCGCCGACCTGGTGGTGGTCGGCGTTGGACGCGTAGAACGTCCAGACGTCGAGGCCCTCGATGCCCTCGAGTCCGGTGGTGTCGGGCAACATGCTGCGCTGCAGCGTTTCGGACAAGGCGTGCTCCCGTGCGTGCAGTCGTGCGTTCTCCACCAGCAACCCCGCCCGCCGAGCCGCACCGCTCACGACGGCGAGGTCGTCGGCGCTCAGCCCGCCGGGGTGGGGGCAGACGACGAGGACGCCGAGGACGTCCTCACGTCCTCGCAACGGGACGGCCAGCGGCGCCGTTCCCGGCTCGCTGCCCGGGGGTTGCGCGAGCTCGGCCAGCCACGCGGTCACCGTCCCGGCGGCGGCCGGTCGCGCCAGGTCGACGGGGTCGCGGCCGTCGGCCAGGACCGGGTCGGCGGGTGGACCGGACCGCCCGGGCTGCCCGGGCTGCTCCGGCGACTGCCTCGGCCGGCGCATCCGCCGGCCGAGCATCTGGTGCAGCGCCCGGCCGTGGGCGGCGACCACCTCGACCTCACCGTCACGTCCGCCGTCGCGTCCGCCGTCCCGTCCGGCCAGCCGGTCCTGCACGACGACGACCAGTGCGGCCGCGACCAGGTGGTCACCGAGCACCCGCACCACGGCCTGCAGGGCCTGGGGCAGGTCGTCGGCGGCGTCCGTGCCGTCGAGGGCGGCGTCCACCGCCGCGTCGAGCCGGGTCAGCGCCTCCAGCCGCAGTTCGGCCCGCCGGTCGAAGGCCGAGCGCCGGGTCACGTCGGTGTGCCGGGTGACGACGTGGCAGACCGTCCCGGAGGCGTCGCGCAGCGGGATCGTCCGGATCTGGTGCAGGAAGTCGGTGCCGTCGCCGCGGTGGTCCAGGACGGTGACGGTGGTGGCGCGGCCGTCGGTGACGCTGCGCGACAGCTCGGCCAGGGCGGACTCGTCGCGGGTGCGCAGCAGGTGGTGGCAGGAGCGTCCGAGCACCTCCTCCGCCGCCGTCCCCGTCGTGCGGGTCCACCCGCCGTCGACCCAGTCGACCAGCACGTCCCCGTCGCGGACGGCGGACAGCGCGGTGCCCGGGGCGGCCACGACGGCGGCGGCGCGGCCGGAGGGGTGGGGGTCACCGTCGAGCACCCCGGCGAGCACGACCAGCAGCTGGTCGCGGCCGGGGACCCGGCCCACCGTCAGCCACAGGTCGACGCCGTCGACGAGCAGCTCACCGGCGACCGTCCCGCCCCGGGCCACGACGTCCCAGGCGGGCCCGGGAGGCAGCTGCGCACGTCGCCGGAAGCCGTCGAGGTCGGCCGGGAACGGGTCGTGGGGGCCGAGCCCGGCGCGCGCGCGACCGGCGTCGTCCAGGGCCAGCAGCGCCCCGGGGCGGCGGCCGGGAACGGACTCGAGGAGCAGCACGGCGGCGGGCTCGCGCAGGGCGAGCGCCTGCGGATTGCTGCCGGGCATCGGGTCGTGCTCCTCGTCTCGCGTGGCGTCGCAGGTGCGCGGCGTCGGTGCGGACCTGGCCTCGATAGCATGCAGGTGGGCTGCACGGGACGCGCGTCGAGGGTGGCGCGGGTCGCGGGTGGGCCCTCGTGCGGTTCGAGGCCGTGCGGGACGACTTCCGCTGCCTGTAGAACCCGGGCACGGCGATACAGCGGGCGGACTGCGGAGGACTCCATGACGAACGACGCCACACCCCCGGGCGACACGCCACGGGTGCCCCAGGTCCGCTCTGTGGACCCCGGCTCGGTGCACGTGCTGTACGAACCGCGGGCGACCAGGGTCGTGCTGACGGGCGAGATCGACGCCGAACTCGGCCCGGACCTGCTCGAGGCCGCCGAGGACGCGCTCAGCTCGGGCCGGCCGCTGCAGGTCGACGCCCACCACGTGACCTTCATGGACTCGACGGGTCTGGCCTTCCTGGCCCGGCTGGCGTCCCGGTCCAAGGCCCACCGGGTGACGCTGATCCGCCCGCCGGCGGTCGTGAAGTTCCTCATCGAGACGACGAACATCGTGCAGCTGCTCGACGTCGTGGACGAGGAGCCGAGCCTGACCAGCACCCGCACCGACGGGCCCGACGGGCCCGACGACGACGGGCCCCAGCCGGCCTGAGCCGGCTCGCCCGGGCGCCACGAAGGCCCAGGACCCCCGCCGGGGTCCCGGGCCTTCGGCGTCCCGCGCGCGGTGGCGCCGGGGGCTACTTGATGCTCTGGCCGGCGCTGCGCAGGTTCTGCGCGGCCTCCACGACGCGGGCGGCCATGCCGGTCTCGGCGGCCTTGCCCCACGCCCGCGGGTCGTAGGTCTTCTTGTTGCCCACCTCGCCGTCGACCTTCAGCACGCCGTCGTAGTTCCTGAGCATGTGGTCGGCGACGGGCCGGGTGAAGGCGTACTGGGTGTCGGTGTCGATGTTCATCTTGACGACGCCGTAGTCGACGGCGTCGCTGATCTCCTGCGCCGAGGAGCCGGACCCGCCGTGGAAGACCAGGTCGAAGGGCTTGTCCTTGCCGACCTGGGCGCCGACCTGCTCCTGGATCTCCTTGAGGATCTCCGGGCGCAGCTTGACCCCGCCGGGCTTGTAGACGCCGTGCACGTTGCCGAAGGTGAGGGCGGCCATGTAGCGGCCCTTCTCGCCGGTGCCGAGGGCCTTCACGGTCGCCAGGGCGTCCTCGACGGTCGTGTAGAGCTTGTCGTTGATCTCGTGCGCGACGCCGTCCTCCTCGCCGCCGACGACGCCGATCTCGACCTCCAGGACGATCCTGGCGGCCGCGGCCCGGGCGAGCAGTTCCTCGGCGATCTGCAGGTTCTCGTCCAGCGGCACGGCCGAGCCGTCCCACATGTGCGACTGGAACAGCGGGTCGCGGCCGGACTTCACGCGCTCGTCGGAGATCGCCAGCAGCGGGCGGACGAACCCGTCCAGCTTGTCCTTGGGGCAGTGGTCGGTGTGCAGCGCGATGTTGACGTCGTAGGCCTTGGCGACGTGGTGGGCGTACTCGGCCAGGGCCTGCGCCCCGATGACCATGTCCTTGACCGTGCTGCCGGACAGGAACTCCGCGCCGCCGGTGGAGACCTGGACGATGCCGTCGCTCTCGGCCTCGGCGAAACCGCGGATGGCGGCGTTCAGCGTGATCGAGGAGGAGATGTTGATCGCGGGGTAGGCGAAGGAACCGGCCTTGGCGCGGTCCAGCATCTCGGCGTAGACGTCCGGGGTGGCGATGGGCATGGGGACTCCTCCGTCTGGCGGCTCTGGCAGGGCGATCCTTCCACGCCCGCTCCCGGAGGGGGAGTGGCCCCTTCCCGGATGCCGACGCCGCCATCCGGTGCGAGCGTTGAGGACATGACGGACGCATCGCTGACGGGTAGGAAGGTCGCATTCCTCGTGGCGACCGAGGGCATCGAGCAGGTGGAGCTGACCGAGCCGTGGAAGGCCGTGCAGGAAGCGGGGGGTGAGCCGGTGCTCATCTCCACCCGGCCCGGTTCGGTCCAGGCCTTCGACCACCTCGACAAGGCCGACACCTTCGAGGTGGACGTCGTGGTGGACCACGCGAGCCCGTCGGAGTACGCCGCCCTCGTGCTGCCCGGTGGCGTCGCCAACCCCGACGCCCTGCGCACGAGCCTGTCGGCGGTGAAGTTCGTGCAGCAGTTCGCCGCCTCCGTCCGGCCGATCGCGGCGATCTGCCACGCGCCGTGGACGCTGGCCGAGGCCGACGTGCTCGGTGGCCGGCGCATGACGTCGTGGCCCTCGCTGGCCACCGACCTGCGCAACGCCGGGGCCGACTGGGTCGACGAGGAGGTCGTCGTGGACCGCAACGGTCCCGGCCCCCTCATCACCAGCCGCAAGCCCGACGACCTGCCCGCGTTCACCGGGGCTCTCCTGGAGGCGCTCGCATGAGCCCCGTCGGCATCGGCTACACCTGCATGAGCGAGCAGTCCGACCCCCGCTGGCTGGTGCGCGACGCGCAGGCCGCCGAGGAGGCCGGTTTCGACTCGATCGCGTTCTCCGACCACGCCTCGCCGTGGCTGACGACGCAGGGCCACGCCCCCTACGCCTGGTCGGTGCTGGGCGCCGTGGCCGTGGTCACCTCGCGCGTCGAACTCATGACGTACGTGACGTGCCCCACGATCCGTTACCACCCGGCCGTCATCGCGCAGAAGGCCGCGACGGTGCAGATCCTGTCCGAGGGCCGGTTCGTCCTGGGGCTGGGTTCGGGTGAGAACCTCAACGAGCACGTCGTGGGGCAGGGCTGGCCGGCCGTCGAGGAACGCCAGGACATGCTCGTGGAGGCCACCGAGATCATCTCCAACCTCTTCGACGGCGAACTGCTCACCTACGCCGGCGACTACTTCCGCGTCGACTCGCACCGGCTGTGGGACGTCCCCGAGCACCGGGTGCCGATCGCGGTCGCGATCAGCGGCGAGAAGTCCGCCACCCGGTTCTCCCCGCTCGCCGACCACGCGATCGCCGTCGAGCCGGAGGCCGCCCTCGGCGCGTGGGACGCCGCGCGTGAACCCGGGCAGACCGCCAGCCGCAAGATCGGGCAGATGCCGGTCAGCTGGGACGCCGACCGCGACGCGGCCATCGCCCGGGCCCACGAGCAGTTCCGCTGGTTCGCCGGCGGCTGGAAGGTGAACGCCGACCTGCCCACGACGGCGGGTTTCGCCGGGGCGACGCAGTTCGTCCGGCCCGAGGACGTCGCGCAGCAGATCCCCTGCGGCAACGACGTGGACGCGATCGTCGAAGCCGCGTCGGCGTACTTCGAGGCCGGTTTCACCGACCTCGCCCTCGTGCAGATCGGCGGGGAGCACCAGCAGGGGTTCCTCGAGGCGGCCAGGAGCGACATCGTCCCCGCGCTGCGCGAGGCCGCGCAGGGGACGGACCCCTCCCCCAGCTGACGCCGCAGGGGTGCCCGGGCTCGCCGCACCCCTGACCCCACCGTGGTCGTGCACTCCCGGTCCGGAGTGTGCGACCACGGTCGGGCTAGCCGCCGCGGACGGGCGCCGACCCCACCCGGAACCGCTCCGGGACCGACCCGGTGCCCAGCGCGACGTCGGCGGCGATCTCGCCCAGCAGCGGCGCGAACTTCGCCCCGTGCCCCGAGCACGGCGACACCACGGTCACGCCGTCGGCCTCGTCGATCACGAAGTCCTCGGTCGGGGTGCTGGTGAACAGGCAGGTCGTCTCGGCGTACGGCTCGGGTTCCAGGCCGGGCAGGAACCGGCGGACGTGCTCCACGACCCGCTCGCGGTTCGCCGGGTCGACGACGCCCGACCGGGTCGACGCCGAGGTCAGGACGCGCCCGGCGTTGAACTCGGCGACCTTCTGGCCGCGGAACTGCGCGTCCCGGCCACCGGGGAGTGCGTAGACGTAGCCGCTGCGGCGCCGGTGGATCAGCGTCGGCCACGCGGACCCACCGCCGTCGCGGTAGGGGAAGTGGAACGCGTTCTCCTCCCGGACCTCCAGTGCGGGGAAGGCCCCGAGGAAGCCCGACGGCAGCGACAGGTTCCCGAGCAGCTCGGGCAGCCAGCCGCCGGCGCTGACGACGACCCGCCCGGCCTGCACGGTGCGCCCGTCGAGGGCGTGCGCGGTGAAACCCGGCCCGGTGCGTTCCAGCCGTTGCAGCGGCCAGCCCGTGAGCACCTGCGCCCCCTTCGCCCGTGCGGCGGCGACCATGGCTCCCACCGTGGACTCGGCGTCCAGCACCCCGCCCGCCGCGTGCAGCAGGACGTCGCTGTCGAAGGCGATCTGCGGCCACCGTTCACGCGCCTGCTCCTGCGGGAGGAGTTCGTGGTCGACCCCGGCCGCCTCCAGCACCGTGGCGAGGTCGTGGGGATGGCGGTCCGAACCGAAGTCGAGGGCCCCGGTCCGCGTGATGAGCGGCGCACCGTGCACCGCCGACAGTTCGGCCCAGCCCGGTTCGGATGCGCCGACGAGGTCGACGTAGGCCCGCTCCGGGTAGGCGTACCGGAAGATCCGCGCCGAGCCGTGCGAGCTGCCGTGCGCGCAGGCCGGGACGTCGCGTTCGACGAGGGTGACGGAGAACCCGCGGTCGGCCAGCCGCCAGGCGGTCGAGGCACCGGCCAGCCCGGCCCCGACGACGAGGAACTGCGCGGAACTCACGAGATCCCTTCCACCACGACGCCTCGGGCACGGACGTCCCCGGGAGCCACCGCGAAGTGCGCCTGGAGGGTCGCCAGGTCGACGACGGCCTCCGCCGTGCCCGGTTCCCCCACCCGGACATCGGCCCGGTGGGGACGGTTGGCCATGACGTTGACGGCGGTGACCTCGCCGTCGGGCGCGGCCGTCACGACGTCCTCGCCGGCGAACCGGAGCAGGTCGCCGGGACCGAGCGGATGCGCGACCCCGGCGACGGTCAGGACGAGCCTGCCCCGGGCGACCACGAACGTGCGGTCGACCCCGGGGAAGACCGAGAACTCCCCCGGGGCGGTGATCGTGGCGATGCTCAGCCGCCACCGCCCGTCGCGGTGCAGCTCACGCGTCGTCCCACCTCCGTTGCGCCACGGCTGGTCGGGGACGTCGTCGTAGCTGACCGTTCGCACCGGCTCAGGATGCCCGACCCCGGAGTGCGGGCGGGCGCTCCGGTGGCCCCGCCGGCGGATCCGCACGTCGCGCACGGGCTCACCGCTCCGGCAGGGCCTCGGCGAGCAGTTCGGCCAGGTGCTTGGGCCGCACCCCGGCGAGGTTGTCGGACTGGGTCCGGCAGGAGTACCCGTCGGCCACCACGACCGCGTCGCCGCGTTCGCGCAGCGCGGGCAGCAGGGCGTGCTCGGCGACCTTCACCGACACGTCGTAGTGCCCCTTCTCCGCGCCGAAGTTGCCGGCCAGGCCGCAGCACCCGGACAGGACCTGCGCGTCGACCCCGGCCTTCTCCAGCAGCTTGGCGTCGGGACCGAAACCCATCGCGGCGTGCTGGTGGCAGTGCGGCTGCACCACGGCCCTGGTGTCCACTCGCGGCGGGATCCAGTCCGGACGCTGCTCGGTGATCAGCTCGGCCAGGGTCTTCACCCGCCGTTCCAGGGCGTGCGCGCGCGGGTCGTCGGGCAGCAGTTCGGCCGCGTCCTCGCGCAGCAGCGCCGTGCACGACGGTTCCAACCCGACCACGGGGATGTTCGAGGTGCCCAGGGCGTCCAGGGAGGACCGCAACTGCCGCTTGGCCCCGTCCAGCTGCCCGGTCGACACCCACGTCAGCCCGCAGCACACCTGCTTCCCGGTCAACCGCACCGAGAAACCGAGGTGCTCCAGCAGTTCCACCGCCGCCCGCCCGACCTCGGGCGAGAAGTGCTCGGTGAAGGAGTCCACCCACAGCAGCACCGGTTCCCCGTCCGTCTCGGGACGCTCGGCGAACCAGGTGCGGAACGTCTCCTCGGCGAACCGCGGCAACGGCCGGTTCTGGTCCACCCCGCCGACGGCCCGCGCCGTCCACGCCAGCGCCGGAACGCTCGTCAGCGCGTTGACGACCTTGGTCGCCAGCCCGTGCACGGTCGCCAGCTTCGACCACCGCGGCAGCCAGCCCAGCAGGTAGTGGTTCATCGGCCGCAACCGGCCCGCGTAGAACTTGTCCAGGAACTCGGACTTGTACGTCGGCATGTCCACCCCGGCCGGGCAGTCGGCGGAACAGCCCTTGCAGGACAGGCACAGGTCCAGGACGTCCTTGACCTCCTGCGACTTCCAGCCGTCGGTGACCAGGGTTCCGTTGACCATCTCCTGCAGCAACCGGGCCCGGCCGCGGGTGGAGTCCTTCTCGTCGCCGGTGGCCAGGTACGACGGGCACATCACGCCACCGGAGTCGGCGCGGCACTTGCCCACGCCGACGCAGCGGTGCACCGCGCGGGTCAGGTCGCCCTCGTCCCGGGAGTACCCGAACTTCAACGGCATCCCCAGCGCGTGGGACTTCTTCGCCGCCGGAACCCGCAGGTCCGCGGCGACGTCGGCGGGCCGCACGATGATCCCGGGGTTCAGCAGGTCGGCCGGGTCGAAGGCGCGCTTGACCTCCTCGAACGCCGAGATCGCCTCGCCGTCGTACATCAACGGCAGCAGCCCACCGCGCGCCCGGCCGTCGCCGTGCTCCCCCGACAGCGACCCGCCGTGCTTGGCGACCAGCCGTGCGGCGTCCTCCAGGAAGTCCTTCGCCTTCTGCCCGCCGCCGTTCTCGTACAGCGGGAAGTCGATGCGGACGTGGATGCAGCCGTCGCCGAAGTGCCCGTACGCCAGGCCGTCCACGCCGTGGGAGGCCATCAACGCGTCGAACTCGCGCAGGTACTCGCCCAACCTCGCGGGCGGGACCGCGGCGTCCTCCCAGCCCGGCCACGCCGGCTGCCCCTCCGGGGACCGCCCGGCCAGGCCGGCGCCGTCCTCGCGGATGCGCCACAACGTGCGCGCCTCGGCCGCGGTGGGGATGACCACCGAGTCCAGCGCCTGGGAATCGGCGACCATCGCCCGCGCCGCGGCCAGGGACTCCTCGGGGGTTTCCCCGCCCATCTCCACGAACAGCCAGCCGTTGCCGCCGGGCAGCCCGTCCACCGAACCGCCGCGGCGCACGACGATGTCGGCCAGTCGCCGGTCGATGCCCTCCACGGCCAGCGGGGCGTGCGCCAGCAGTCCCGGGGTCGCGTCGGCCGCCTCGTGCATCGAGGCGTAGCCGAGCACCACGAACGTCGTCGAGGGCGCCTGCCGCACCAGCCGCACCCGGGCGCGCAGGATCGTGGCCAGCGTGCCCTCCGACCCGGTCAGCAGCCGGGCCAGCGCCGTCCCCGTCGGGCCCCCCGTCTCGGGCAGGAGGTGTTCCAGGGCGTAGCCGGAGACCTGCCGGCCGAACGTCGCGAACGTGGTACGGATCATCGCCAGGTGCCGCGAGGCGACCCCGCGCAGCTCCTCCAGCAGGTCGGCCGGCGGGGCGTCGGTCCAGAACCGCCGGCCGTGCCCGTCCAGCACCTCCAGCGCCACGACGTTGTGCGAGGTGCGGCCGTAGGCCAGCGCGTGCGAACCGCAGGCGTCGTTGCCGATCATCCCGCCGACGGTGCAGCGGGCGTGCGTGGAGGGGTCCGGACCGAACCGCAGCCCCAGGGGCGCGGCCTGCCGCTGCAGGTCGTCCAGGATCACGCCCGGTTCGATCAGCGCGGTCATCGACTCCGCATCGATGTCCAGCACCCGGTTCAGGTGCCGGGAGAAGTCCAGCACGACACCGGAGCCGATGGCGTTGCCGGCCACCGACGTCCCCGCCCCGCGGGAGGTGAACGGCACCCCCAGGTCGCGGCAGACCGCCCACACGGCCTCGACGTCCTCGACGCTGCGGGGGAAGACCACGACCTGCGGCACGACGCGGTAGTTCGAGGCGTCGGTCGTGTACTCCGCGCGCCGCCGCGTCGAGGCGTCGACGATCCCGGAGGCGGGGTCGGTGCCGAGCGCGGCGTTCAGGGCGGTGAGCAGGTCGGCACCGGCAGCCGCAGCGGCCGTGGCCCGGGTGTCGTCGATCAGGGTCACGTGCTCAGTGTGACGCCGCCAGCCGTGTGCTCCGGTACGCCCTCCTCCTCCGCGATCGAGGATTCGACTCCGGTGATCGAGGATTCGAGCAGGCGCGGGCCGGGGCCGGGTCCTCGATCGCCGGGTCAGCGCAGCAGGGCGAGGCGGCGGTCGCTGACCTGCACGTGCAGGCGCTGGCCGCGGCTGACGGTCAGCCGGTCCTCCTCCAGGCCGTCGCCGAAGACGACGAGCTCGTCGGACAGCACGTCCAGCGTCAGCGCGTCCTGGCCCAGGGAACCCACGACCAGGTCGGCGCCGGTGGTCGGCGAGGGCCAGGCCTCGCGCACGAACCAGGCCAGGGCGGGGTCGGTCGCGGCCGGCAGGGCGGCTCCACCGCGGGCACGGGCCAGCGACGCCAGCCAGCCGGTGGCGCCCGTCCCGGTGCCGACGACGACGCCGCTGGAGGCCTGCTCCTCGCGGCGGCCGGCGCACCCCAGCACGTAGCGGGAGGTCTGGTGGCTGCGGTGGCCGACGAAGACCTCGTTGAGGGCGTGCAGTTCCTGGCCGTCGTCGGTCCTCGCGCAGACCATCGTCCGCAGCTCGACCGGACCACCGGAGGTGCTGCGCTGCAGCAGGTCCCGCGCCTGTGCGGCGTGGTGCGGGACGAGCACGCCGGCGTTGCGGCCGGGCGCGGGGTCGATGCCGACGACGGGCTGGCCGGACAGGTACTTGGCGACGTTGGCCACCAGGCCGTCCTGCCCGACGACCACGACGACGTCCTCGGGGGCGAAGAGGAAGCGCGACAGCTCGCCGCGTTCGACCGATCCGCTGCGCCAGTCGGCGGGGACGGCCGCGGCGACGGTCGCCAGCGCCTGCCGCTGCTCCTCGTCGGCCGTGGCCAGCTCGTCCAGGGAGCGGCCGCGGGTGCGCAGGAAGAAGTCGGCGGCACCGGGGGTGCCGTGGCGGGCCACCGCCTGCTCGTACGCCGTCCGCCGGTGCACGAGCACGGCCCGGGGCGCCAGGCTCACGCCTGCACCCCCGCCGCCAGCTTCGTCAGGGCCCCGGTCACGACGTCCGGGGTGAGCACGAGGGTGCCCACGTTCGGCAGCTGTCCGGCGAACTCGCGCAGCGCCAGGGTCAGCAGGACCTCCGGCGGGGTGCCGGCGATCGCGGCCATCCGTGCGGCCTCGGCGGCGGCCTCGGCCTCGCCCTGCACACGGCGGGCGGTGGCGTGCGCCTGGGCCAGCCGTTCCTCCCGCTCGGCCTCGGCGGTGGTGCGGACGGCGTCGGCGGCTGCGGCCTCCTGCACGCTGCGGCGCTGGTTGGCGCCCTTCTGCGCGACGAGCTGTTCCTCGCGCCGGGCCAGCTCGATCTTGTTCTGCAGTTCGTTCTCGCTGATGGCGCGTTCACGCTCGACGGCGAGCGCCCGGCGTTCGGCGGTGGCACGGTCGGCCTCGGTCTGCAGCTGTTCGCGGGTGGGGGTGCCCAGCGCCTTCTCGACGTCGGGGTCGGGGCGCACGGCGACGACGCGGGCGTCGACGAGGGCGAGCCCGGTCTGGGCCAGCCGGCTGTCGGCCAGGAGACCGGCGGTGATGCGTTCGCGGGTCAGGGCGACGCCGGAGACGAGGACCTCGCGCAGCGGCAGCGTGGCCAGGACGTCGAGGACGTGCTGCTGGGCGGTCTCGGTGAGCAGGCCCGCGATCTGCTGCAGCGGAGCCGCACGCCAGCGGCCGGTGCCCGGGTCCAGGGAGAAGTCGACGCGGGTGGCGGCCAGGCCGGGGTCCTCGATGCGGAAGGTGACGGTGGCCTGGACGGTGACGTCGACGAAGTCGGCGGTGCGGGCGTGCAGGACCAGCGGCAGTTCGCGGTCGTCGACGGGCAGTTCGGACAGCGTCGCGCTCAGCGGCCGGAACCAGAACGCCTGGCCGGTGCCGGAGTGCGCGAGCCGGCCGCGGCGGTGGTGGATGACGTGCGTGGTGGGCGTGCTGCGCAGGTGCCGGGCGAAGGGGTAGCGGGTGATGTCGGCCATCGGTTCCTCCAGTGCTTGTCGTCGAAATGACGATAACCCCCGCCCTGCCATAATCGTCAAGTCGACGACAAGTCGTTAGGCTGACGGGGTGACCTACCCCTCCGTCGCCGTGACCGTGGACCTGGCCGTCCTGACCGTCCGCGCGGGCGCGTTGTCGGTGCTGCTCGTCGAACGCGGCGAGGAACCCTTCCTGGGCCGGTGGGCCCTGCCCGGCGGGTTCGTGCGCCCCGACGAGGACCTCCCCCGGGCCGCCGAACGCGAACTGGCCGAGGAGACCGGCCTGCCCCGCGGGCTCGTCCACCTCGAGCAGCTCGCCAGCTACGGCACTCCCGGCCGCGACCCGCGCCAGCGCGTCGTCACGGTCTGCTACCTGGCCCTGGCCCCCGACCTGCCCGCGCCGCACGCGGGCACCGACGCCGCCGACGCCCGCTGGTTCCCCGTCGCCGAGGCGCACGAACTGGCCTTCGACCACGACCGGCTGCTCGCCGACGCCGTCGAACGCGCCCGCGCCAAGCTGGAGTACTCCCCGCTGGCCACGACGTTCTGCCCCGAGGAGTTCACCGTCGCCGAACTCCGCCGGGTCTACGAGGCCGTCTGGGGCACCCCGCTCGACCCGCGGAACTTCCACCGCAAGGTCACCGGCGCCGCCGGTTTCCTCGAACCCACCGGTGCCACGACCACGCGCGACGGCGGCCGTCCGGCGCAGGTCTTCCGCCGCGGCCCGGCGACGTCCCTGCATCCGCCGCTTCTGCGCTGAGCGTTGCTGCACTAGGGTCGAAGACCGTGTCCGCCTACCCCGCCCTGGTCGTGGCGGGGTTCCGCAGGTGGTCGACGTACCGGGCCGCGACCGCCGCCGGAGCGCTGACGAACTCGGTGTTCGGCGCCATCAAGGCCGCGGTGCTGGTCGGCACCGTGAGTTCTGCGGGTGGGGCGGTCGCGGGCTACGACGCGGCGCAGGCCGCGACCTTCGCCTGGGTCACCCAGGCCCTGCTGGCGCCGGTGTCGGTGTTCGCCGACGACGAGGTCGCCCGGCGGGTGCGGACCGGCGACATCGCCGTCGACCTGGCCCGGCCGGTGGACCCGCAGCTGGCGGCGTGGGCGACCGACCTGGGCCGGGCCGCGTTCACGTTCCTGCCCCGCGGGGTTCCGCCGGTGCTGCTCGGCGCCCTGCTGACCGGCCTGGCGCTGCCCACCGGACCCCTGCCCTACGTCCTGGGGATCTGCTGCGCCGTGCTGGGCGTCTCGGTGTCGTTCGCGGCGCGCTGGCTGGTGAACCTCACGGCGTTCTGGCTCACCGAGGTGCGCGGGATCATCATGCTCTACACCGTGGTGGCCACCGTGCTGACCGGGCTGGCGATCCCGGTCGGCTGGTTCCCGGGGTGGCTGAGCACCCTCGCCCACGCCACCCCCTTCCCCTCGATGCTGCAGACCCCGGTCGACGTCTTCCTCGGCCGCACCGCGGGGCTGGAGGCGCTGCGGTCGATCGCCGTCCAGCTGGGCTGGCTGGCCGCCCTGCTGGTGGCCGGGCGGCTGCTGCTGGCCGTGGGTGCCCGCCGGCTGGTGGTGCAGGGTGGCTGAGACCACGCTGGCGGCCTACCGCGCCGTCCTGGGCTCCCGGATCCGGTCGCAACTGGCCTACCGCACCTCGTTCGCGGCCGACCTGCTGGCCAACGTCGGCGTCGGCGTGAGCGAGTTCGCGACCATCTACGTCGTGTTCTCACAGGCCACCACGCTGGGCGGTCTGGACGTGTGGGAGGCCTCGCTGGTGTTCGCCCTGGCCAACGTCACGTTCGCCCTCGCCGACCTGCTGGTCGGGCACCTCGACAGCCTGCCCACGCACGTGCGGACCGGAACCCTCGACGCGTTCCTGCTGCGACCGCTGCCGGTGCTGGCGCAACTGGCGACCTCCGACGTCTCGCTGCGCCGCATCGGCCGGGTGGTCGTCGGAGCGGTCGTGCTGGCGCTCGCGTGGCCGCACACGGGGATCGTCCTCGACACCCGCGCGGTGGCGTTGCTGGCGGTCGCGGTGGTCGGCGGGACGGCCATCTTCTGCGCGGTGTTCGTCATCGCCGGCGCCTGCCAGTTCTGGCTGCTGGACGGCAAGGAAGCCGTGAACACCATCACCTACGGGGGCTCGAACGCGGCGCAGTACCCGTCGTCGCTGTACTCCACGCCGCTGCGCTGGCTGTTCTGCTACGTCGTGCCCACCGCGTTCGTGTCCTACCTGCCGGTGCTCGCGCTGCTCGGCGAACCCGGTCCCGCGGGCCTGCCGGCCTGGCTGGGCTGGCTCTCGCCGGCCGCGGCGCTCGCGCTCTGGCTGGTCGCGCTCCTGCTGTGGCGCGCGGGGATCCGGCACTACACCGGGAGCGGGTCGTGAGCGCCCTGCAGGTGACCGACCTGGTCCGCGAGTACGTCGTGCGGGAGAAGACCGACCGCCGGTTCCGCCGGCGCCGCCGCGTCGTGCGGGCCGTCGACGGGTTGTCGCTGCGCGTCGAACCGGGCGAGTCCGTGGGGTTCATCGGCGCCAACGGGGCCGGCAAGTCGACCACGGTGAAACTCCTCACCGGCATCCTCGTGCCCACCTCCGGCACCGTCCGGACCTGCGGCCTGGACCCGGTGGCCAGCCGGCGCGACCTCGCCCGCCGGATCGGGGTGGTGTTCGGCCAGCGCAGCCAGTTGTGGTGGGACCTGCCGTTGAGCGAGTCGTTCCGGCTGCTGGCCGCCATCCACCGGCTGCCCGCGGGCGTCTGGGGACCCCGGCTGGCCGACCTCGACGAACGCCTCGGGCTGGCCGAGTTCCTCACCACCCCGGTGCGGCAGCTGTCGCTGGGCCAGCGCATGCGCGGGGAGGTCGCCGCGGCCCTCCTGCACTCCCCCGAACTGCTGCTGCTGGACGAACCGACCATCGGCCTGGACGTGCTGTCCAGCGAACGGCTGCGGCAGTTCCTGCGCGCCGAGCGCGCCGAGCGTGGCACGACGCTGCTGCTGACGACGCACGACATGGGCGACGTGCAGCGGTTGTGCGACCGGGTGCTGGTCGTGGACCGCGGCCGCGCCGCCTACGACGGCGACCTGCCCGGGCTCGTGCGCCGGGTCGGGGCCCGTCGCGTCCTCGTCGTGGACCTGCGCGAACCGTCCGCGCCCGTGCCGGTCGACGGCGCGGAACTGCTGGCCGTCGAGGCCGGCGGGTTGCGGTTGCGGTACGCGTTCTCGGCCGAGGAGACGACCGCGGCCGCGGTGCTGGCGCAGGTGTCGCGCCGGGCCGACGTCCGGGACCTGTCGGTGGAGGAACCGGACATCGCCGACGTCCTGCGCCAGCTCTACTCAGCCGGCTGAGTCACTGCAGGCGTCCGCCGGCGGTGGGCCCGGAGTACGTCTCGGCCGTTCCCGTCGACGTCCGGCGCGGCAGCACCAGTCCCAGCAGGACCATGCCGATCCCCAGGACCAGGTGCAGCCAGTTGTCGGCGGAGTTCAGCGGGACGAAGTTCGCCGCGCTGTCCTGGGAGATCACCATCCCGTAGATCCACAGGGCGAGGTACACCACCCCACCGACGATGAGGTAGCTCTTGGCGAGGGACGCCCGGCGCGAGGCCAGGATCCCGAGGACGCCGAACGCCAGGTGCACGATGTTGTGCAGGACCGACACCTGGAAGACGCCGAGCAGCATCGCCATCGACTCGTGCCCGGCTGCGCCCATCGTGTGGTAGTCCGTCGTGATGCCCGGGATGAACCCCAGCACCCCGACCAGCAGGAAGGTGGCACCGACCAGCAGGGCCGCGGTCGAGACGGGAGACCGGCGGACCGAGAGGTCAGAGGACGTGGACGTTCTGGTGTTCACGGGATCTCCTCCGAGCACGGCCGGGACCGACCCGGCGTGGGACGGCCGTGGGTTCGACCTGTCTCCACGGTAGGCAGCACCCGTGCGCGAAGCACCCCGGAGAAGGTCACGATTCGGTCGAGGACCTCCGCCGTGCGGAGGTCCCCGACCGACGGCTCACAACGCCGACGTCAACCGCCCGAGCACCGGCGTCCACCCGACCACCGAGCGGCCCGCGATGACCCGGCCGTCGGTGGCGAACGGGTCGGCGTCCAGCAGCTCCTCGACCGCCGCGGCGTCCGCGCCCTCGAAGACCAGGAACGCCCCGTCGGCGTCGGTGGGGCCGGACAGCAGCAGGGAGTCCTGGGCGGCCAGCCACTCACGGTGCGCCGGACGCACGGCGTTCCGGGTCTCGGTGTCGGGGCTGTAGGTGTAGGTCACGACGAAGTAGGGCATGGCGCAACGCTATCGACGGCGGGCACGACGGCGGGGCGGCGCCTCGCCGGGTCCAGGAGCGGCAGGAAGAAGCCGACGAGCGGGCCGATCCCGAAGGCGAAGGCGACCGTTCCCACCCCGACGTTCCCGCCGAGCGACCAGCCCGCCACCAGAACCGAGACCTCGACCGCACCGCGGCACAGCCAGATCGGCCGGCCGGTTCGCGCGTGCAGGCCGGTCATGAGCCCGTCGCGCGGCCCGGGACCCAGACCCGCGCCGAGGTAGACGCCGCTGGCCACCGCGAGCAGCACCAACCCGGAGGCGAACAGCGGAACCCGCGCCCACAGCACCCCGGGGGCCGGCAGCAGGTCCACGGTCAGCTCGATGGCCGTCCCGACCAGCAGCACGTTCAGCACCGTGCCCACCCCCGGCCGCTGCCGCAGCGGGATCCACAGCAGCAGCACCGCCAGGCCGATGACGTTCGTGAGCCACCCGACCCCGGCGCCGGTCAGCCGCGACAACCCCTGGGCGAACACCGTCCACGGCCCCACGCCGATCCCGGCGAGCACCATGAGGCCCTCGGCGACGCCGTACAGGACCAGACCGAGCAGGAGCCGCGCGACGCGGCGCAGTGGACTTCTCACCCTCTGATTGGACTGCACCTCACGCCCGGGAGACAGAGCCAATCCGCGTAGAGTGGCCTGGTGCCCGCACTCTCCGCCTCCGGCCTCGGTCAGCTCCTCGGCGACTGGCGCAGCGCCGGCGGCCCAGCCCTGCAGTCCCTGGCGGGCAGGATCCGGTTGCTGCTGGTCGACGGGCGCATCACCTCCGGCAGCCGGCTGCCCGCCGAACGCGAACTCGCGCAGGCCCTCGCGGTCAGCCGCACGACCGTGGCGGCCGCCTACGCCCGGCTGCGCGAGGACGGGTACGTCCGCAGCGTCCGCGGTTCGGGCAGCGTCATCTCGCTGCCCGCCGCCTCGCCGCCGCCGGACGGCGCACCGGGGACCCTCGCCGTGAACCTCACCCGAGCGGTGCTGCCCGCCGCGCCCGAGGTCGGCGAGGCGGCGCTCGCGGCCGCCGGGGACCTGGCCGCCCACCTGCCCGGCGACGGCTACGAACTGCTCGGCGTCCCCGTCCTGCGGGCCGCGATCGCGGAGCGGTACACCCGCCGCGGGTTGCCCACCGCGCCGGAGGAGGTCCTCGTGACCCTGGGCGCTCAGCACGCCGTGGGACTCGTCGGCCGGACGCTCACCACCGCCGGGGACCGGGTGCTCGTCGAGTCACCGGGGTACCCGCACGCCCTCGACGCCGTGCGCGCAGCAGGCGGTCGCCCCGTCGCCGTGCCCGTGACCGCCGGGCTGCCGGGACGTCCCGGCGGCTGGGACTTCACAGCGCTCGAGGAGGCGTTCGCCCGCACCCGCCCCGCCCTGGCCTACCTCATGCCGGGATTCCAGAACCCCACGGGGGCCGTGATGCCGCCGGACCAGCGACGGCGGCTGTGCGAACTCGCCCGCCGGCACGGCACCCGCCTGGTCGTCGACGAGACGACGAACGACCTCGCGATCGAGGGCGAGGTCCCACCGCCCTTCCCCGCCGACGTCCTGCACGTCGGATCGGTCGCCAAGTCCTTGTGGGGCGGACTGCGGATCGGCTGGGTCCGCGCGGACGCGGCCACCGTCCGGAACCTGGCGGCCCACCGCTCCCCGTGGGAACTGGGCACACCGGTGCTGGACCAGCTCGTCGTCGCCCGCTGCCTGCCGCAGCTCCCGACGATCCTGCAGGCGCGACGCCGGGAGCTGGGGGCCCGCCGGGACGCGCTCACCGACGAACTCGCCCGGCACCTGCCGCAGTGGGAGGTTCCGCAGGTCGCGGGCGGGCTGGCCCTGTGGGTCAACCTGGGCGCCGCGGTGAGTTCGGCCCTCGTGGTGGCCGCGGGCCGGCACGGCGTGCACCTGACGGCCGGGCCGCGGTTCGGCGTGGACGGCGCCTTCGAGCGCTACCTGCGCCTGCCGTTCGGCGCGGACCCCGACACGTTGCGCGCCACCGTGCCGCTCCTGGCCCGGGCGTGGCGCGAGGTCGGTTCCGCCGTCCCCGCGCCCCGCCCGTTCGAGGTGATCGTGTGACGCGCAGGCCGTCGTGCTCGAACCGTGCTGGATCGTGATCGTGTTCGACCGTGCTTGATCACCGAAGTGCTTGATCACGGCGGGCCGGGATCCCCATCCCACCGTGATCAAGCACTTCGGTGATCAAGCACTTCGGTGATCGAGCACTGTCAACCCTTGACGGCTCCCGAGGCCAGGCCGGCGACGTAGAACCGCTGCAGCGCCACGTAGAGGATGACGCACGGGATCATCGCGACCACCGCGCCGGCCACGAGGTGACCGAAGTTCACCGCCCCGTACGCCCCCGACTGCAGGTTGACCAGCGAGAGCGGCAGCGTGTACTTGCGGTCGTCGGTGAGGAACGTCAGCGCGCCCAGGAACTCCGTCCAGCTGGCCAGGAACGCGTACAGCGCGCTCGTCGCCATCCCCGGCACGAGCATCGGCCGCAGCACCGAGACCAGCGACCGCATCGTGCCGGCCCCGTCGACGCGGGCGGAGTCCTCGATCTCGGAGGGGATCGACTCGAAGGCGTTGCGCATGACGAACACGCCGAACGGCAGGTTGACCGTCGAGTAGAACAGCACCAGCCCGAGCCGGGAGTCGGTGAGACCCATCGCGTTCATCTGCAGGTAGAGCGGGGTGATGATCGCCTGGAACGGCACCATCATCGTCACCACGACCAGACCGAAGAGGACGTTGCGGCCACGGAACCGGAAGCGCCCGAAACCGTACCCGGCCAGCGTCGCCAGCACGGCGGTGAGCACCGCCGTGCTGATCGCCACGACCAGGCTGTTCGCGACGGCGCGGACGATGTCCGCGTCGCCGGTGAACAGGGACCGGAAGTTCTCCCCCGTGAAGCGCATCAGCTCCGACAGGCTCGGCGTGGTGGAGACGATCGCGTCGTTGCTCTGGAAGGACCGCAGCACCGACCACACCAGCGGCACCAGGAAGACCAGCGCGGCCAGCGTTCCGCCCAGCCAGTACAGGGTCAGCTTGGTGCGGCTCTCCGCCCGCCCGTTCGCCTCGCTCCGGCGGCTCATCCGCAGCTGGTCGGCGGCGGCGGTCGCGGGTTCCGTCATCGTGGCCATGGTCACTCCTTCTCGCGCAGCAGCCGGAACTGGGCGGCGGTCACCAGGCCGATGACCAGCACCAGGACGATCGACAGGGCCGAGGCCGCGCCGAGCTGCAGCTGGACGAAACCGCGCTGGTAGACGTACATGACGACGGTCTGGGTGTCGGTGCCGGGACCGCCGCGGGTGAGGACGTAGAACTGGGTGAAGGCCAGCAACGACCCGATGACCGAGATCACCAGGCTCATGGCGATGGTGCGGCGCAGCATGGGGATCGTGATGCTGCGCTCGCGCTGCCACCAGCTGGCCCCGTCCATCTCCGCGGACTCGTAGACGTCGCGCGGGATGCCCTGCATGCCCCCCATGAGCAGGACCATCGTCAGCCCGGAGACGGCCCACACGATCATCACGCAGATGAGGACGGTGGCCAGGGGGCCGTCGGCCAGCCAGGCCGTCGTGCCGTCGGTGACGCCCAGGGCCTTCAGGACGACGTTGACCGCCCCCGAACTCGGCTGCGCCTCCAGCACCGCGAGGAAGCTCAGCGTGGTGAGACCGATGACGTAGGGCAGGAAGAAGATCGTCCGGAACACCGTCGAGAACCGGCGGTTGCTGCGGACGACGACGGCCAGCACGTACCCGAGCACCAGGATCGGCAGGGTGACGATCGCGGTGTAGAGGACCGTGTAGCCGACGGACTTCCAGAACACCGGGTCGCTCGCCACAGCGGCGTAGTTGCCGAACCCGATGAACTCGTAGGAGCCGATGAGCGGCCAGTTCGTCAGCGACATGTAGACCGCGAAGACCAGCGGTACCAGCACGAACACGACGACGAACGCCAGCGCGGGCGCAGTCAGCAGGAAGCCCGTGCGCGCGGGGTGGGTGAGGGACCTGGGGCGGGGGTCGATCGGGGTTCTGGTCGGAGTCGTCACAGCTGCGCCTGTTCCAGGATGCGGTCGAAGTCCTTCTGCCCCTGATCCAGCGCTCCGTCGAGGTCACCGTCGAAGACGGCCCGGCGGAACGCCGCGATCCACGGGGAGTCCGGCTGGTTGAAGAGCAGGTTGTAGGCGAGCGTCGTGGGTGCGTAGGCCTCCTGGATCCCGTCCAGCGGGGCGACGGCCAGCGGGAACTCCTCCCGGTACTCGGGGGTCGCCGCGTCGGAACGGACGGGGATGTACCCGCCCGCGGGCAGGTTCGTCTGCTGCGGCAGGTCGAGGGCGAACTTCGCGAACCGCCACGCCCCGGAGGCGTTCGGCGCTCCCCGCGGGATGCAGAGGTTGTCCCCGCCGGCGAACGTCGCCCGGCCGCCGGTGGGGCCGGGCAGCAGCACGACCCCGGTCTTGGCCTGCATCTCCGGGTCCGCGTTCAGCACCGCGACGGAGAAGTTCGCCGGGACCATCCCGACGGTGCCCTCGCGGAAGTCGGCGCACCAGCGCGCACCGTCGGCGGAGAAGTTCGCCTGCGGCATGAGCTCCTCGGTCCACATCGTCCGGTAGAACTCGAACGTGCGCCGGACGGCGTCGTTGTCGGCGATCGACCCCCGCTGCTCCCCGACCTCGCCGACGATGTTCGGGGCGTCGGCGGCCCAGATGTGCGGCTGGACGACGAACCCGAGGATGCCGGCGGCGTTCGCGTCCACCGACCACCCGTAGGTCCCCTCTCCCAGGCCGCCGATGGCGCGGGCGGCCTCCAGCATCCCGTCGAGGTCCCGGGTGTGCTCGGCGGGGTCGAGACCGGCCTTCTCGAACAGATCGGTGTTGTAGAACAACGCCGAGTTGTCGGCGATGTAGGGGACGCCGTAGTTGCGGCCGTCCCGCAGCGCCAGTTGCAGCTGGCCGGGGTTGAGGCGGTCGGCGAAGTCGAGCTGCTCGAGCAGCGGGGTGAGGTCGGTGAACGAGTCCCGGTAGATGAACAGCATCGAGTTGATGTCGTCGATGTCGACGATGTCCGGCACGTTCCCGCCGCGGATGGCCGTGGCGAGCTTGGTGACGTACTGCCCGTCCAGGACGGGGGTGACCTCGACGGTCACCTCGTCCTGGGAGGCGTTGAACGCGTCGACGACCTGCCGGACGCCCACGACCGTGGCCGCGCGGCACCACAACCGGACGGTTCCGGTCGCGTCCTCCCCGAAACCGGCGGCGGTGACGTCGGCCTCGGGCAGGGTGGACGCGCACCCCGGCAGCGCGGCCGCCAGCGCTGCGAGTCCACCCAATCCGAGAACTCTCCTGCGGTGAAGCTCCATCGCTGCTCCTCCAGGTTCCGGGTTCCGGTGTCAGGCCCGCGGCAGCCAGACGCGCATGGCCCCGAGGCCCCGGTTCGCCCACGCGTAGTAGGGGACGGCCGGGACGTGGAGGGTCTCCTCGGCGGCGGCCGGGGCCGGTTCGTCCCCGGCCGGCCGGTACAGCGGGCCGGTGGCCGCGCCGAGCGCGGCGTGCACGGGCAGCTGCAGCACGGTGACGCCCTCGAGCAGGTCCGGGCGGTGCTCGGCCTGCGCCCCGCGCAGTTCGGCCACCCGCACCCGGACGTCGTCGGCGACGAGCCCGTCGGGCAGGTCGACCTGCTCGACGGCGTAGACGAGCGGGCCGCGTTCGACGACGACGCAGCCGCGGACGGCGTCGACCCGCGGGTCGGCCTCCACCATGCGCACGGTCATCGGCAGCTCCAGCTCCACGACGTCACCGACGGACCAGTCCCGCCGGATCCGCAGGTACTCCCCCGCCACGGCGTCGACGGCCGAGCCGTTCACCGTCGCCGAGGTCCCCTCGGCCCAGGCCGGGACCCGCAGCGCGAGTTCGAACTCCCCGCGCGTCGCGGTGACCTCGACGCGCACCTTCCCGTCCCACGGGTAGTCCGTGGTGACCTGCAGCGAGGCACCGGCGGCCTCGACCGTTCCGGTCGTGAACTGGTGGAGCTGCACACCCTCGGCCGAACTGGTCGCGACGTAGGCGTCCAGGGACGACAGCGTCCGCATGATGTTGGGCGGGCAGCAGGCGCAGTCGAACCAGGGCCGGCGACCGTGGGCGACGCTGCGCTCCTCCTCGGCGTGCGCGCCGTGCCGCAACTGCAGGGCGTTGACGTAGAAGTACTCCGTCCCGGCCAGCGAGACCCCGGGCAGGAACGCGTTGTACAGCGTGCGCTCGACGAGGTCGGCGTAGCGGGACTCCCCGGTCGCCAGCAGCATCCGCCAGCTCCACTGCACGCTGCCGATCGCGGCGCACGTCTCGGCGTAGGCGCGGTCGGGGCTCAGTTCGTAGTGGTCGCCGAACTGCTCCCAGTCCCAGCGCGACCCGATCCCGCCGGTGACGTACGTCTTGGAGGCGAGCATGCCCTCCCACTGCCCGGCCAGGGCCTTCAGCAGCCCTTCGTCCCCGGTCTCGGCCGCGACGTCGGCGGCCCCGGCCGTCAGGTACACGGCGCGCACCGAGTGGCCCTCCGGGGAGGTCGCCTCGCGCACGGGGACGCGGTCGGAGAAGTAGGTGGGCTGCTTGCCGTGCTTCTCGATGATCCCCGTCCCGCGGGCCTCGACGAACCAGCGGGCCAGCTCGAGGTACTCGCGGGTCCCGGTCTCGCGGAACAGCTCCACCAGGCCCATCTCGACGACGGGGTGCCCGTCGAGGTCCTCGGTCCGGCCCGGGCCGAAGGTGGCGACGAGGTGGTCGGCCAGCTTCACGGCGACGTCGAGCAGCCCGGTCTCGCCCGTGCTGCGGTGCACCGCGACCGCGGCCTGGAACAGGTGCCCGGCGCAGTAGTGCTCGTGGCTCCAGGGCAGGTCGACGTACCGCTCGCCCTTCCCGCGCACCTGCTGGACGGAGTCGAGGTACCCGTCGGCGGCCTGCGCCGCGGCGACGACGCCGGTGACCTCGCGGATCCAGCCGAGGATCTCCTCGTCGGCCTCGCGGCCGTACTCCCAGCCGGCGGCCTCGAGCCACTTGTAGACGTCGGAGTCCATGAAGATCGGGCCCTTGACCTCGCCCTGCTCGGTGCCCGCGGCGATCCGCAGGTTGCGCAGGTTGCCGGCCGTCTGGAGCTTCTCGTAGCCGGTGCGGATCGCCTGGCGGCGGTTGGCCTGCATGCGGTCGAACCAGAAGCCGGCAGTGATCCGGGAGGCGCCGAGCGGGACCGGGTGCAGGGCGACGGCGGCGGCCGCGGTGGGGGCGGCGGGCGCGTTGACGGCGCCGGCGGTCGTGCTGGTCATCTGCTCTCCATCGAGTCTGGGACGCACTGGGGAAACGTCGGAACACGTTTTCTGCGCCGACCGTAGAGTCGGCGCACCGGACGCGTCAAGCGCGCTACCCTGCTGCGACCCGTCCGCAGCCAGGAGGTCGACCATGTCGGAAATCGCCGTTCCGGTGCGGATCGTCGACGTGGCCGCGCTCGCCGGCGTCTCGGCCGGTACGGCGTCCAAGGCGCTCAACGGCACCGGGCAACTGCGCGCCGAGACCCGCGAACGGGTGCGCCGGGCCGCCGAGCAGCTGGGCTTCACCCCCGACTCGATCGGCCGGGGGCTGTCGTCCGGGCGCAGCTACACGGTCGGTCTGATCACCACCGACAGCTTCGGCCGGTTCTCCATCCCGGTGATGCTCGGGGCCGAGAACGCCCTGGGCGCCGGGGAGATGAGCGTCCTGCTGTGCGACAGCCGCGACGATCCGCTGCGTGAGCAGCACTACCTGCGGACGCTGCTGGCCCGCCGCGTCGACGGGATCATCGTGACCGGCCGCCGCACCGACCCGCGGCCGCCGATGCCGATCCCCGCCCACGTCCCCGTCGTCTACGCCTTCACCCCCTCGCAGGACCCGGGGGACACCTCGCTGGTCAGCGACCAGGCCGAGGGTGCCTCCGCGGCGGTACGGCACGTGCTCGACCTCGGCCGGCGCCGGATCGCCCACGTCACCGGCCCCGCCGACCACCACGCCACCCAGGTGCGCCGGGCCGCGGCGGAGCGCACCGCGGGCGAGGCGCTGGTCGGGCCGGCGCTGCACGGGGACTGGAGCGAACGCTGGGGCCGGCTGGCCGCCGACCTGCTGCTGCGCCGGTACCCCGACCTCGACGCGGTGACCTGCGGCAGCGACCAGATCGCCCGCGGGATCTGCGACGGCCTGCGCGACGCGGGGCGCCGCGTGCCGCAGGACGTGGCCGTCGTGGGCTTCGACGACTGGGACGTCATCGCGCTGGCGTCCCGTCCCCCGCTGACCACCGTCAACCTGGGGCTCGAGGCGCTGGGCCGGCGGGCCGGGGAACTGCTGCTCGAGGCCGTCGCCGGCCGCCCCTCCCCCGGCACGACGACGCTGCCGACGCGGCTGGTGGTGCGGGAGTCGACCGTGCCCGCCTGACCCGTCCACCCACCCGCGACCCCGCCGGTGCTGCCTGCGGGACCACGCAGGTGGCGACGGGACGAGGGGTCGGGTCGGGGTCGCGCCCCGCCGCCGGGGGCGCGCCGGGAATGCGCAGCCCGTAGGTTGGCGCTGAGCTGTCGGGCACCCGCGGTGGGCGCCCATCCACAGGAGGACACCCCACTCATGCGTCGCAGGACCCTCGGCACGATCAGCGCTCTCGTCCTCACCGGTCTGCTGGCCGCGTGCGGCGGTGGAGGCGACGACTCGGGCGGCAGCGGCTCGTCGACCGAGGCGCTGACCTTCGGCACCGAGGGCACGTACGCCCCGTTCAGCTACCACGACGAGCAGAGCAACGACCTCGTCGGCTACGACATCGACGTCGCGAAGGCCGTCGGCGAGCAGCTGGGCCGCGACGTGGAGTTCTCCGAGAACAACTGGGACTCCCTGTTCGCCGGCATGGAGGCCAAGCGCTACGACGGCATCGCCAACCAGGTCTCGATCACGCCCGAGCGCGAGGCGAAGTACGTCTTCTCCACCCCGTACACCGTCTCGACCGGCGTCGTGGTCACCCGCGCCGACGACACGTCGGTGACCTCGCTGGCCGACATCTCGGGCAAGACGTCCGCGCAGTCCACGACGAGCAACTGGGCGCAGGTCGCGACCGACGCCGGCGCGCAGGTCGAGGCCGTCGAGGGGCTGACACAGGCCATGACGCTGCTCAAGCAGGGCCGCGTCGACGTGCTGGTCAACGACAACCTCGCGGTGCTCGACTACCTCAAGACGACCGGCGACACCGGCGTGAAGATCGCCGCCACGACGCCGGACACCACCGAGCAGGGTTTCGTCTTCCGCAAGGACGAGGCGGAGACCGCACAGCAGGTGAGCGACGCGCTCGACGCGCTGCGCGCGGACGGGACGCTGGCGCAGATCTCGGAGAAGTGGTTCGGCGAGGACGTGTCCGGCCCGGCCGCCGGCTGACGATCGGCACGGAGGGACGAGCGCGTGGACGAGGGCACGTGGGACCTGGTACGGGACTCCCTGCTTCCGCTGGCCAGCGGTCTGGTCCAGGGCACCATTCCGCTGACGCTGATCAGCTTCGCGATCGGCCTCGTCCTCGCGCTCGTCGTCGCCCTCATGCGGCTGTCCAGCCTGCGCGTCCTGCAGGCGGTCGCCCGCTTCTACGTGTCGGTGATCCGCGGGACGCCGCTGCTGCTGCAGCTGTTCCTCATCTACTACGCCCTGCCGGAGTTCGGGGTCACCTGGGACCCGTTCCCCAGCGCGATCGTCGCCTTCAGCCTCAACGTCGGGGGTTACGCCTCGGAGGTCATCCGCGCCGCGATCCTGTCGGTGCCCCGCGGCCAGACCGAGGCGGCGCTGACCATCGGCATGGGGTACGCGACGACCATGCGCCGCATCGTGCTGCCGCAGGCCGCGCGGGTGGCGGTCCCGCCGCTGTCGAACACGCTCATCTCGCTCGTGAAGGACACCTCCCTGGCCTCGGCCATCCAGGTGACCGAACTGCTGCGCAAGGCGCAGGAGATCGCGGCCCCCACGTTCGAGTTCTTCGCCCTCTACACCGTCGCGGCGGTCTACTACTGGATCGTCTGCCTCGTCCTGTCCTTCGGCCAGACCCGCGTGGAGACGCGCTTGAACAAGTTCGTGGCGAGGTGATCGCGGTGGGACCCCTGCTCGAGGTCCGGGGCCTGGAGAAGTCGTTCGGCGACCACCACGTCCTGCGCGGCATCGACGCCAGCGCCGTTGCCGGTTCGGTCACGGTCCTCATCGGCCCGTCGGGTTCGGGCAAGACGACGGTGCTGCGGTCGCTGAACGCCCTGGAGGTCCCCGACGCCGGAACCGTCCGCATCGGTGACGTCGAGGTCGCGTTCTCCCCCGCCTTGCGCGGCAGGCCGTTGCAGCGCGCGGCGACGCGGTTGCGCGCGCAGAGCGGCATGGTCTTCCAGGCCCACAACCTGTTCCCGCACCTGTCCGTGCTGCAGAACGTCATCGAGGGGCCCGTCCTCGTGCAGGGCCGGCCGCGTGAGCAGGCCCGCGCCGAGGGCCTCGCGCTGCTGGAGCGGGTGGGGCTGGCGGAGAAGGCCGAGCAGTACCCCCACCAGTTGTCCGGCGGGCAGCAGCAGCGCGTGGGGATCGCCCGGGCGCTGGCCATCCGCCCGCAGATCGTCCTGTTCGACGAGCCGACGTCGGCGCTGGACCCCGAACTCGTCGGGGAGGTGCTGGCGGTCATGAAGGACCTGGCCGGCGAAGGCTGGACGATGGTCGTGGTGACCCACGAGATGCGGTTCGCCTCCCGGGTCGCCGACCAGGTGCTGTTCCTCGACGGTGGGGTCATCGTCGAGCAGGGACCCCCCGCGGCGGTGCTGGAGGACCCCCGCCAGGAGCGGACCCGCCGGTTCCTGCAGAAACTCGTCGACCCGATCTGAGGCGTACGGCAGGATTCGGTCGTGAGCACCCTCCTGCGCCCCGGACCCGAGTCGGTCACCGACGTCTTCGACCCCGCCCGCCCGCCGGCGCTCACCGTCGAGTCCGGTGAGCGGCTCACGGTCGAGGTGCTCGACGCGCGCGGCTACCTCGAACGTCCCGCGCACGCGGGGGCGGCCGCGCCCGTGCTGCTCGAACCCCGGCGGGGTCACTGCCTGGCCGGCCCGATCGCCGTCCGCGGCGCCGAACCCGGCGACGTGCTCGCGGTCACCCTGCACTCGGTGAGGACGTCGGGGTGGGGCTGGACGGCGGCGGGGTTCCCCAGCCCGCTGAACTCCCGGCTCGACGCGACGACCTTCGTGCAACTGCTGTGGGACATCGACGACGAGGCCGGCACCGCCACGAACCAGCTGGGCTTCACGGTCGACACCGCCCCGTTCCTGGGCGTGATCGGCACGACGCCGGCCGCACCCGGTGAGCACTCCACGACCCCGCCGCGGCCCGGGCACGGCGGGAACGTCGACTGCCGGTCGCTCGTCGCCGGCAGCACGCTGTTCCTGCCCGTCCACGTCCCGGGCGCCCTGCTGTGCCTGGGCGACGGGCACGCCGCGCAGGGCGACGGGGAGGTCTGCGGGACCGCGGTCGAGTGCGGCACGACCACCGAGCTCAGCATCGCCGTCGTGGCCGACCCCGCGCTGCCCTCGGTCCACGCCACGACGCCCACCGAGCGGATCACCTTCGGTTTCGACGCCGACCTGAACGCCGCGACGGACGCGGCGCTGGGCGACATGGTGACGTGGGTGGCCGCCGAGCACGGTCTGGACCGCTCGACCGCGCTGGCGCTGCTGAGCGCCTGCGTGGACCTGCGGGTGACGCAGGTGGCCAACGAGACCTGGGGGGTGCACGCCGTTCTGCGGCACGACGCGCTGCGCCGGAACGAGAGTGCTTGATCACCGAAGTGCTTGATCACCGCGGGTGGTGGGGAGGGGGGCGGAGAACTAGGGTCGGGGCGTGGCGTCCCCGGAGCACGTCCTCGAACTCGCCGGCCGCGAGGTCACCATCACCAACCCGGACAAGGTGGTCTTCCCGCAGGTCGGGACGACGAAGCTCGACCTCGTCAGGTACTACCTGACGGTCGCCGACGGGGCACTGCGCGGGGTCCGCGGCCGGCCGATGGTGCTCAAGCGGTTCGTCAAGGGCATCGAGGAGGAGGCCGTCTTCCAGAAACGCGCTCCGGCGAAGCGGCCCGACTGGATCGAGGTCGCCGAACTGCGCTACGCGCGCGGCACCTCGGCGGCCGAGACGGTCGTGCGCGACGAGGCGTCGCTGGCCTGGGTCGTGAACCTCGGATGCGTCGACCTCAACCCCCACCCGGTGCTGGCCGAGGACCTCGACCACCCCGTCGAACTGCGCATCGACCTCGACCCCGTGCCCGGCGTCGACTGGCAGCAGGTCGTCGACGTCGCGTTCGTCGCCCGGGAGGTCCTCACCGACCACGGGCTGACGGCGTGGCCCAAGACGTCCGGCTCGCGCGGTTTCCACGTGTACGCCCCCATCGACCCGGTCTGGCCGTACCCGCAGGTGCGGCTCGCGGCCGAGACGGTGGCCCGTGAGGTCGAGAACCGTGCGCCCGGCCTGGCGACGAGCCGGTGGTGGAAGGAGGAACGCGGCGAGGGGGTGTTCGTCGACTTCAACCAGAACGCCAAGGACCGCACCGTCGCCTCGGCCTACTCCGTGCGCGCCACCCCCGACGCGCGGGTGTCGACGCCGCTGAGGTGGGACGAGGTCCGCGACGTCCGGCCGCAGGAGCACACCATCGCCACCGTCGCGCAGCGGTGGGCCGAACTCGGCGGCGACCCGTGGGCGGAGATGGACGGCACCGGCGGTTCGCTGGAGGCGCTGCTGGAACTGGCCGGACGTCTCGGCCCGGCCGAGAAACCGCCGAAGGGTCAGGGCCGACGGACGATGACGATGCCCCTCGTCGAGGTCGCCCGGGCGAGGACGAAGCCGGAGGCCGTGGCGGGCCTGGAGTCCTGGAAGGCCAGGCACCCCGACGTCGTGCCGCTGCTGACCGAGTCCGACGTGCTCGTCGACGGCATGCGCGGCAGCAGTTCCCTCTGGTACCGGGTGCGCGTGAACCTGCAGCACGTTCCCGAGGGACAGCGTCCGGAACAGGCCGAACTCGAGGTCGACTACGACCCGTGGGCGACCTACCGCGGGCGTCAGCAGCGCCGGTAGACGCTCCAGGCACGGATGAGGGTAGGCTCACCTGAACCGCTCTCCCGTCGGAAGGTCCTCATGCCCCTGAACCGCCGCACCGTCCTGCTCGCCGGCCTGGGCGGCGTCGCCGCCCTGTCGGCCTGCGGTTCCGAGGACGAGGCCCCTGCCGCCCAGGACCCCACCTCGGGCGCGGGCGAGGCGTTCCCCGCGACCGTCGGCACGAAGTTCGGGGACGTCGTCGTCGAGAGCGCCCCGACGCGGGTCGTCGCCCTCGGCTGGGGCGATGCGGAGACCGCCCTCGCGCTCGGGGTGCAACCTGTGGGCGCCTCGGACTGGCTGGCCTTCGGCGGCGAGGGCGTCGGCCCCTGGGCCGAAGGTCTGTACGACCAGGCGCCCGAGATCGTCGGAACCCTGGAACCGTCCTACGAGGCCATCGCCGCCCTGCGACCGGACCTGATCCTGGACGTGAAGAGTTCCGGCGACCAGGAGCGGTACGACAAGCTCAGCCAGATCGCCACCACCGTCGGGGTGCCCGAGGGCGGGGACTCCTACCTCATCACGACCCAGGCGCAGGTGACGATGATCGCCACGGCACTCGGCAGGCTCCCCGAGGGCCAGGCCCTGCTCGACGGGATCGACCAGGCGTTCGCGGCCGCTGCGGAGGCCCACCCGCAGTGGGCCGGCAAGACCGCCACCGCCGCCTCCCGGACCAGCCGGGGCTGGGGCGCCTACGTCGAGGGCAGCGAACGCGTCGGCTTCCTGGAGAACCTCGGTTTCGTCCAGAACCCCGCGGTGGCCGCCCTGCCCGTGGGCGAGACGGGTTTCTCGATCGACATCTCGGCCGAGGAACTCCCCGTCGTCGACGGCGACCTCGTCGTCGTGTTCCCGATCGGGGTCGACGCCGCCGACATCACCTCGGACCCGGTGTGGCAGGCGGTTCCCGCCGTCGCCGACGGACGGGCGATCGTGCTGGAACGCGACGTCTCCTCGGCGTACTCCCTGGCCGGGGCGCTGTCGACGAAGTACGCGCTGGAGAAGATGGTCCCGCTGCTGGAACAGGCCCTGCCGGCCTGACCCGAACTCCCCGGACGACGCGGGTCAGGCCGACCCCCGCGGGGTGAACACGTGGCGCACGTGCCGCACCTCGGGTTCGGCCGGCCCGGCGGGGTCCAGCGCGGCGACGGCGAGGTCGACGGCCTGCCGGGCCACCTCGGCCATGTCCACGGCCAGCGTCGTCAACTGCGGCGTGACGAACGTCCCCAGCGACAGACCGTCGATGCCGACGAGCCGGACGTCGGCGGGCACGGAGATCCCGCGCTCGGTGAACGTGGCCAGCGCACCGACGGCGAGGATGTCGTTCCAGGCGAACACCGCGTCCGGCAGCCCTTCCTCGACCAGCCGACGGGTCACCGCCCGTCCCGCCTCGACCTCCTGGGCACCGGCGTTGACGATCCGCGCCCGGACGCCCACCTGGCCCAGCGCGGCCTCGACGGCCCGCGCGCGCTCGCTGACCTTCCCCTGCACGTCCCCGTCGACGACGACGACGTCGCGCACGCCGACCGCGGCGAGGTGGGCGGCCGCCTCCCGCATCGCCGGACGCGGGTCCAGCCGCACCGCGCTGGTCCGCGGCAGCAACCCGTCGACCGGCGGGTCGACGCTCACCACGGTCATGCCGGCCAGGGGTTCGGCCCAGGTGCCGGCCCGCCCCAGGTAGCCGATGACCGCGTCGACCTGACTGGCCAGGCCGGTGAGGACCCGGTCGCGGTCCTGCGCGTGCACCGTGTCGACCAGGACGACGTTCCAGCCCAGGCTGCCGGCGTACCGGACCAGCGCCGCCGCGAACTCGGGGTAGTAGGGGTTCGTCAGGTCGGCCACGACCAGCCCGAGCGTGTCGTGCGTCGCCCGCGCCAGCCCGCGCCCGAAACGGGAGGGCCGGTAGTGCAGGTCCTTCGCGGCGGCCAGCACGCGGGACTTGGTGACGGCGCTGATCCCGACCATGTCGTTCATGGCCCGGGTCACCGTCTGGCGGGACACCCCGGCCGCGCGCGCGACGTCCTCGATGGTGGTTCCGGCCCGCCCGCCCCGCCGGTCGCGCCGGACCACCTCGTCGATCCTGACGTCCTCGACCCGGGACCCGTCCTGGTCAGCCGTCACGCCCGCTCCCTCCGCCGCACTGCACCGGCACGCCTCGTCGCCTGCCCCGACAGCTCCCCGTCACGGTGGCACGGTCTTACCACTCGGTGAGCGCTCACGACAGCCCCGCCCGGAGTCGGCGCCGGAAAACCGTGCGCGCCGGTCGCTCCGCCGTCCTGCCCGCCGGAGCTACCGTCAGCGGGTGGACGTCCTGCGCTACGCCGCCTTCACCGACCACCCCGCGGGTGGGAACCCGGCCGGGATCGTGCTCGACGCGGCCGGCGCCTCCGCCGAGGCCATGCTCGCGGTGGCGGCCGACGTCGGGTACGCCGAGACGGCGTTCGTCACCTCCGGTCCCACCGGTCGCCGGGTCGCCCTGCGCTACTTCTCCCCGCACGCCGAGGTGCCCTTCTGCGGGCACGCCACCGTCGCCACGGCCGTCGCCCTGGCCGAGCGGCACGGGCCGGGCGTCTTCACGTTCGACACCCCCGTCGGCCCCGTCGAGCTGGTGACCGCCGACGGCTCCGCGTCCTTCACCAGCGTGACCCCGCAGGTGGGCGAGCTGCCCGGCCCGGTGCTCGACGAGCTCCTGGAGCTCACCGGACTGCACCACGACGACCTCGACGAGCTGCACCCGCCGCGGATCGCCGCGGCCGGCAACCCGCACCCCGTCCTCGTCGTCCGCGACGCCGAGCGCTTCGACGGCTTCACCTTCGATCCGCGGGCGGCCCGCCGGCTGCTGCAGGCGCACGGCTGGCCGGCGACCATCACCGTCGCCCACCGACGGGAACCGCTGGTGTTCGAGGCGCGCAACATCTTCCCCGTCGGCTCGATCACCGAGGACCCGGCCACCGGGTCGGCCGCGGCCGCCTTCGGCGGGTACCTGCGCGCGCTGGGGCTGGTGCGTCCGCCGGTGCGGCTGACCGTCCACCAGGGCCGGCACGTGGGGCGTCCCGGCGTGCTCGTCGTGGACGTTCCCGAGCACGGCGGGATCGTCGTCACGGGCACCGCCGTGCCCATCGGCTGAGCTCCCCCGCCGTCAGCGCGTTCCTTGACAGCGTCCGTCACCTGGTGGCACCGTCTTTCCACTCCGTGAGCGCTCACGGGGAGCACGGCTCGTGACTCGACGAAGAGAGTGGGCTGGTCGGTTTGCACGTCACGTCTTCCCCGCCGGGGCGGTCCCCCGGTCGGTCGATCTCCCGGCGCAGGGCGCTGCAGGCCGGGTTGGCCGGCGCCGCCGGCATCCCGCTGGGCGCGGGCCTGGCCGGCTGCGGTTCGGGTACGTCCATCTCGAGCGACCCCGACGAACTGGTCCTGTGGTACTGGAACCGATCGATCGCCCCCAGCCTGCTGGAGAAGGCGGCCCAGGAGATCCCCGGGACCACGCGCCGGCTGCGCGCCGACGTCATCGGCGGCGCGTTCGACAACAAGCTGCGGACGGGTTTCGCCGCGCAGGCCTACATCCCGGACATCACCGCGGTGAACTCCAACGCCGCCCTGTACTTCCCCAGCGAGGACCAGTTCGTCGACCTCGACGACTACGGCGCCGCGGACTACCGGGACGACTACTACGAGTGGAAGTGGAACCTCGGGCGCACCCCGAGCGGCCGCTTCCTGTTCTTCCCGATGGACACCGGTCCCACCGGGTTCTTCTACCGGGCCGACCTCTTCGCGCAGGCCGGCCTGCCCTCCGAGCCCGACGACGTGTCCGCCGCCGTCCGCACCTGGGACGAGTGGATCGAACTCGGCCGGCAGTTGCGCGAGACCAGCGACGTCGCGCTCATGGGCAACGCCGTCATGGTCTTCAACCAGTACGTGAACGCCAGTCCTGAACGCTACTTCGACAGCGACGACCAGCCCCTGTTCGAGAAGCCCGGCTCGGCGATCCGGACGGCGTGGGACACCGCGGTCAAGGCGATCCAGGCCGGGGTCACCCGCAACCTCCAGGTCGAGAACGAGCAGAACGCCGCGTGGAACAGCGGCAAGCTCGGTGGGCACATCGAGGGCGCGTGGTGGATGAAGGTCGCCACCGACACCACGCCGGACCTGGCGGGGTTGTGGCGCATCGCCCAGCAGCCGGGGCTGCCGGGCAACAGCGGCGGCTCCTTCCTCGCGGTGCCCAAGACGTCCAAGGACCCCGCGGCGGCGCTGGCGTTCGCGCGCTGGCTGACGCTGCCGGAGAACCAGGCCCAGTCCTACAACGAGGTCCAGCTGTTCCCCTCGGCCCCGGGCGCCTTCACCTCCGGGATGGCCGACTCGGGTGGCTTCTTCGGCGACCAGGACCCGCTGGCCTTCTTCAGCACGGCCGCGGAGAACGTCCCCACGACGTTCATCAGCACCTACGAGAAGCAGATCGAGTCGTTCCGCGACCAGCTCCGCGTCGTGGAGTCGGCCGGCAAGGACCCCGACCAGGCGTGGGACGAGGCCGTCGCCGCCGTCAACAAGATCCTCAAGAAGCGAGGGGTGATCTGATGGCCGTCACGACGCGGACGTCGGCGCCGCAGACGTCGACGCTCGAGCTCGGCAGGTCCCGGCGGCAGCGGATCGGCTCCTTCTGGCCGCAGTACGTCGCGGTCGCACCGTTCTACCTGCTGTTCCTCGTCTTCGGCGCCTTCCCGATCCTCTTCTCCGTCTACCTGTCGTTCACCGACTGGGACGGCATCGGCGACATCAAGTTCGTCGGCCTGCAGCAGTACGCCTACCTCCTCCAGGACACCCGCTTCTGGAACGCCGTCTCGAACACCCTCATCATCTGGGTGATCTCGACCGTCCCGATGCTCTTCCTCGCCCTGGTCATGGCGTTCCTGCTGCACCAGAACATCCGCTTCAAGAGCTTCTACCGGGTCGCGTTCTTCATCCCGAACGTCACCAGCATGGTCGCGATGGCCATCGTGTTCGGCTCGGTGTTCTCCGACAGCTTCGGCATCGTGAACTCCACGCTGACCGCTCTGGGGCTTCCGACGGTCGCGTGGCTGTCGACCGAGTGGGGCATCAAGATCACCATCGCGATGATGGTCATCTGGCGCTGGACGGGGTACAACGCGATCCTCTACCTGGCCGCCCTGCAGGCCGTGCCGAGCGAGTTGTACGACGCGGCCAAGGTCGACGGCGCCGGGTTCTGGCGGACGTTCTTCTCGGTCACCATCCCGATGCTGCGGCCGGTCATCCTCTTCACCGTCATCACGTCCACCATCGGCGGTCTCGGGTTGTTCACCGAACCGCAGATCCTGTTCGGAGCAGCCAACGGCAACGGCACCGTGGGTGGTGTCAACGAAGCCGGCATGACGATCGTCCTCTACCAGTACGACCAGTCGTTCAGCCAGCTCGACTTCGGCTACGGGTCGGCGATCGCGTGGGCACTGTTCTTCCTGGCGGCGATCTTCGCCATCATCAACTGGCGGCTGCTGCGGGACCGCGACGCCGTCCCGCGGGTCGCCCGCCGCAGCAAGGAGGTGGCCCGGTGAGCACGACTCCCGACGTCGTCCGCCCCTCGACGAGCCAGGCCCCGGTCGTCACCCTGAAACCCCGCCGCGGTCGCCAGGAGGTCACCGGCCGGGTCATCACCCACGCCTGCATCCTCGTCGGCGTGCTGCTGTCGCTGTTCCCGTTCTACTGGCTGCTGGTCATGTCCACCAGCACCACGGGACAGATCTTCGGCTACCCGCCGAACCTGCTCCCCAGCACGCACCTGCTGGAGAACCTGCGCAACGTCGTCGCGAACGTCGACCTGCTCGGGGCCCTCGTCAACTCGTTCGTCGTCGCGGGCTCCCTGGCGGTGCTGGTCGTCCTGCTGGACTCCCTGGCGGCGTTCGCGTTCGCGAAGTACCGGTTCCCCGGGCAGAACGTCCTGTTCGCGGTCCTGCTGGTGACGTTCCTCGTCCCCGGCAACATGTCGCTGGTGCCGAGCTTCGTGCTGATGTCGGAACTGGGCTGGATGGGCGACCTGCAGGCCCTCATCGTGCCGGGGGCGGCCAACGCGTTCGGCATCTTCCTGCTGCGGCAGTTCGCGCAGTCCTCGATCCCCGACGAGCTGATCGAGTCGGCCAAGCTCGACGGAGCCGGGTTCTTCCGGACGTGGTGGTCGATCGGCGTCCCGATGCTGCGCGGCGGGCTGGCCTTCCTGGGGATCTTCACCTTCGTCACCGCCTGGAACGACTACATCTGGCCGTTGGTCGTGCTCATCAACCCCGGACGGCAGACGCTGCAGACGGCGCTGGCCCAGATGAACTCCGTCTACACGACGGACTACGGGATGATCATGGCGGGGGCCGTCGTGAGCGTCGTCCCGCTGATCGGGATCTTCCTCATCGGCTCGCGGCACTTCATCGCCAACATCGCGGCCGGTGCCCTGAAGGGCTGACCCCTGCGGCGGTGGCCTCGCGGGTGTCCTCCCGCGAGGTCACCGCTGCGGCGCGTCCGGGCCCGGGCCACGCGGCTGCAGGTCGAGGACGGTGTCGATGCAGGTGCGGCGCAGCACCATCAGCGACTGCTCGCCGGCGCCGACCACCGTCACCCGGTGCGGGCGCGAGCCGGCCACGAGCGAACCGAGGAAGGCGCAGCAGCGACGCCCCGGGGCTGCAGGCGTGGATCCACCCTCCCACCTGCGCCCGGCGCGCCGCCGACCGCCTCGGCCACGGGGACCCCGCAGGACGGTCAGGAGGCGTGGACGCGGTTGCGTCCGGCGGCCTTGGCCGCGTACAGCCGCGCGTCGGCGGCCGCCAGCACCGACGCCTTGTCGCCACCGGGGGTGAGGGCGGCGACGCCGGCGCTGAGGGTGATCGACCGGCCGGGGGTGGTCGCCGACCAGTCGTGGTCCTGCACCGCGGTGCGCACCCGTTCGGCGACGTCGTGGGCGCACCGCTCCTCGTCGGTCACCAGGACGAGCAGGAACTCCTCCCCGCCCAGCCGGGCCGCGAAGGAGTCGGGAGCCGGAACCGCCGCCACGGCCTCCTCCAGGAGGCCGGCCAGGATCCGCAGGACCTCGTCCCCCACCTCGTGGGAGTAGGTGTCGTTGACGGCCTTGAAGTGGTCGAGGTCGAGGAGCACCGCGCAGACCTGCCGGCCCCCGGCGCGGAAGTCCTCGACGAGTTCGGGCAGCCGCTCGTCGACGAACAACCGGTTCCGCAGCCCGGTGAGCGGATCGCGCCGCGCCTGTTCCCGGTAGCGCGCCGCCTCCTGCCGGGCCACGTCCGTCTCGAACATCGCCTGGCGGGCCCGGGCCTGCGCCTCGCGCTGCTCGGACAGCAGGTCCTTGTCGGCGGCGTGGTAGGCCTTGTGCACCTCGAACGCGGCGCGGAAGTCGCCCAGGGCGGCGTGCACCTCGGCCTGCTCGGCCAGCAACTGCGTCCGGACGTCCGCGAACCCCTCCCCGGCGCACGCCGCCCGCGCCTGCTCCAGGGTCCGCGAGGCCGCGGCCGGATCCCCCAGCGTCCGCTGGGCGATGGCCAGGGTGAGCAGGTAGACGGCCACGTCCTCGGCGCTCTTGAGGTCCATCTGCGCACTGGTGTCCACCGCGGCCCGGGCCGTCCGCTCGGCCAGGTGCGGTTCCCCGCACAGCAGGTGGATCCGCGCGACGGTGTCGAGGGTGTTCGCGTTCAGCGGCCGGTCGTAGCGTTCGCTGAGCTCGTGCAGGAGCGCCATCTCCCGCCGCGCGGCCTCGACGTCGCCGCGCTCGAGCTCGCAGTAGGCGCGGTTGTTGACCAGCAGCAGGTGCAGCTGCCCGTCGCCCTCGGCCAGCACCTCGGCCCGCCGGTACCAGGACCGGGAGTCCTCGTGGGCGCCGAGTTCGTCGAGGAGGTCGGCGACCTTGACCAGGACGCGCACCCGCACGCGCACCGGGACGCCGTCGTCGCAGCCGGCGGCCGCGTCCAGGGCGTGCTCCAGCGCGGTGGGACGGTCGCCGAGGCCGGTGAAGACCCGCGCCAGCACCCAGGACGCGCGGACGGTCACCTCGCGGGGCAGGTCCGCGTGCTCCTGACGCAACCGGGCGACGAGCGCCGCGGCACCCGCCCCGTCACCGATGCGCTGCACGGCCTCGGCCTCCCGGACGCGCGCGCAGGCGACGGCGTCGGGGACACCGGCGACGTCCGCACGCCCCGCCAGGGCGCGGGCCACCCGGGCCGCGCGGGCGGGATCGGAGCCGACCAGCTCCTCGATCTCGTCGAGCTCGCGCCCCAGTCGCCGCAGGACGAGACTCGCGGCGGCGTCCCGCGTGCGGCCGTGCGCGGGGTCCTGCGGGTGCCCGTCCACCACGTGCACCACCGCCGATCCCTCACGACCCCGGAGCAGGGTCCTCGACGTCGGTGTCGGCAGCTGCGGCGCCGGGCTTGAGGTCAGCCGGTCACCAGCTGCAGGCGCCGCGACTGGTCCGAGGCGAACTTGCGCTCGGGGTCGACCTCGTCACGGACCTTGCGCCACGCGGGCAGCTGCGGGTACATGCGGGCGAACCGGTCGGCCGTCGTCCGCGAGTCCTTGGCCAGGTACAGCCGGCCCCCGGCGTCCAGCACCATCTCGTCGAGCAGGTTGCACAGCTGGTCCAGGCCCTTCTTGACCGGCAGGTCGACCGCGAGGGTCCAGCCGCGGGTGGGGAAGGACAGCGGGGCGTCGTTGGCGTCGCCGAACCGCTTGAGGACGTTGAGCGCCGAGATGTGCCCCGACTCCACGATGGCCTCCATGCTCGACTTCAGCAGGTCGGTCCGCTCGAAGGGCACGACGAACTGGTACTGCAGGAAGCCGTTGGGGCCGTAGGCCCGGTTCCAGTCCGCGAACAGGTCCAGCAGGTGGTAGAACTGCGTGATGTTCTGCACCACACCGGACTTGGTCTTCGACTTCCGGTAGTAGAACTCGTTGAGCGCCTTGGCGGACAGCCGGTTCAGCATCCCGGACGGGAACAGGTCGGGGAAGCTCGCCAGCTGCGGCGCGTCGAACTTCAGCGGGTCCTTGCGCAGTTCCGGCGGCAGGTCGGACAGCTTCGCCGAGGACCCGCGCAGCAGGAAGCCGCGCCCCATGTGCCTGCCCGTGGTGACCGAGTCGAACCACGTCTTGGAGTACGTGTAGTTCTCGTCGTTCTTCTGCAGCCGTTCGAGCATGTCGTCGAAGTCGGGCGTCTGCTCGACGTCGGCGATGAAGTAGGACGTCTCGACGCGGTCCAGGCGGATCTTGGCGCGCAGGACGATGCCGGTCAGGCCCATGCCGCCGGTGGTGGCCAGGAACAGCTCGCGGTCCGGCCCGTCCGGGGTCAGGGTGCGGACCTGCCCGTCGGCGGTCAGCAGGTCCAGGGACAGGACGTGCCGGGTGAAGGTGCCCTGGGTGTGGTGGTTGCCGCCGTGGATGTCCGCGCCGATCGCGCCGCCGACGGTGACCTGCCGCGTGCCGGGCAGGACCGGGACCCACAGGCCGTGCGGCACGACGGCGCGCAGCAGCTTGTCGAGGGAGCAGCCCGCGTCGACGTCGGCGGTCGCGGCGTCGACGTCGATGTCGTGGATGCGGTTCAGCGCCGTCATGTCGACGACGAGCCCGCCGGCGTTCTGCGCGGGGTCGCCGTAGGAGCGGCCCAGACCGCGCGCGATGATCCCGCGGGGGCCGGCCGTGCGGACGGCCTCGGCGATGACGTCCAGGTCGTCGGTGTGCAGGACCGTCGCCGTCGTGGGGGCGGTGCGGCCCCAGCCCGTCAGGCGCTGCGTGCTGCGGACGGTGTCGGTCGCCGGACGAGGCTTCAGGACAGGGATGCTCACCACGGACGGGAGCCTAACCGGCGGTGACGACAGTTCCACCGGACGGCGGCTGAAGTCGAGGACGGTGCCCGCCGATCTCCTACCGTGCCGTCCGATTCCCCGTCGCTGCGGCCGACGGTCCTGGCGGTCGTCGGCGGGCTGCTCTGCGTCCTGATCGGCTCCCTGCCCGCGCCGGGCACCGACGCGAACACGATCGCCTACCTGCTGCCGCTCGTGTACGCGACCGTGGTGATGAGCGTCGCCGTCGTCCGCATCCCCGCCGGCTTCCGGCGACCGTGGTGGTGGCTGCTGGTCTCCCAGGGGCTGTACCTGTCGGGTGAACTCCTCTTCGCCCGGCTCACGCTGAACGGTGACGAGTCGTGGCCGACGGTCGCGGACCTGTGCTACCTCCTCGCCTACGCACCGGTCGCGGTGGGCCTGCTGTCGCTGAACCGGCAGCGCAGCACGGGGAACTACCGCGGCAGCCTGCTCGACGCGGGCATCCTGTCGCTGAGCGCGGCCACGCTCTTCGGGACCTTCGTGGTCCTGCCCGTCGCCCAGGACAGCACCCAGCCGCTGCTCACCCGCACCGTCAGCTCGGCGTACCCGGTGTGCGACGTGCTGCTCATCTTCCTGGTGGCCCGCCTGGTGACGGGGCCGGGCAGCCGCCCGCCGGCCTTCTGGCTGCTGGTGCTGGGCACCTCGTGCACGATCGTCGCGGACGTCGCCTTCAACCTGCAGCAGCTGACCACCGCGGGGAACGACTCGGACCGCGGGCTGAACGCCCTGTGGTTGCTGTACTACGTCGGGTTCGCGGCCGCGGCGGTCAACGCTCGTCACCCCTGGCACCGGCAGCCGACCACCGAAGCCACCGGGGGGCTGACGGCCGCACGCCTGCTCGTGCTGGCCGTGGCCGCCGTGCTGCCCTCGGCCGTGCTGACGGTCATGGCGCTGCTGCGGCAGACCGTCCCGGTCGCCTGGCTGGCGGCCGGGTCGGTGGCGCTCGTCGCGCTGGTCGTCGCCCGGATCTGGGACCTGCTGCAGCGGTTGCGCTCGCAGTCGCGCCAGCTGGAGTCGATGGCGCGGACCGACCCGCTGACCGGCCTCCCCAACCGGCGCACCCTCGAACACGAACTCGCCCGTGCCTGCCGGTCCGGCCGCGGCGACGACGTGTTCGTCGCGATGGTGGACCTGGACCACTTCAAGGCCTACAACGACAGCCGCGGCCACCAGGCGGGTGACGGCCTGCTCACGGCCGCCACCGCCGCCTGGGCGCTGAGCCTGCGGCCGGACGGCTTCCTCGCCCGGTGGGGCGGTGAGGAGTTCGTCGTGGTCGTCCGCGGCGCCGAGCCGGACGCCCTGGCCCGCCTCGACGCACTGCGCGCGGTGGTGCCCGACGGGCAGACGTGCTCGATCGGCGTGGCCCGGTGGCGGCGGGACGAGACGCCCGACGAGACGTTGCGGCGGGCCGACGAGGCGCTGTACGCCGCCAAGGCCGCAGGACGCGACCGGCTGCGGCTGGCGCCCCCGACGCTCCCCTCCGGCACCGGGCCCCAGCCCGTGGCGTGACGGGCCCTTCGACCTCGCGGAAACAACAGTCTCCGTCGCCTGAGCGCGGCTCGGGCGACGGAGACTGTTGTTTCCGCGAGGTCGAAGGGCTCACACGAAGGGGCGACCGGCGACCGGGTGGCAGACTCGGCGCGTGACCGCACGCACCCGTTCCGAAGTGGCTCGCCTCGTCGACCACACGCTGCTCAAGCCCGAGGCCACGGCCGCCGACGTCGCGGCGCTCGCCGCCGAGGCGCGCGAGCTGGGCGTCCTGGCGATCTGCGTGTCCCCGAACATGCTCGCCGTCGACGGGACCGACCTCGTCGTCGCGACCGTCTGCGGCTTCCCCTCCGGCAAGCACACGAGCGCCGTCAAGGCCGCCGAGGCCGCGGCCGCCGTGCAGGCCGGCGCTCACGAGGTCGACATGGTCATCGACGTCGGCGCCGCACTGGCCGGCGACTTCGACGCCGTCCGCGACGACATCGCCGCGGTCCGCACGGCCGTCCCGTCCCCGACCGTGCTCAAGGTCATCGTCGAGTCCGCGGCCCTGCCCGACGACGCGCTGGTGGCCGTGTGCCGCGCCGCGGAGGCGGCCGGCGCCGACTTCGTCAAGACGTCGACCGGTTTCCACCCCACCGGCGGCGCGACCGTGCACGCCATCGAGGTCATGCACGCGACCGTCGGCGGACGGCTGGGCATCAAGGCCAGCGGCGGCATCCGCACCACCGAGGTGGCCCTGGCCATGCTCGACGCCGGCGCCACCCGCCTGGGGCTGTCCGGTTCGGCGACCGTGCTCGCCGGGCTGTCGGACTGAGCGGGCCGGAGGTGGAGGGGAACGCGATGAGCGAGGTCGACGGCATCGAGTGCTGGCTGACCGACATGGACGGCGTGCTCGTGCACGAGGAGCACGCCCTGCCCGGGGCCGCGGAGTTCCTGCAGCGGCTGGCCGACTCCAGCCGGCGGTTCCTGGTCCTGACGAACAACTCCATCTTCACCCCGCGCGACCTCGCCGCCCGGTTGTCGCGCAGCGGCATCGAGGTCCCCGAGGAGAACATCTGGACCTCGGCGCTGGCCACGGCCGACTTCCTGGCCCGGCAGATGCCGGGCGGCTCGGCGTACGTCATCGGTGAGGCGGGGTTGACGACGGCCCTGCACGAGGCCGGTTTCGTCATGACCGACACCGCCCCCGACTACGTGGTGCTCGGCGAGACCCGCACGTACTCGTTCGAGGCGATCACCAAGGCGATCCGGCTCGTCGAGGCCGGCGCGCGGTTCATCGCCACGAACCCCGACGCCACCGGCCCCTCGAAGGAGGGGTCGTTGCCGGCGACGGGGTCCGTGGCGGCGCTGATCACCCGGGCCACGGGCGCCGAACCGTACTTCGTCGGCAAGCCCAACCCGATGATGTTCCGCTCGGCGATGAACCGGATCGAGGCCCACTCGGAGACGACCGCGATGATCGGCGACCGGATGGACACCGACGTCGTGGCCGGGATCGAGGCCGGTCTGCGGACGTTCCTCGTCCTGACCGGTTCGACCAAGCGCGAGCAGGTGCGGCGGTTCCCGTTCCAGCCCCACAGGATCGTCGACGGGATCGGGGATCTCGTCGACCTCGTCTGAGGAGTCCGACGAGTCGGAGGGTCAGACCTGCGCGCCGAGGACGTGCGCCATCACACGGTGGCCACGCGCCTCGCCGTGCCGGCTCTGCCGTTCCAGGGCCCGGGACAGCAACAGGTGCGCGTAGGCGTCCGAAGGGCTGCGGCGCACGAGGTCCCGGGCCTGTTCCTCGGCCTTGGACAGCATGGCCGCACCGAAGTAGCTGCGGGCCAGCAGCTCGCGCAGCGAACGGTCGTCCGGATGCCGCTCGACCAGCGGTTCGAGCGAGCGGACCGCGTCGGTGAAGCGCCGCTCGTCGAACGCGTCGCGAGCCATCTCGAAGCTCAGCAGGTCGATGTTCACGGTTCCTGCAACCCCGCCACCGGGCGGCTGATTCCGGCCGGTGGCGGGTCAGGCCCAGCCCAGCTCGTGCAGCCGGGCGTCGTCGATGCCGAAGTGGTGCGCGATCTCGTGCACCACGGTGACCTTGACCTCGGCGACGACCTCGTCGCGGTCCCGGGCGAGCGCCAGCGTCGGGCGCCGGAAGATCGTGATGCGGTCGGGCAGCGCGCCGGCGGCCCACCAGGACCCGCGCTCGGTCAGCGGGGTGCCCTCGTACAGACCGAGCAACCCGTCGCCGAACTCGGCCGGCGGGTCGTCCTCGACCAGGACGACGACGTTGTCCATGGCCCGCGCCAGCTGTTCGGGGATCTCGTCCAGCGCGTCGGCGACGGCTTCCTCGAACTCCTCGCGCGACAGGTGGACCACCCGGCTAGCGGACCACGACCACCCGTCGGCTGTCGAGTTCGCGGACCGGGGAACGCCCCCAGCGCAACCGCTCGACGACGACCGCGTCCACCCCGACGACGGCCGTCGACACCAGCGCCGACTCGGCGTGGAGGTGCACGAGCGCGAGGTCGCGGGCGAACTCGGCGCTCGTGGCGCGGACGGTCTGCACGTGGTGGATCCCCGACTCGGCCGTCCCCCCGGTGCGGACCGCGCCGCAACGACGGTGGGCGATGACGGTCACCCGGTAGCGGAGCGTCGTCTCGTTCACGAGTCGATGGTGCGTGCCACCACGCCAGGTGTCGAACATGCCGTCTCAGCTCCGTCTCAGGTCGTCCCCGTCCCCCGTCGTGACACGGCGCGCGACCCGGTGCGGTTCAGCAGCAGCGGCCACCGGGCACGGCCGCCCGGGCGTCGGCGCGCCGCCGCTCGAAGGCGGCCCGGCTGACCGGCGGGTGACCGTGCGCCGCGCAGCGCCGCAGGTAGGCCTCCCAGCGGTCCTGACCGTCGATCTGCCGGCACCACCAGCGCAGCGTCCGCACCAGCCGGTTCACCGGTCGGCCCCGGTGCCCGCCTCCAGCTCGCGGCGCAACGCGGCCAGCCGTTCCCGCTCCTGCGCCGGGACGACGAGCCCGGACGGTTCTACCAGCGCCGAGGCGACGGCGGGTTCCTCCGTCGTGGGCAGCCCGCCGGCGCGCACCGCCCGGGCGATGACGACGGCCGCGTTGACCGCGACCACGACGACGAGCAGCGCGAACAGCGCCTGCAGGATCCCGTTGACGGTGGAGTTCGTGACGACCTGCTGCATCTGCCCGGCGTCCTTGGCCGGTGCCAGCACCTCCCCGGCGGCGAGGGCGTCGGCGTAGCGGGCGCGCTGGGCGAAGTACCCGATCTTCGGGTCGTCGGAGAACACCTTCTGGTAGCTCGCCGTCATCGTCACCACCAGGTCCCAGACGAGCGGGACACCGGTGACCCACACGTACCGGACCCTGCCGTGCTTGACGAGCAGGGTGGTGACCAGGGTCAGGGCGATCGCCGCCAGCAGCTGGTTGGCGATGCCGAACAGCGGGAACAGCTGGTTGATGCCGCCGAGGGGGTCGGTCACCCCGGTGTACAGGAAGTACCCCCACGCGCCCACGACGACGGCGCTGGCGATGACGTTCCCCGGCCGCCACGACAGGTCGCCGAACCTCTTCCAGACGTTGCCGAGGGTGTCCTGCAGCATGAACCGCCCGACGCGGGTTCCGGCGTCGACGGCGGTGAGGATGAACAACGCCTCGAACATGATGGCGAAGTGGTACCAGAACGCTTGCAGCCCACCGCCGAACGCCTCGTGGAACACCTGCGAGATCCCCAGCGCCAGCGCGGGGGCGCCGCCGGTGCGGGAGACGACGCTCTCCTCCCCGACGGCCTGGGCGGCCGCGGCCAGGGTCTCCGGCGTCGTGGTGAAACCCAGCCCCGTGACGAACCGGGCGGCCGAGTCCACGGCGCCACCGGTCACCCCGGCCGGGGAGTTCACGGCGTAGTAGATGCCCTGGTCGATGACCGAGGCGGCGATGAGCGCGCTGATGGCGACGAAGCTCTCCATGAGCATGCCGCCGTAGCCGATGACCCGGACCTGACGTTCCTTGGCGATCATCTTCGGCGTGGTGCCCGAGGAGATGAGCGCGTGGAAACCCGACAGCGCACCGCAGGCGATGGTGATGAACACGAACGGGAACAGCGACCCGGCGAACACCGGTCCGTCGCCCTCCCGCGCGAACGACGTCACCGCGTCGTTGGCCAGGACCGGCCGGGCGACGACGAGGCTGACCGCGAGCAGGAGGATGACGCCGATCTTCATGAACGTCGACAGGTAGTCGCGCGGGGTCAGCAGCAGCCACACCGGCAGCACCGAGGCGACGAAGCCGTAGAGGACGAGCGCGACGACGAGGGTCTCCGGCGTCAGCGTCAGCGCGTCCCCGAGCCCCCAGTCCTCGACGTACCCGCCCCCGACGATCGCGGCCAGCAGCAGGACCACGCCGATCGCGGTGGCCTCCAGCACCTTCCCCGGCCTCAGGAACCGCAGGTAGATCCCCATGAACAGCGCGATGGGGATCGTCAGGGCGATGGAGAACACGCCCCACGGGGACTCGGCCAGGGCGTTGACCACGATGAGCGCCAGCACGGCCAGGATGATGATCATGATGGCGAAGACCGCGATGAGCGCCGCGACGCCGCCCACGACCCCGATCTCCTCGCGCACCATCTGCCCCAGGCTCTTGCCGCCGCGGCGCATCGAGAAGAACAGGACCGTCAGGTCCTGCACGGCACCGGCGAAGATCACGCCGACGACGATCCAGATGGTCCCCGGCAGGTAGCCCATCTGGGCGGCCAGCACCGGGCCGACGAGCGGGCCCGCGCCGGCGATGGCGGCGAAGTGGTGGCCGAACAGCACGCGCCGGTCGGTCACCTCGAAGTCGACGCCGTTCTCGTACCGCTCCGCGGGCGTCGCGCGGCGGTCGTCGGCGCGCAGCACCCGGTAGGTGACGAAGCGCGAGTAGAACCGGTACCCGATGGCGTAGGACGCCAGGGCGGCGAACAGGACCCACAGGGCGTTGACCGACTCCCCGCGCGCCAGGGCCAGCACGGTCCAGCAGACGGCTCCCACGACGGCGACGGCGGTCCACACCACCACCGACCGGACCGACGGCCTGCCCCGCCGTGTTCGTCGGCCGGTCTCGGGAGCAGTTGACGACGTTCGGCTCACGTTCCGCCTCCTCGCGGTCGAGCTGTGCGACTGCTGTGCAGCCTCGCACACGACGGCTCCGGCCGGTCACCGTGACGAGGCGCACGGGCGGGGTGCGCATCCGTGGCAGGATTCGCGCGTGCGATTGGCTCAGCAGCTCGACGGCAAGCGGTTCCTCCTGACCGGGGTGACGGGCTTCATCGGCGAGGCGCTGATGCAGCGTCTGCTCGTCGACCTGCCCGGGACCTCCGTGGTGGCCCTCGTCCGTCCCAAGCCCGGCCAGTCCGGTGAGGACCGGCTGCGCTCGGTGCTGCGCAAGCCGATCTTCCGGGCCGCCGGCGAGGCCGACGACCTGCTGAAGACGCGCGTCGAGGCCCTCGAGGGTGACCTGTCGAGCGTGCCCGAGCTGCCGTCCGACCTCGACGTGGTCGTGCACTGCGCGGGCGACGTGTCCTTCGACCCGCTCATCCAGGACGCCTTCACGACGAACGTCGTGGGCACCCGGTCGCTGGTCGAGCGGGTCCTGGACGCCAACGAGCGCGGCCACGGGGCGATCCACTACGTCCACGTCTCCACCGCCTACGTCGGCGGCCGCCGCCGGGGCGCGGTCCCCGAGCGGGCCGTGGAGCACCAGGTGGACTGGCGCACCGAGACCGAGGCGGGCCTGCGGCTGGCCGCGCGCATCGAGGAGGACTCGCGGCTGGAACCCCGCCTGAAGGAGTTCCTGCGCGCCGCCGAGCGCGACCACGGCCGCGCCGGGCCGCTGAGCGTGGCCGCCGGCGCCGAGGAGCGCCGCGTGAAGTGGGTCGCCGCCCAGCAGAAGGCCGCCGGCCTGGAGCGGGCGCGCACGCTGGGCTGGACCGACTGCTACACCTTCACCAAGTCGATGGGCGAGCGCCTCGTCGAGGAGCTGGCCGCTCCCGTCGTCCCCACGACGATCCTGCGCCCGAGCATCGTCGAGTCGGCCGTGAAGCACCCCCACCCGGGGTGGATCGAGGGCTTCAAGATGGCCGAGCCGATCATCCTGGCCTACGGCCGCGGCGAGCTCACCGAGTTCCCGGCCGCGCCGGACTCCGTCATCGACGTCGTGCCGATCGACCACGTCGTCAACGCCATCCTCACCGCGTCCGCGACGCCGCCGCCGCTGTCGCAGCCGGCGTACTACCACGTGAGCTCCGGCAGCCGGAACCCGCTGACCTTCCGGGACGTGTACGAGTTCATCCGCGAGTACTTCACGGAGAACCCCTTCGACTCCTCCCCCGCCGTCATGCCGACGTGGGACTTCCCCGGCGGCCGGGCCGTGGAGCGCAAGGTGCGGGCCGGGGAGGTGCTGACCAACGCCGGCGACCGGCTGCTGGCGCTGGCCCCGCGCTCGAAGCGGGTGCGCGAGGTGTCCCGCAAGCTGGACGGTTCCCGCCGCCAGATCGAGTTCGCCCGCCGCTACATGGACCTGTACAAGGCCTACACCGAGGCCGAGCTGCGGTTCGTCGACGACAAGACCCTCGCCCTGCACCGCTCCCTGGACCCGCAGGACGTCGAGCTGTTCGGCTTCGACACCTCGACGGTGGACTGGCGGCACTACTGGCTGGACAGCCACTGCCCCAGCGTCACCACCCAGATGCGCAAGTACGAGGAGATCCGCCGGCGGCGCAAGCAGGCCGAGGCGACCGGACCCCGTGAGCTGCAGCCCGTCGCCGACGGGGCGGCCCCCGTCCTGGCCGTCTTCGACCTGGCCGGGACGTTGCTGCCGGGCACCGTCGTCGACTCCTACCTGACGCTGCGGCTGTCGGCGCTGGACGCCCCGGCCCGCATCGCCGAGTTCGGGCGGGTCATGCGGCACCTGCCGGGCTGGATCGCGGCCGAGCGCCGTGACCGCGGCAGCTTCCTGCGCTCGCTGTTCCGCGGGTACGCCGGGGTGGACCTGGACGCGCTGGAGACCTACGTCGACGACGTCTTCGCGCCCGGCTTCCTGCAGCAGGTCTCCTCCGACGCCCTGCGGCGCATCCAGGCCCACCGCGACGCCGGTCACCGCACGATCCTCATGACCGGCGACGTCCGGCAGGTCACCCGCCCGCTGGCCGGGCTGTTCGACGAGGTCGTGTGCACCGAGCTGGACGAGGAGCGCGTCGACGGGCAGCGCCAGGCCAACGGCTTCCTGACCTCCCCGCCGCTGGTCGGCGAGGCCCGCGCGGCGTGGCTGCGCCGGTACGCCGAGGTCGAGGGGGCCGACCTGTCGGCCAGCTACGCCTACGCCGACTCCCACGTGGACCTGCCGCTGCTGAAGACCGTGGGCAACCCGACCGCCGTCTCGCCCGACGTCCCGCTGTTCCGGGTCGCCCGGGCCTCGCGCTGGCCGGTGGCGGACTGGGCGGCCTCCTCGCCCACCCGCCGCCTGCGCGTCCCGCAGCAGGTGCTGGCGGGCACCGACTGAGGCGCGGCGTCGCGGTGCGGACGGCTCCGGTCGGGCGCGGGCGTGGCAGGATGCGTGGTGTGAACTCCACACCGTCGAGCAGTCGCTGCGGACCGCCGGTGTCGAGGACCGAAGGATGGCGAGGCTGATGGGCATCCCCCGAGCGAGCCGGATCGTGCGCGCACTTCCGTTGCTGCGCAAGCGTTCGGGTGTCGGCGCACCGGAACCCGAGGAGGGCAGCCGGTCGGTCCACCGCAACGACTGGGTGCGGTCGGCACCGGCGACCCTCGTGCGGTCGGGGCTGCAGCGGGCGCTCATGGCGCCCGTGCTGCGCTCGAAGCTGTCCATCCACGTGCAGGGCGCCGAGGTGCTCGACCGGCTCGGGACGGCGGCCATCCTGGTCGCCAACCACTCCTCGCACCTGGACGCACCGGTGATCCTGGAGGCCCTCGGGCCGCGCCGGCGCCGTCGGGTCGCGATCGCCGCGGCCGCGGACTACTTCTTCGACGTGTGGTGGCGGGCGGCTCCCTCGGGCCTGGTCATCGGGACCTACCCCCTGGAACGTCGTGGCGGCCGGGGTCCGAACTCCTCGGCGAAGCTGCTGCAGGACGGCTGGAGCCTGGTGATCTTCGCCGAGGGCGGCCGCAGCTACACCGGCGAGATGCGCCCGTTCAAGAAGGGTGCGGCCTACCTCGCCCTCGAGGCCGGAGTGCCGGTCGTGCCCATCGCGCTGCGCGGCACCTTCGACGCCATGCCCCCGAAGCAGAACTGGCCCTCGAAGGGCCGCCAGCCGATCTCGGTGACCTTCGGTGAGCCCCTGTACGGGCGCGCGGGTGAACGCGCGGGGGACTTCACGCCGCGCATCGAGGAAGCCGTCGCGAAGCTGCTCGCCAACAGCTGACCACCGGCTCACCCTGTGAACTGCATCACACGGTCGGGCGTGCGCCCAGCCTGAGCACGGGGTTTCGGGTCACGATCCGGTCGCGAGACGGTGTACGGGAGGCCCCCGGCTTGTTACGGTCGGTCCGTCCCTGAGCCCGTTCGGGGACACGGCCGCGGAACGCCGAGTCCTGCCCACCGCGCGCCGGAAGCAGAACACGTGGGTAGGAGCGGGGGACCCAAGGTTCCTCGGACGACCACGGTCGTCCTCGGGGTGAAGCCGCGTCCGCGCGGCCGGGTCAACCTTCGATCCGAACCCGACAGCTGACCTCGCAGGCGTTGGAGGTCGACCCATGTCTGCGATCCGTCGCGCCACCGCGCGCCCCCGTGCCCTCTCGAACCGGTCCACGTTCCTCCGCCGCGGCCTGCTCGCGTCCGCCGCGGCCGGCGCCGCCGGCGCCGCGATCCTGGGCCCCGTCTCCAGCGCCTCCGCCGCTCCCGTGGAGCAGTGGGACCGCCTCGCCCAGTGCGAGGCCAGCGGCAACTGGCACATCAACACCGGCAACGGCTACTACGGCGGGCTGCAGTTCAGCTCGAGCACCTGGACGGGCTTCAACGGCGGGCAGTACGCCCCCCGCGCCGACCTGGCCACCCGCGAGCAGCAGATCGTCGTCGCCGAGCGCGTGCTCGCGCGGCAGGGCTGGGGCGCCTGGCCCTCCTGCTCGCGCAAGCTCGGCCTGAACGGCGCCGCCGACCCGGTCGGCCAGGAGCAGGCCCTGCTCAACCCGGCCCCGGCCCCGGCGCCCGCCCCGGCTCCGGTTGCCGTGGTCGAGTCGGCCCCGGCGCCCGCGGTGCGCACCCACACCGTCGCCCCCGGCGACACCCTGTACCGCATCGCCGTCAACAACGGCGTCGCGGGCGGCTACGCCGCGGTGTGGAACGCCAACCGCGCCCTCATCGGCGACAACCCGGCCGCCATCCACGTCGGCCAGGTGCTCGTCCTCCCCTGACGGAGGCCTGCTGACCAGAACGCTGCACCAGCTCCCCGATCCGGGCCGTTCCGAGGCCGTCAGGGTGAGCTGGTGCAGCGTTCTGGTCACGACGCCGAGCCGACGACGCGCCCTGTCCCGGGGACGAGGCGCACCGGCCCGCGACAGGTCCCGCCTCGTGGGACCTCCGTGACGCACGGCGTGGTCGGCGGTGCCGACCACTGAGGTCGCCCACAGGCCTGCCTACGGCCGCTGGCCGAAGACGTGGCGGCGGACCCAGGCGTGCTGGGCGATCGCGGCCGCGGCGCCGACGTTGATCGAGCGGGTCGAGCCGAACTGGGCGATGGCGAGCACGTCGACGCAGTGGGCGACGGCCGCCTCGGTCAGACCGGGCCCCTCCTGGCCGAAGAGCATCACGCACTCGCGCGGCAGGTCGTAGGTCTCCAGCGGCACCGACCCCTCGACGTTGTCGATGCCGACGATCGGCAGGTCCCGGTCCGCGGCCCAGGCCGCCAGCGCCGCCACGTCGGTGTGGTGGTGGACGGACAGGTACCGGTCGGTGACCATGGCGCCGCGCCGGTTCCAGCGCTTGAAGCCCACGACGTGGGCGCCGGCGGCGTTCACGGCGTTCGCGGTGCGCACGACCGAGCCGATGTTCGCGTCGTGCTGCCAGTTCTCCACCGCGACGTGCAGCGGGTTCCGGCGGGTGTCCAGGTCGGCCACGATCGCGGCGTTCGACCAGTAGCGGTACTCGTCGACGACGTTGCGGCGGTCGCCGTCGCGCAGCAGTTCCGGGTCGTACCGCGGGTCGTCGGGCCAGGCCCCCTCCCAGGGACCCACCCCGACGACCCGTCGTTCCAGCTCAGTCACCCGGACATCGTCCCAGGTGTCAGGCGGCCTTCTTCCACGCCGACCGGAACCCCAGCGACCGGCCCGTCTGCAGCAGGCTGTTCTCGTACAGCCGCCGCGCGACCGCGACGAACAGCAGGGCCGTCACGGCGATGACCGCCAGCGACAGCAACGGTTCCCACAGCGCGACGTCGCCCTGGACGACCCGCTTGGGCATGACCATGGGCGAGGACAACGGCACGTAGCTCAGGACGGTCTGCAACGTCCCGGGCTCGTTGACGACGAAGGAGGCGAAGAACGGCAGCATCACGAACATCTGCACGGGGGTGGCGGTGGACTGCAGGTCCTCCAGCCGGCTGGCCATGGCCCCGGCCGCCGCCCACAGGCACGACAGCATCGCGAACCCGAGGACGAAGAACACCAGGAACCACACGGCGGCGCTCGGAATGCCCGGGATGGACTCCAGCAGATCCGGTTGCGCGACGGCGAGGGCCGCCAGGCCCGCCGCGACGAGCAGCAGGATCTGCGCGAACGCGAGGATCCCGTTGCCGAGGATCTTGCCGATCAGCAGCTGCCGCACCGGAACCGTCGTCACGAGCAGCTCGATGACGCGGGTCTGCTTCTCCTGCACCACGCTCTGGGCGATCGAGTACCCGAAGATGACGACGATCTGGAAGAACAGGACCGCGAACGCGAGCCCGAGCAGGTAGACCATGAACGGGTCGACGGCATCGGGGTCCAGCAGCACGGTCGCCGGCGGCGGCAGCGACAGGACCCGTTCGACGTCGGCGCGGTCGACGCCCACGGCCTCGAACCCGGCGACGGTCTGGGCGGCGCCGACGCGGGCCGACAGGATCGCGGACAGGGTGTCCGGAACGGTGCGGTCCCCCACGATCGTCGTCCCCGTCTCACCGACCAGGACCGCCGCGTCGACGTCCTCGGAGCGGACGGCCGCCTCGGCGGCGGCCTGGTCGGCCACCTCCCGCAGGGCGACCCGTTCGTCGGGGTCCTCCCCCGGCAACGCCGTCTCGACGAGTGCGCGCGAGTCGCTCGTCACCGCGACGTCGTAGTCGTCGGTCCCACCGGACAGCACCCCCGGCAGCACGGCCGCGGCCGCCACGATGACGAACAGCAGGACGGTGGAGAAGATGAACCCCTTGTCCCGCAACCGTTCGGTCATCTCGCGCTGGGCGACGATCCACCACTGGCCCTTCACCGGGACACCTCCTGGAACAGTTCGGACAACGTGGGCAGCACGGGCCCGAAGGCCCGGACGGGCCCGCGGCGCAGTGCTTCGGCGAGGATCTTCTGGTCCAGGTCGCCCGCTCCGTCGGGCAGTTCCAGGACGACACCGCCGGCGCGGCGGTCGACCAGCCGCACGCCGGCGATGTCGCGCACCCAGTCCAGGTCGGCGTCGGCGACGAGTTCGTACCGCGAGCCTCCGCGGGCGCGGCGCAGCTTGTCCGGCTCGCCGGAGGCGACGACCCGCCCGCCGTGCAGGATGACCAGTTCGTCGCAGAGCCGGTCGACGAGGTCGAGCTGGTGGCTGGAGAACAGCACGCCCACGCCCGCGGCCGTCTTCTCCCGCAGCAGCTCCGCCATGGCGTCGACGGCCAGCGGGTCGAGCCCGGAGAACGGTTCGTCGAGGACGAGGAGTTCGGGGTCGTGGACGAGGGAGGCCGCGACCTGCACGCGCTGCTGGTTCCCCAGGGACAGCGATTCCAGCTTGTCGCCGGAGCGGTCGCCCAGGCCCAGCCGGTCCAGGAGGTCCTGCCCGCGCTCGGTGGCGACCCCGCGGTCGACGCCGTGCAGGCGGGCCAGGAACACGAGCTGCTCCAGGATCCGGCCCTTGGGGTACAGGCCGCGTTCCTCGGGCATGTAGCCGAACCGCCGGCGCAGGGCCAGGTCGGGCACCTGCCCGCGGAACGTCACCGTTCCGGAGTCGGCGGCGAGGACGCCCAGGGCGATCCGCATCGTGGTGGTCTTCCCGGCACCGTTCGCGCCGACGAAGCCGACCATGCGTCCGTCGGGGACGCTGAGGCTGACGTCGTCGAGCGCGAGACGGTCCCCGAACCTGCGGGTGATCGAGTCGAGGACTAGCACCCGGCGAACCTATGCGCGCGCTGGGAGGGAGCGCGTCCGCCGAAGGTCGCTCAGCCGAACGTCGAAGAGGTCGGGTGGACCCGCACGGCCGTCGCCTTGACGGCCAGGTGGACGGTGGCGCCGGGGGTCAGGTCCAGCTCGGCGGCCGCGCCGACGGTGATGTCCGCCAGGACGTCGGTGGCGGGCAGCGCGTCCGGGCGGGCGCGCACCCGCAGGACGTCGCCGTGCGGGGTGACGTCGACGACGGTGGCGGCCCAGCGGTTGCGCGGGCTGCCCCCGGGGTCGCGCGCGTGCACGGCCACCGCGGAGGGGCTGAACAGGGCCACGCCGCGTTCCCCCGGGGCACCGTCGACGACCCCGGCGACCGTGGTCCCGTCGGCGGTCCGCAGACCGTCGGCGGTGATCTGCCCAGGCAGCAGCACCAGCCCGGCCAGCTGCGCCCCGAACGCGCTGCGCGGAGCCGACAGCACCTGGCGCACCGGCCCGCGTTCGGCGATCCGGCCGGACTCCAGGACGACGACCTCGTCGGCCAGGGCGAGGGCGTCGAGCGGGTCGTGGGTGACCAGGACGGCCGACCGGCCGCGCAGCACGCGGCGCAGGACCTGCCGGACCTCCGGGGCGGCGGTCACGTCGAGCGCGGCCATCGGCTCGTCGAGCAGCAGCAGCCGCGGCTCGGCGGCCAGCGCCCGGGCGATCGCGACGCGCTGAGCCTGGCCGCCGGACAGTTCGTGGGGGCGGCGGCGCGCGAACTGCGTCATGCCCACCTCGGCCAGCAACCGTTCCGCCCGGGCCCGGGCCCGGGCCTTCGACAGCCCGGAGCTGCGGGGGCCGAAGGCGACGTTGGCCTCCACGGTCAGGTGCGGGAACAGCAGCGCCTGCTGGGCCAGCAGCCCCACTCCGCGCCGGTGGGCCGGGACGAAGGTCGCCCTCCCGTCGGCGCCGTCGCCGGCCAGGACCCGCCCGTCCAGGACGATCCGGCCGGCCGAGGGGCGCAGCAGTCCCGCCAGGAGGCTCAGCAGCGTGGACTTCCCGGCGCCGTTGGGGCCCAGCACGGCCAGGACCTCCCCGTCGGGGACCACCAGGTCCAGGGCCAGCCCCCGCTCGGCGAACCTCACCGCCACCTCGAGGCTCACGACAGGGCTCCGCGACGGCCCCGCACCGCCACCACGACGACGACCGCGACGACGACGAGCAGCAGCGACATCGCCGCGGCGGCGTCGGGATCGGTCTCGCGCTGCAGGTAGATCTCCAGCGGCAGCGTGCGGGTGACGCCCTGCAGGCTGCCCGCGAAGGTCAGCGTCGCGCCGAACTCCCCCAGTGCCCTCGCGAACGCCAGCACGGCCCCCGACAGCAGGCCGGGCGCCACCAGCGGCAGCGTCACCCGGAACAGCACCCGGCCCGGCGGGGCGCCGAGGGTGGCCGCGATCGACTCGTACCGCCGGCCCGCGCTGCGCAGCGAACCCTCCAGGCTCAGCACCAGGAACGGCAGCGACACGAACGTCTGCGCGATGACGACCGCGACGGTGGTGAACGCGATCGTGACGCCGAAACCCTCCAGCGCCGGGCCGAGCAACCCGCGGCGGCCCAGTGCGTACAACAGCGCCAGACCACCGACGACGGGCGGCAGGACGAGGGGCAGCAGCACGATCGAGCGCAGCACCCGCAGGCCGGGGAAACTGCTGCGCGCGAGCACCAGCGCCATCGGGACGCCGAGCAGGAGGCAGCACACGGTGCTGGCCGTGGCCGTCCGCAGGCTGAGCGCGAGCGCGGCGCGGGCGGACTCGGAGGTGACCAGCGCGAGGAAGTCGGACCAGTCGACGCGGGAGAGCACACCGAGCAGCGGGGCCAGGAACAGGAGCAACCCGCACGCCGCCGGGACGAACACCCAGCGGGGCAGCGCACTGCCCGCCACCCCACCGCCGCGACGCGTCACGGCCGCCCGAACCCCGCGGCCTGCAGCACCTCCTGACCGCCGGCCCCCACGACGAACTCCACGAAGGCGTCCGCCAGGTCGGGGTCGGCGGCACCGGTCAGGGCCGCGATCGGGTAGGTATTCACCGCGGCGGCGGACTCGGGGAACTCCACGCCGGTGACCCGGTCGCCGGCCGAGATGACGTCGGTGACGTAGACCAGACCGGCGTCGGCCTCCCCGGAGGTGACCTTGCCGAGCACGTCGGTCACCGAGGACTCCTCGCTGACCGGGTCGAGGGGGACGCCGCTGCTCTGCTCGACCCTGTCGGTCGCCGCGCCGCAGGGTACCTGCGCGGCGCAGACGACGACCCTGACGCCGGGTTCGGCCAGGTCGGCGAAGGTGGCGATGCCGGCGGGGTTGCCGGCGGGGGTGGCGATCTGCAGGACGTTGGTCGCGAAGTCGACCGGGTCGGCGGCGGTCAGGGCCTGGCCGGTGACCTCGGTCATGGTGTTCTCGTCGGCCGAGGCGAAGACGTCACCGGGGGCGCCTTCGGTGATCTGGGTGGCCAGGTCGGAGGAGCCGGCGAAGGAGAACGCGACCCTCACCCCGGGGTTGGCCGCCTCGAACTGCTCGCCGATCTCGGTGAACGTGCCCGTGAGCGAGGCCGCGGCGAACACCGTCAGGGTCCGCTCCTCCGGTGCGGCCGGGTCGGCGTCGGAGGAACCGCAGGCCGCCAGCAGGACTCCCGCGGCGAGCAGGGCGGTGAGCGGACGGCACCTCACGAGCGTCCTGCGGGGGTCTCGACGATGACCGTGGTCGCCTTGACCACGGCGGTGGCGCGGCTGCCGGGTTCGAGGCCGAGCTCCTCGGCCGCCTCCCGGCTCATGAGCGAGACGACGCGGTGGGGGCCGCACTGCATCTCGACCTGGGCCATCACGCCGTCGGCGACCACACGGGTCACCAGCCCGGCGAAGCGGTTGCGCGCCGAACGCGCCACGGACGTGGTGTCGGCGCCGGCCGCCCCGGCGTGCTCGACGGCGAAGGCGGCGAGCCGGGCGCCGTCGACCACCGTCCGGCCGGTGGAGTCCTTGCCGCTGGGCAGCGCTCCGCTGTCCGTCCAGCGACGGGCGGTGTCGTCGGAGACGCCCAGCAGGTCGGCGACGTCACGGATGCGGTACTGCGGCACGCACGCACTTTAGCCGCACCTGCGGATCCGAACCGCGTTTCGTTCCGCACCTGCGGAGACTCTTGCGATCTCCAACACCCGCGGCGTACTTTCCACCTAATAGAGCCATTCAATGTGTTGAATGGTTGATCTTCGGAGGAGCACCGTGGCTCACGACGTCGTGACACCCGGCCTGGCCGTCGACCGCGCCCGGCCGCCCCGCCGGCCGCGCACCACGCGCCAGGCGCGCTGGGGGTACCTGTTCGCCGGCGCACCGCTGCTGCTGTTCGCGGTGTTCGTCCTGCTGCCGTTCGTCCTGGCCCTGCTGGTCAGCTTCACCGACTACGCCGTCGTCGGGGAGGCGAACTGGGTCGGTCTGGAGAACTACCGCAGGATCGTCGACGACCCGTTCTTCTGGACGGCGTTCCGCAACACCGTGCTGTACACGGTGATGTACGTCCCGCTGGGTCTGGTGGTGGCGCTGGCGACCGCCTCGCTGCTCAACGCCAGCCACCGGGCGGTCACGGTCTTCCGGACGCTGTTCTACGTCCCGGTCGTCTCCTCCACGGTGGCGACGGCGACGATCTGGTACTGGATGCTCAACCCCGACCGGGGGCTGCTCAACGTCGCCCTCGGCTGGTTCGGCATCGACGGCCCGGCGTGGCTGTACGACTCGCAGTGGGCCATGACGGCCATCGTGCTGATGTCGGTGTGGGCCGGTTTCGGCATCCACATGCTCATCTACCTCGGCGGGTTGCAGAACATCCCGCGCGACCTGTACGAGGCGGCCCGGCTCGACGGCGCCAACGGGTGGCAGACGTTCCGGTACGTGACGCTGCCGGCGTTGTCCCGCACGACGTTCCTGGTCTCCACGCTGCTCGTCATCGGCGCGTTCCAGGTCTTCGACCAGGCCTACGTGCTCACCAAGGGCGGTCCGGGCAACTCGACCGTCACGATCGTCTACTACATCTACGACCAGGGGTTCGGCAACCTCGACATGGGCTACGCCTCGGCGCTGTCGTTCGTGCTGTTCGCGGTCATCGCCGTCTTCTCCCTGGTCAACGTGCGACTGGCCCGGAGGAACTCGTGAGTGCGACGAAGGTCCCGCCCGCCGTCCGGACCAGCTCGCCGGTCGTGACGGCCAGGCCCAGGGCGTCCTGGCGCAGGAAGGTGCGGACCGCGCTGTGGTTCGCCGGGTGCGTCCTGGTCAGCACCTGCACCGTCGCCCCGCTGCTGTGGACGCTGGTCACCTCGCTGCGCGACCCCGGCGAGATCCTCGCCGCCCGGGGTCTGGACCTGGTCCCCGACGCCATCACCCTCGACAACTACCGCGAGGCGCTGACCTCGGTGCCGTTCGGCCGGTACGCCGTCAACTCGATGGTCCTCGGCGTCGCCGGGGTCGCGACGAACCTGTTCCTGGGATCGCTGGCGGGCTACGCGTTCGCCAAGCTGCCCTTCCGCGGCCGGCGCGCCGCCTTCGGCGTGCTGCTGAGCTCGATGATGATCCCCGGCATCGTCACGATGGTCCCGTTGTTCCTCGTGCTGCGGCACTTCCCGCTGGCCGGTGGCAACGACGTCCTCGGTGAGGGCGGCCTGGGGTTCATCAACTCCTTCTGGGCCGTCATCCTGCCCGGCGCGGCGGGGACCTTCGCGGTGTTCTTCATGAAGCAGTTCTTCGAGACCCTGCCCGACGACCTCGGCGAGGCCGCCCGCATCGACGGCGCCGGGGAGTTCCGCATCTTCTGGCAGGTGTACCTGCCGCTGGTGAAGGCGGGCCTGGCCGTCCTGGCCGTCCTGACGTTCCAGGCGGGCTGGAACAACTTCATGTGGCCCCTCATCGTCCTGAACTCCGAGGAGATGATGACCGTCCAGGTCGGGCTCTCCTCCTTCGTCACCAACTACAACACCAGCTACGGGCCGCTGATGGCCGGCACCGTCATCGCCAGTCTTCCCGTCGTGGTCGTCTTCCTCCTCGCCCAGCGCTGGATCGTCGAAGGTGTCGCCCACGTCGGGGGCAAGTGACCCCTCGCAAGCAGAATCCGGGAGAAACCGTGCAACGACGCCACTTCCTGACCGCCGCAGCAGCGGCCGGAGCACTCACCGCCTGCAGCAGCGGGGCGGGTTCGGGGACCGACGACTCCGGGGCCGTCACCCTGTGGGGCTCCTGGTCCGGCGACCAGGTCGCCCAGCTCAAGCAGCTGCTGCAGACCTACAACGACGCCCACCCCGGCACGACCGTCACCTACAAGCAGCAGGAGGTCGTCGAGGAGAAGCTGCTGACCGCCATCGCCGGCGGCCAGGTCCCCGACGTCGTGCTGTGGGACCGCTTCACGACCAACGTGTACGCCCCCAAGGGTGCGCTCGAGCCGATCGACGACCGCCTCGGCGACGTCGACCTGAACGCCTTCTACCCCGAGGCCGTCGAGGAGCTGCGCGTCGACGACCAGCTGTACGGGCTCCCGCTGCTGGTGGACTGCCGCGCCCTGTTCTACAACAAGGCGTTCTTCGCCGAAGCCGGTCTGAACCCGCCGACGACGTGGCAGGAACTGGCCGACACCGCCAGCGCGCTGACCGTCCGCACCGGCGGGAAGCTCGAGCGCGCCGGGTTCTCCCTGGACGACCCGGGCCTGTTCAGCACCTGGCTGGGCCAGGCCGGCGGGACCATGCTCACCGAGGACGGCACCGCGACGAACTTCAACTCCCCCGAGGGTCTGCAGGTGCTGACGTTCTGGGACGAGCTGCTGCGCGAGCGCAAGGTCTACGACCTCGGCTTCGGCGACGGCGGCGACGCCTTCGGCGCGGGCCAGCTGGCGATGAAGTACGACGGGCCGTGGAGCCTGACCACGTACGACGCGGTCGAGGGCCTGGAGTACGCCGTGGTCCCGCCGGTCGCCGGGCCGGACGGCGGCAGGGCCGCGGGGCTCGGCGGTTTCGGGCTCGTCATCCCCAAGGGCGCCAGGAACCCCGACGCCGCGTGGGACTTCATCACCTGGTGGACGACGCAGCCGGCCAACGGCGTCGAGTTCGGCAAGGTGACCGGCTGGATCCCGGCCAACCAGGAGGCGGCCCAGGACCCGTACTTCACGGGCAGCGAGAAGTACGCGGGCATGGTCGAGACCCTCGGGTTCGCCAAGGCCCGTCCGACGGTCAAGGGGTACTCCGACGTCGAGGGCAAGGCCCTCATCCCGGCGCTGGAGAAGTTCCTCGCCGGCGAGGTCGGTGCCGAGGAGGCGCTGGACACCGCCGCGCGCGACGGCGACCGCGTCCTGCAGGAGGCAGCGAAGTGAACCGCGACCTGGACCGCGCCGGACGGGCCGACGCCCTGCAGGACGCCCTCGAGGAGCAGTTCGGTGCTCCCTGGCCCCAGTTCCTGCACAACAAGGTCCCGTTCCAGGACGGTGACGACGAGGTCTTCAACTACTGGTGGCTGGCTCACGTCGTCGACGCCCGGCTCGACGCCTACGAACGCTCCGGGGACCCGCTGCGCCTGGACCAGGCCACCCAGGCCTACCGGAACGTCCTGGAGCGCAACGGGTCGCTGTTCAACGACTACTTCGACGACATGCTGTGGCTGGGACTGGCCGCCCTGCGGCTGGCCGGGCTCAGCGGCGAGGAGCGGTACGCGCGGGACGCCACGGCGATCTGGGAGCACGTCGTGGAGTTCGGCTGGAACGACCAGCTCGGCCCCAGCCTGGCCTGGCGCAAACCCCAGCTGGACTACAAGAACACGCCCGCCAACGGGCCGCTGGCGATCCTGTCCGCCCGGCTGGCCGAGCACGGCGACCCCCGCACGCTCGCCTACGCCGGCAAGGCGCTGGACTGGCTGGAGGCCACCCTGGTCGGCCCCGACGGCTTCGTCGAGGACGGCATCAACCGCACCGGCGACGGGACGGTGGACCGGCAGTGGCGGTTCACCTACAACCAGGGGCTGTACATCGGCGCCTGCCTGGCGTGGGCGCAGGCCACCGGCACCGAGGACCGCCTCGAGCAGGCGCTGCGCACGGCCCGGACCGCGGTGCGCCACCTCACGGCCGACGGGGTGTTCCACGAACCCGTCGGCGAGGGCGGCGGCGACGTCGGCCTGTTCAAGGGGGTCCTGTACCGCTACGCGACCCTGCTGGTCGAACGGACCGGGGACGCCGGACTGCGCGACTTCCTCGTCGCCAGCACCGACGTGCTGTGGCGGGACGGCCTGGGCGAGGACCTGCTGGCGGGCGACGACTGGTCGCGGCCCTGGCCGGGCAGCAGCAACTACTCGACGCAGCTGTCGGCGCTCATGGCGACGGAATCGGCGGCGCGACTGGCTGCCGGGCCGGGCCGCTCGACTCCCCCACCACCAGCCGGGTCGGCAGTGCCAGCTTGACCACGGCCGTCGGGTCCTCGATCTGGGCCAGCACCAGGTCCAGGGCCCGACGGCCCAGTTCGACCTGCGGCTGGGCGACGTGGGTGAACCGGAAGATCTCGTCGTCCAGGAACGAGTCGGGCTGGTCGAAGCAGACGATCGAGACGTCCCGCGGGATCCGCAGTCCCAGCTCCCGCACCGCCCGCCGCACCAGCAGCGCCACGTGGTACTCGGTGACGACGAAACCCGTGAGGTCGTCGTGCCGGCGCAGGAACGCCGTCAGCCGCTGGAGGTCGTCCGTGGGGTCCTCGTCGGCGCCGGGCACGACCACCCGCACGTCGCCGTACATGCGGTCGGGGTCGAGGGAGTAACCCCGCACCGCGTGGGCCCGCACGAAACCCTGCCGTCGTTCGTCGATGGTGGAGACGGCACTGGCCGAGGCGACGAGCCCGACCTGCCGGTGCCCCAGCGAGAACAGGTGCTCCGTCGCCGCCTGCGCACCCGAGACGTTGTCCGAGCGCACCGTCGAGACCGGGATCTGCTCCAGTCCACGGTCGAGCACCACGACGGGGAACTGCCGCGTCACGAGTTCCAGCAGCGCCGGTGAGGCGTACTCGGAGGAACTGGGCAGCAGCAGCACCGCCTCGGCTCCCATGTCGACCGCCCCGGCCAGCAACCGGTCCTCCCGCGTCGTGTCGCCCACCGACCGGTCCAGCACGATGTGCGCGCGACCGGCTGCGGCGTCGAGCAATCCGATGAGCACCGGGGTGCCGAACGTGTCGTCGAAACCGGTCACGATGCACCGCACCAGCGGCAGGCCGTCGCGCCGGTGCACGCTCTGCCCGGGGTCCGCGCTGACCACCACCGTGCCCAGCCGGGGGCGGCGGACCACGAACCCCTCGTCCCGCAGCATGTCCAGCGCGCGCTTGAGGGTGATGGCGCTCACCTGGAGTTCGGTGGTGAGTTCCTCGGAGGTGGGCAGCCGGGAATCCACGGGGTACGTCCCGTCGAGGATTCGCGCCTTGATCTGGTCGTACACCCGGCCGTACAGGCTGCTGGCCGCCACCTTCGAGAAACTACCAGTCTGATCACGCCCGCGGGGCGTTCAGCAGCTCCGTCATCTCGGGCAGGTCGAACACCTGGGCCACCGCGATCCCCGACTGCCGGCCCAGGGCCGGATCGGCACCCGCGTCCAGCAGCAGCTCGACGACCTCGCGCGCCTGGCGGAACACGGCCGCACCCAGCGCCGTCTGCCCCTTGTCGTTGACCCGGGAGTGGTCGGCTCCACGCTCGAGCAGGGCCCGGACGGTCTCGGCGTGCGTGTGGTAGGCCGCCAGGATCAGCAGCGTGTCGCCACCGGAGTTCGTGAGGTCGGCCGGCACCCCGGCGTCGACCCGCTCGGCGAGCGCCGCCGTGTCCCCCTCGCGCGCGAGGTCGAACGTCTCCTGCAGGAAACGCAGCTCGTCGTCGGTCAGTCCCTCGCTCATCGGGGGATGGTAGCCGCGCGGGGCGGGGGGCTAGCGCGGCGGCGGCCCCGCACCGTACGGTTGCTGAACCGGTTCGGTAGACGGGCCGGGGACGCGGGCGTCCAGGTCGGCGCGCCCGCGAGGACGCGAGAGGACGTACCCCCCACTCATGACTCTGGACACCTCCAAGATCTCCGTGCAGCTGTACACGGTGCGCGAGGCCCTGGCCGCCGACCTCGGCGGCACGCTGGCCCGGCTCGCCTCCATCGGCTTCCGCCAGGTGGAGCCCTTCGGCCTGCAGGACTCCGCCGCCTCCCTCGCGCCGCTGCTGGCCGAGCACGGCCTGAGCGCCCCCAGCGCGCACGCCAAGGTCGTCGGCGGCGACGTCGACGCCGTCCTGGCGGCCGCGGCGCAGACCGGCACGACGCTCGTCGTCGAGCCGCACGTCGACCCGCAGCGCTGGACGACCGCCGAGGACGTGGCCGCCATCGCCGCCGAGCTGAACGCCGCGGCCGAGCGCGCCGCCGACGCCGGTGTGACGATCGGGTACCACAACCACGAGTTCGAGCTGGCCACGAAGATCGACGGCCGCCCGGCGCTGGAGGTCTTCGCCGACCACCTCGCCGACGGCGTCGCCCTGGAGGTGGACACCTACTGGGCGGTCGTGGGTGGCGTCGACGTGCCCGAGCTGCTGGGCCGGCTCGGCTCGCGCGTCAAGGCCGTGCACCTGAAGGACGGCGACGGCTCGCGCGACAACACCAAGCAGGTCGCCTTCGGCTCCGGCCAGGTCGACGTCGACTCCATCCTCGCCGCCGTCGGCGGTGTCGACCTGGGCGTCATCGAGCTCGACGACACCACCGGCGACATGTTCACCGCCGTGGAGAACAGCTACTCCTACCTCGTGAAGGCCCTCTCGTGACTGCTCCCGCACCCCGCACCGGACCCGTCGGCATCGGCATCATCGGCGCCGGCGTCATCAGCGGCACCTACCTGGAGAACCTCACGTCCTTCCCGGACGTGCAGGTCCACGCCATCGGCGACCTGTTCCCCGAGGCCGCCAAGGCGCGCGCCGAGGAGCACGGCGTCCCCCACCACGGCGGCATCGACAGCGTGCTCGGCAACGAGGACGTCGAGATCGTCATCAACCTGACCATCCCGGCCGCGCACGTCGAGGTCTCGCTCGCGGCGATCTCGGCGGGCAAGCACGTGTGGTCGGAGAAGCCGGTGGCCCTGGACCGCGAGGGCGGGCAGCGGCTGATCGGCGCGGCCGACGCCGCGGGCGTCCGGCTGGGCTGCGCTCCCGACACCTTCCTCGGCGCGGGCCTGCAGACCGCCCTGAAGGCGCTGAAGCGCGGCGACATCGGCACCCCGCTGACGGCGCTGACGCTCATGCAGTCCCCCGGCCCGGAGTCGTGGCACCCGAACCCGGCGTTCCTGTTCCAGACCGGCGCGGGCCCGCTGTTCGACATCGGCCCCTACTACCTGACCACGCTGGTGCAGGCGTTCGGGCCGATCAGCTCGGTGGCGGCCATCGCGTCGAAGTCACGCGAGCAGCGGACCATCGGCTCGGGCCCGAAGGCCGGTGAGGTCTTCGACGTCACCGTGCCCACGCACGTCAGCGCCATCGCGCAGTTCGCCGGTGGCCAGAGCTCGCAGAGCATCTTCAGCTTCGACTCCCCCCTGCCCCGGCACGGGTTCGTCGAGATCACCGGCACCGAGGCGACGCTGGCGCTGCCGGACCCGAACAACTTCGACGGCGACCTGAAGATCCGCCGCCGCGACGGCGAGGACTGGGAGCTGCTGGCCTCCACCAAGGCGCTGTCGACGCGCGGCACGGGGGCGCTGGAGATGGCGCGCGCGATCCGCGCCGGGCGCCCGCACCGCGTGCAGGGTGCGCTGGCCCACCACGTCGTCGACGCCATGGTGTCGATCGACGAGTCGGCCCGCACGGGCGCCTTCGTGCCCGTGACCAGCACCGTCGAGGCCGCCGAGCCGCTGCCGGACGACTGGGACCCGACGGCCCGCACGGTCTGAGGGCCGGGCCCGGTGGGGCTCCTCGTCTCCACGCGGTCGATGACCGACCTCGGGGAGGCGACGAGCCCCACCGGCCGCGCCGCGGTGTCCGCCGACCGGCTGGTCTCTGCCCGTTCACGTCATCCTCTGGGCTGATCTGCAGCCGCAGGCAACCATCTGCCCCCGGCGGGGACTTACCCTGGAGTCGTGTCCTTCCTCGCCGAGTTCTCGGCTGCTCTCGGGTCGGCCGCGCCGGCCGCCGCTCCCGCGCTGCTCCCGGACTGGGCCAACCCCGAGCACTTCCTGGACTCGCTGGGAATGGCCGCCCTGTGGGTGTCGGTGGCGATCGTCTTCGTCGAGTGCGGGCTGTTCCTGTTCTTCCTGCCCGGCGATTCGCTGCTGTTCACCGTCGGGTTGTTCACCCATTCGGGTGTCCTCACCGATCCGATCTGGCTGTCCTGCCTGCTGCTGTCGATCGCGGCCTTCCTCGGCAACGCGGTCGGGTACGAGATCGGCCGCAAGGCCGGGCCGGCCCTCTTCGACCGGCCGAACTCCAAACTCCTGACGCCCAAGCGGATCGCGCAGACGCACGAGTTCTTCGAGCGGTACGGCGCCCGGGCGATCATCCTGGCCCGCTTCGTGCCCGTCGTGCGCACCTTCATCACGCTGGCTGCCGGCGCAGGTGCCATGCCCCGCAAGACGTTCCTGACCTTCTCGGCCATCGGCGCGGTGGCCTGGGCCAGCGGGATCACGATGCTCGGCTACGCCCTGGGCGGTGTGGAGCTCATCGCGAACAACCTCGAGGTCGGTCTGCTCCTGCTGGTCGTGCTGTCGCTGATCCCGGTGGGCATCGAGTACCTGCGCGACCGGGCCAGGGCCCGCCGGTCGGGCGAGGTGCCGGCGCAGGCCACGAACCTGGACAAGGCCCCCGAGAATCAGCGCTGAGACGTCACCGGGCACGATGTCCCGGTGGCTCGCCTGCAGTTGCTCCTGTCCCTGCGCTGGGGGGACATGGACGCCTACCGCCACGTGAACAACGTCGAGGTGGTGCGTCTGCTGGAGGAGGCCCGGGTGCGGGCCTTCGGCATCGCCTCCCCCGACGGGGCCGCGCCGATGCTGGCGACCGGGATGGTCGTGGCCAAGCACACCGTGGAGTACCTGCGGCCGCTGGACTACCGGCTCGAGCCCGTCGCCGTGGACCTGTGGATCGGGCGCATCGGCGGGGCGAGCTTCGAGGTCGACTACGAGATCCGCGAACCCGAGGACGAGGCGCTGGTCTACGCGCGCGCCCGCACCGTCTGCGTCTCCTACGACTTCGCCGCCGGCCGGCCCCGCCGCCTGGACCCGGACGAGAGGGCCCGGCTGACCGCTCTCGGCGCCTGAGGACCTCTGGCAAGATCGGGGAGTGTCCGACTGGCTCGCACAGCTCGCCGATCCCCAGCTGGAGACCCTCGGCGCCCTCGGGCTGTACGTGCTGGTCTTCGGGATCGTCTTCGCCGAGACGGGCACCCTCGTCGGCTTCTGGCTGCCCGGCAGCAGCGTCCTGTTCACGGCCGGACTCATCGCCGGCCGGGACGACTCCCCCGTCTCGCTGTCCGTCCTGGTGGTCGGGGTCACCGTGGCCGCCATCCTGGGCGACACCGTCGGCTACTGGTCGGGCCGGCGGCTGGGACGTCCGTGGCTGCTGCGCCGCGCGGGCAAGGCCGCCCACCACCTGCCCAAGGCGGAGGCGTTCTACCTCAAGTACGGCTGGTTCGCGGTCGTCGCGTGCCGGTTCATCCCCTGGTTGCGGGCCTTCACACCGATCATCGCCGGGACGGCCGCGATGCCGTACGCCAAGTTCGCCTCGGCCAACGTCGTCGGCGCCCTGTGCTGGGGTGCGCTGCTGGTCCTGGCCGGCTACGCCGCGGACTCGCTGCCGTGGGTGCGGACGCTGGCGTACTCGATCGCCGGCGTCGCGATCCTCGTCTCGCTCCTGGCCCCGGTCGTGACGTGGCTGCGCCGGCGGCGCCGGGCGCGCCGGTGAGGGACCCGCTGCCGGTCCTGGCCCGCGGGGTGCGCACCGAGCTCGTCGTCGAGCGGTCCCGCTTCGTGACCACCCTCGAACCCGTCGAGGACGTCGCCGGCCTGGACGACGTGGTCGCCCGCGTCCGCCGGGAGTTCCCCGACGCCCGGCACCACTGCACGGCCTCGGTCCTGGGTGAGGACGGCGAGCTGCACCGCTCCAGCGACGACGGCGAGCCCGCCGGGACGGCCGGGGCGCCGATGCTCGCGGCCCTGCACGGGGCCGGGGTGACCGGTGTCGTCGCCGTCGTGACGCGGTACTTCGGCGGTGTGCTGCTCGGCACGGGCGGCCTGGTGCGCGCCTACGGCGGTTCGGTGACGGCGGCCCTGGCCGAGGCGGGGGTGGTGCAGCGCCGCCGGGTCGACCTGGTGGAGGTGCGGGCGGGGCTGGCCGACGGCGGCCGGGTGGAGGCCGAGCTGCGGCGCACCCACGTCGTCGAGGACGTGACGTGGGGCGCGGACGGCTGGCGCGCGGTCCTCACCGTCGCGGTCGACGGGCAGGGCGCCCTGCGCGCCGAACTCGCGGCCGCGGGCCTGGAGGCCTCGGTCGCGCTGCTCACCCGCGCCGTCCGCCCCGCCCCACCCCTGCGGTGATCAAGGATTCAACCCCGCCGATCAAGGATTCGATCCGTCACCGAGTCCTTGATCGGCGGGGTCGAATCCTTGATCACCGGGGGTGGGGCGGGTGGCGACGGTGAGGCGCACGGCGACGGTGACGTCGGTGGCCTCCGCCGTGCCGGCCAGGCGCTCGTCCAACGCCCCCTGGTCGACGTGGTGGGCGCTGGGACCCATGAGCACCAGCGCGCGCAGGTCGTCGCGGGAGAACGCCCGCGCGAAGCGGACCTCGCGCTCCTCGTCGACCTCGAACCCGGCGAGGTCGGCGTGCAGCCGTTCGGCCTTGCGCTCCTCGACCCCGACCATCCCCAGCGGCGCGCGCACCTGCTCGAGGTGGTCCGGCAGCGGGGTGACGACGATCCACCGGCCGCCCGGGCGCAGGACGCGCCGCACCTCGGCCACCCCGCGCGGGGCGAAGACCGTGGTCACGAGGTCGGCGCAGGCGTCGGCGAACGGCAACCCGCGCCACACGTCGGCACCCACGGCCGCGGCCCGGGGATGAGCGCGGGCCGCGCGCTTCAGCGCCGCCGCCGAGGCCTCCACGACCACCCCGGAACCGCCCGTCGCCTCCAGCACCGCGGCCAGGTAGTAGCCGGTCCCGCCGCCGACGTCGACGACGAACCCCGGAACCGCCAGGTCCGCGAGCGCCGCCGCGATGCCCGCGTAGTGCCCCGCACCGAGGAACGCCTCGCGCGCGGCCACCATCCCCGCGCTGTCACCGGGGCTCTTGCTGCCGACGGCGAGGTTGACGTAGCCCTGGCGGGCGAGGTCGAACCGGTGTCCCGCAGCGCATCCCAGCGTCCGCCCGGCGAGGGTGAACCCGCCGCCGCAGACCGGGCAGCGCAGCGCGGGCAGGACCTCGGGAAGGGCGTTCAGTGCTGTTCCGCGGCCGCGCCCAGCGGGTGCAGGCCGGACAGGGCCCCGACCCAGGACGCGGGCACGGCGTGCAGGCGCGAGTCGTAGGCGCGGACGGCGGCGGAGTGGAAGGCGATGTCGCCGGCGAGGCGGTGCTCGGCGTCGGCCAGTGCACGCACGGTCTGCGGGTCGGGTTCGACCTCGCTGGCCTCCTGGGCGGTGAGGTGCGTCGACAGGTCGGCCAGCCGGCTGCGCCGCTGCTCGGCCAGCGCCCCGGCCTCGACGGCCAGGTCACGCATCCGCACGAGCGCCGCGCGGGTGCTGACGGCGTACAGCACGGCGACGAGGACCAGCAGCACGACGACGACCAGCACGACCGTCCCGACGGTGCCCATCAGGCGAGCCCGAGGTCGGCCAGGCCGAACGCGTAGCGGTAGGGCAGGCCCTGCGCCTCGACCTTCTCCTTGGCGCCGGTGTCGCGGTCGACGATGACGGCCACGCCGACGACCTCGGCGCCCGCGGCGCGCAACGCCTCGACGGCCGTCAGGACGGACCCGCCGGTGGTGGAGGTGTCCTCGACGGCGAGCACCCTGCGGCCGGCGACGTCCGGGCCCTCGATGCGGCGCTGCAGGCCGTGGGTCTTCTCGGCCTTGCGGACGACGAAGGCGTCGAGCGCCCTGCCGTCGTGGGCGTCGGCCCAGCCGCGCGCGTTGGCGGCGTGGACCATGGCCAGCGCGACCGGGTCGGCGCCCATGGTCAGCCCGCCGACGGCCTCGAAGTCCCAGTCGGAGACCAGGTCCAGCAGCACCGGCCCGACGAGGGCGGACGCCTCGCCGTCGAGGCTGATGCGGCGCAGGTCGACGTAGTAGTCGGCCTCCTTGCCGCTGGACAGCGTCACCCTGCCGCGCACGACGGCCTTGGAGGCGACGAGCTCGGCCAGGCGGGAGGTGTCGGTGGCGGGGGTGGTCACGGCGTGCAGCTTAGGCGGTCGCCTCCGGTGCCGTGAGCAGCGCCGAGAGCCACTCCAGCTGCCGGCGCCACTGGTGCACCTGGCCGCCCTCGTGGTCGTTGAAGGGGAAGACCGACAGCTCGGCCGGTCCGCCGTAGCGGCGGTAGGCGGCCCACACGGTGGACGGCGGGCAGACGCGGTCCATCAGCGCGAGGGAGATGAGCGCCGGCGCGCCGGCGCGTGGGACGAGGTGCGCGACGTCGAAGTAGTCGAGGGTGGTGAGCACCCGGTCGACGTGGTCGCGGTGGACGCTGAGGTACCGCACGACCTCGGTGTAGGGCTCGACGGGAGCGATCTGCAGCGCACGCCGGAACCAGGACAGGAACGGGACGTCGGCCATCACCGCGCGCACGTCCGGTGCCAGCGATCCGGCCGCCAGCGCGATCGCACCGCCCTGGCTGGCCCCGGCGACGCAGACGGCGTCGTCGCGGACCTCGGGCAGCGAGCGGGCCGCCTGCACCGCACGGACCGCGTCGGTGAACACCCGGCGGTAGTAGTAGGTGTCCTTGTCGAGGATCCCGCGGGTCATGAACCCGGGGGTGGAGACGTCGGAACCGACGGGGTCGGCGGTGGATCCGCCGCTGCCCCAGGCCGCGCCCTGGCCGCGGGTGTCGACGACGAGGTGGGCGTAGCCGGCGCTGGCCCACGTGAGCCGGTCGTGCGGCAGGCCGCGGCCGCCGCCGTAGCCGACGAACTCCACCACGACGGGCAGCGGGCCGGTGGCGGTGGCCGGCAGGACGAGCCACCCGTTGATGCGGTCTCCCCCGTACCCGGCGAACGAGAAGTCCTCGTGACGCAAGGTCGTCAGATGAGTGACCACCGGCTGGCGCCGAACGTCGAGCGGGTGCGCGTCGGCCGCGGACAGCGTGCGGGACCAGAAGTCATCGAGGTCATCGGGCTCCTGGAGCACCACATCGAGCTTTTCGAGGTCTTCGAGGGACAGGTCGGACAGCGCCACGCCGGAACTCCTTCGTCCGCGTTCCGGACGGCTCGGCCGCCGGAACTCCACCATTCATCAGACGACTATCTTGACACCTCGTCCGGAAACGGTCATCGTCGGGGGGCGCGACCGCACTGCGACAGCTGTGCCGAACGTTCCGCGCGGTGGCCGCCGGCCACGGACAACCTCGAGGAGATCACGATGATGTGGACCGTCGGCGCGGGCGACAACCGCGCAGCCAACCGCCCCGGCCCCAGCGCGGGCCTGTCCCGTCGTTCGTTCGCCGCCCTGGGTACGGCCCTGGGCGCGGGTGGGCTCCTGAGCGCCTGCAGCAGCGGCGACGAGGACGGCACCTCGGACACCGCGGGCGGTTCGGCCCAGGCACTGCAGTTCTGGGGCTGGGTCCCCGGGTTGGAGGACCTCGTCGAGACCTGGAACGCCGCGAACCCGGACGTGCCGGTGGAGTTCCACCGCATGACCGGTGACGACGGCAAGAAGGTCGAGGCCGCCGTGGACGCGGGTGCCGGCCCGGACATCGTCCAGCTGTCGACGCACGACCTGCCCGACTACGTCATCAACGAGCGCGTGCAGGCGATCACCGAGTACGTCAGCGACGACGAGAACCTCTACACCCCGGCGTCGTGGAAGTCCGTAATCGTCGGTGAGGACGTCTACGGGCTGCCGCAGGGCAGCGGCCCGACGGCGATGATGTACCGCGAGGACATCCTGCAGCAGCACGGCATCGCCGTGCCCACCACGTACGAGGAGTACGAGGCGGCCGCCGCCGCCCTGCACGCCGCCGACCCGAACGTGTACCTGGCGGGTTTCTCCCCCAGCGAGATCGGGCAGTGGGTGCAGGACGTCTCGCAGGCGGGCGGCTCCTACTTCGCCATCGAGGGCCAGGCCTGGGACGTCGTCGTCGACAGCCCGGCGAGCCAGGAGGTCGCCGCCCGCTGGCAGCGCCTGCTCGACGCCGACCTGGTCAAGGTCACGCAGATGTGGACCCCCGACTACTGGGCCGCCGTCAACGCGGGCCAGATCGCGACCATCACGTACGCCGCCTGGTTCCCGGTGCAGCTCATCGAGAACTGCGCCGACCTGAGCGGGAAGTGGAAGATCGCACCGCAGCCGACCAGCGGCGGCGAGGCCGTGGCGGGTGACAGCGGCGGCGCGGCGAACGTCGTGCTGGCCGGCGCGACCGACCTCGAGGGTGCCACCAAGTTCCTGCGCTGGCTCAACAGCGATCCCGAGTCGGTGACCAAGCTCATCTCGGTCGGCGGCATCTTCCCCACCGCCAAGGTCGGTTTCGACGACCCGGCCCTGAGCGAGACGTTCCCCTACTTCGGCGACCAGGCCATCTACGACGTCTACCGCGATGCCGCCGAGACGGCGCCGACCACCTGGACCGACGGGCCCGCCAACGGCCAGGTCGACGCCGACATCACCGACGGTTTCGGGAAGGTCGCCACGGGCGGCACCACCTTCGCCCAGGTGCTCACCGACGCCGACGCGGCGGCCGTCGCCCGGCTGCAGAAGGCCGGGCTGGACGTGGTGGGCGGCTGATGAGCTCCACCACCCAGGTGGCCCGGGCGAGCACCCCGCGGACACCGGGACGGCGGACCGCGGCGCGGGCGGGGCAGCGGATCGCCCCCTACCTGTTCGTCGCCCCGTTCGCGGTCCTGTTCCTCGTCTTCCTCGTCGCACCGATCCTGCTGGCCCTGGGCACGAGCCTGTTCGCACGCAAGTCGGCCGGCGGTCTGGGTTTCGGCGGGTCGACGCAGACGGTGTTCGCAGGGCTGTCCAACTACACGACGGCGCTGACGAACTCCGACTTCGTCGCCGGCTTCGGCCGGGTGCTGCTCTACGGCGTCGTGCAGGTCCCGGTCATGCTCGCCCTGGCCCTCGCGCTGGCCCTGGTGTTCGACTCCGCGGCCGTCCGGTTCCGGAAGTTCTTCCAGGCCGCCGTGTTCGTGCCGTACGCCGTCCCGGGCGTCATCGCCGCCCTGCTGTGGGGTTTCCTGTACCAGCCGGGGGTCAGCCCGTTCGTCGGGGTGCTCGCCGACCTGGGGATCGACGCCGACTTCCTGGCTCCCGGCACGGTGCTGTGGTCGCTGGCCAACATCGCCCTGTGGTCCAACACGGGCATCAACATGATCATCCTCTTCGCGGCGCTGCAGGCGGTCCCGACCGAGGTGGGCGAGGCCGCCCGGATGGACGGCGCGAGCGAGCTGCGGATCGCGCTGAGCGTCAAACTCCCGCTCATCGCGCCCGCGCTGCTGCTGACGACCCTGTCCTCGGTCATCGGCACCCTGCAGCTGTTCAGCGAACCCAACGTGCTGCGCAACGTGACCTCCAACATCACCAGCGACTACACGCCCAACATGGCCATCTACTCGGCGTCCTCCGAGGGGCAGGACCCGAACCTGGCCGCGGCCATGGCCGTCCTGCTCGGCGCCGTGACCCTGGTGCTGTCCCTGGTCCTCATGCGGGTCTCCAACCGCCGGAACGGAGCTGTCTCGTGAGCGGACACGACGTGGTCGACCGCCTCTCCCCCGTGCGCCCGGCCTCGCGGTTCCGGCCTGCACCGCGAGCCACGACGGGCGGGGAACGCCCCTCGCTGCTGGTGCGGGTCCTGGCGACCGTCGCGGTCGTCGTGGTCGCGCTGTACTTCCTGGCGCCGGTCTACTGGCTCCTCGTCGCCTCGACGAAGTCCGCCACCGCGCTCTTCACCACCCCGGGGTTCTCCTTCGCGCAGCCGCAACTGCTGAGCAACCTGTCCGAACTGTCCAGCTACGACGGCGGCATCTTCTGGCGCTGGGTCCTCAACACGGTCCTGTACTCGGTGGTGGGCTCGCTGCTGACCGTCCTGGTCTGCGCCGCGTGCGGGTACGCGCTGGCGATGTACGAGTTCCGCGGCAAGCGGATCGTCGTCGGCGCGATCCTCGCCAGCCTGCTCGTCCCCGGCACGGTCCTGGCCCAGCCCACCTACCTCCTCGTCGTCCAGCTGGGGTTGAACAACACCTACGCCGGGGTCCTCCTGCCCTCGCTGGTCTACTCCTTCGGCGTCCTGCTGTGCATGGTCTTCGCCCAGTCCTCCGTGCCTCGCGAACTCCTGGAGGCCGCCCGCCTGGACGGCGCGGGGGAACTGCGCATCTTCGTCTCGATCGGGTTGCGCCTGATGAGCACCGGCCTGGTGACCGTGCTGCTGTTCGCCTTCCTGGGCAGCTGGAACAACTACCTGCTGCCGCTGCTCGTCCTGACCGACCAGGACCTCATGCCGCTGACGGTGGGCCTGACCGGCTGGAGCCAGTCCTCGATCACCATCCCGGGGTTGCAGATCCTCGTGGTCACCGGGTCGCTGGTCTCGGTGGTTCCCGTCGTCGCGGTGTTCGTGGCCCTGCAGCGCTTCTGGCGGTCCGGCCTCACCGCCGGCGGCGTGCGGTTCTGAGCCCGTGGACCACCTGCGCTACGAGGGTGCGGCCACGACGTGGCTGGAGGGACTGCCCGTCGGGAACGGCCGGCTGGGCGCGGTCTGCCGGGCCCAGGCCGACGGCGAGCGGCTGTCCCTGAACGACGACCGCGCCTGGTCGGGGCCGGTGGGTGGTCCCGTCCACGTCACGCCGGCCGACCACCCCGAGCGGGTGCAGGCCGCACGCGCGGCCGTCCTGGCCGGAAACCCCACCTGCGCCGGCGAGCTGCTGGAACCCGTGGTGCCGCACACCCAGGCGTTCGTACCCGTCGGGGACCTGCTGATCACCACGACGGGCCCATCCACGCCGGACCTCGTCCGCGGCCTGGACCTGGCCGGTGCGACGGCCTGGTCGCACCGGACGTCCGCCGACGGCGCGCACCGCGTCCAGCACGAGACGTTCGTCGCCGCGCGCGCCGGGGTCCTCGTCCACCACGTCGTCGCCCGGGACGAGGCGATCGGCCTCGACCTCACCCTGGACCCCGCGCTGCGCACCGCAGGTTCCACCCTGCACGAGGACGCCGGGGGCACCGGGGACCTCGAGTGGCGCACGCTGCTCGACCTGCCCGAGGACGTCCGCCCGTGGCGCCCGGACCAGCACGAGGACCCGGTGCGCTGGGCGCCGGCCGGGGTTGCGTCGCGGCAGATGGCCGTCGTCGTCCGCGTCCGCTGCGACGGGGTGCGGCGCGACGCCGCCGGTGGTCCGGGCTGGAGCGCGGTGCGTGAGGCGCACGTCGTGGTCGCCGTCGAGGCACCGGACCCCGGGACCGACGCGGCCGGCCGTCCCGACGTGAGGGCGGCCGCGGCCCGGGCCGCGGCCGCGCTGGACGACGTGGCGGCCGTGCGCGCCGCGCACCTGCGCGACCACGCCGGGCTCTTCGGCCGCGCCGGCCTCGACCTCGGCGGCCGGGTGCCCGCGGGCACGACGACCGACGCCCTCGTGGAACTGGCCGGGCACGACGAGGACGCCGCCCGGGTCCTGGCCGCGCTCGTCGTCGCCCACGCCCGCTACCTCCTGGTGACCGGCTCGGCGCCGGGAACCCTGCCGATGACGCTGCAGGGCATCTGGAACGACCAGCTGCAACCGCCCTGGAGCAGCAACTACACGCTGAACGTCAACCTGCCGATGGCCTACTGGCCGGCGCACTCCTGGGCTCTGCCCGAGTGCGTCGAACCGCTGCTGACGTTCGTCGAGCGGCTGGCCGCCGCGGGTTCGGCCACGGCCCGCCAGATGTACGGCGCTCGCGGCTGGGTCGCCCACCACAACAGCGACGGCTGGGCGCAGAGCCGCAGCGTCGGAGGCGGCTGGGCCGACCCGGCGTGGTCGGCGTGGCCGTACGGCGGGGTCTGGCTCTGCCTGAACCTGCTGGACTCCCTGGACTTCGCCGTCGACCCCGAGCTCCTGGCCGCACGGGTCCTCCCGGTGGTGGCCGGAGCCGTCCGGTTCTGCCTGGACCGGCTGGTCCGGTTGCCGGACGGAACCCTGGGCACCGCACCCTCGACGTCACCGGAGAACCACTGGCTCGACGAGCAGGGGCGGCCGCAGGCGGTCGACCGGTCCAGCACCTGCGACCTGGAGCTGACCCGCGGACTGCTCACCGGGTGGTCGCGGTGGGCGGGCGGGCACGGCCCCGCGGACCTGCGGGCCGAGGTGGCCACCGCGCTGGCCGCCCTCCCCCGGCCGGGCACCGGAACCCGCGGCGAGCTGCTGGAGTGGCACACCGAGTTGCCCGAGGCCGAACCGGAGCACCGGCACACCTCGCACCTGGTGGGCGTGTACCCGCTGGACACCGTCGCGGCCGGCACGCCGCAGGCCGCCGCGGCCGCCCGCTCCCTCGACCTCCGCGGGTCGGATTCCACCGGCTGGGCGCTGGCCTGGCGGCTGGCCCTGCGGGCGAGGCTGGGGGACGGAACCGCCGCCGGGGACCTCGTGCGCCGCTGCCTGCGCCCGGCACTGCCCCCGCGCTCGGCCGGCGACGGGGCGCCGCACCGGGGCGGGTTGTACCCGAACCTGTTCTCGGCCCACCCGCCGTTCCAGGTCGACGGCAACCTCGGCTTCGCGGCCGGGGTGGCCGAAACCCTCGTGCAGTCCGACGCGCACCGCGTCGACCTGCTCCCGGCGCTGCCCCCGCAGTGGCCGGACGGGACCGTGCGTGGGCTGCGGACCCGCGCCGGCGTCGAGGTCGACCTCACGTGGGCCGACTCCGCGCCGGTCCACGTGCGCGTACGCCACCTGCGGCCCTCCACGGCCCGGGTGACGTGGCGCGGAACCGTCCTGGCCGACACCACCGGAACCACCGGCGACGAGCACGACGTGCCCGTGGCCGCCCCGCCGTTCGGAACGACCCGGGCCTGAACGCCCGGGAGAGGAAGGAAACTCGTGAAGATCCTGCGCACCGGCCCTCTGGGCGAGGAGACCGCCGCGGTCCTGTTGCCGGACGGTTCGGCCGCCGACCTGTCCGGGGTGCTGGACGCCCACCGACCCTGGTCGTCCGCGGACCTCGACCGCGCCGCCGCGGCCGTCCGCGACGGCCTGCCGGCCATCGACCTCACCGGCCGCCGCACCGGGGCTCCGGTGCCCCGACCGGGCACGGTCGTGTGCATCGGGCTGAACTACCGCGACCACGCCGCCGAGACCGGCGCCCCGCTGCCCGCCGAGCCGGTGGTGTTCCTGAAGTCGCCGTCGACGGTCGTCGGCCCGCACGACACGCTGCTCATCCCGCGCGGCAGCACCAAGACCGACTACGAGGTCGAACTCGGCGTGGTGCTCGGTGCCCGCGCCCGCTACCTCGACAGCGCCGAGGCCGCGCTCGAGGTCATCGCCGGTTTCGTGGTCTCGCACGACGTGTCCGAACGGGAGTTCCAGCTCGAGCGCGGGGGGCAGTGGGACAAGGGCAAGAGCTGCGAGACGTTCAACCCGCTGGGGCCCTGGTTCGTCACGGCCGACGAGGTCGCGGACGCCGGCTCGCTGGGCCTGCGGACGTGGGTCAACGGGGAACTGCGCCAGGACGGGTCGACGAAGGACCTGGTGTTCGGCGTCGCGGAGGTGATCCGCTACCTCAGCTGGTTCACGGTGCTCGAACCCGGCGACCTGGTCAACACGGGAACTCCCGCCGGGGTGGCGCTGGGGCAACCGGACCCCAAGCCGTACCTGCGTCCCGGTGACGTCGTCGAGTGCGAGATCGACGGACTGGGCCGCACCCGCAACGTCGCACAGGCCGCGTGATGGCGACCTTCACCCGGTTCGAGACCTTCGACGTGCGGTTCCCGACCTCGCGCGAGCTGGACGGGTCGGACGCGATGAACCCCGACCCCGACTACTCCGCTGCCTACCTGGTCATCGGCACCGACGCCGACGACGGGCTGACCGGCCACGGTTTCGCCTTCACCATCGGCCGCGGCAACGACGTGCAGGTCGCCGCCATCGACGCCCTGGCCGGGCACGTCCTGGGCCGCGACGTGGAGCAGGCGCTGGGCGACATGGGCGCGACCTGGAAGTCCTTCATCGACGACTCCCAGCTGCGCTGGCTGGGCCCGGAGAAGGGCGTCATGCACATGGCGATCTCGGCGGTCGTCAACGCGCTGTGGGACCTGAAGGCCAAACGCGCCGGTCTGCCGCTGTGGGACCTGCTGGGCCGGATGAGCCCCGAGGAACTGGTGGCCCTGGTCGACTTCCGCTACCTCACCGACGCCCTGACCCCCACCCAGGCGCTGGAACTGCTGCGTGCGGCCGAACCCGGCCGCGCGCAGCGGCGGCAGGAGCTGCTCGACGGCGGGTTCCCCGCCTACACCACCACGCCAGGCTGGCTGGGGTACTCCGACGACAAGCTGGTGCGGCTGGCCGAGCAGGCCGTGGCCGAGGGGTTCGGCCAGATCAAGCTGAAGGTGGGGGCCGACGTGCACGACGACGTGCGCCGGATGCGGCTGGCCCGCGCTGCCGTCGGGCCGGACGTGCGGATCGCCGTGGACGCCAACCAGCGCTGGGACGTGGCGCCGGCGGTGGAGTGGATCACCGCGCTGGCGCCCTACGACCCGTGGTGGGTGGAGGAGCCGACGAGCCCGGACGACGTGCTGGGGCACGCCGCGATCCGCCGGGCGGTGGCGCCGGTGAAGATCGCCACCGGGGAGCACGTGCAGAACCGGATCGTGTTCAAGCAGTTGCTGCAGGCCGGGTCGCTGGACGTCCTGCAGATCGACGCGGCCCGGGTGGCGGGGGTCAACGAGAACGTGGCGATCCTGCTGCTGGCGGCCAAGTTCGGGGTTCCGGTGTGCCCGCACGCCGGCGGGGTGGGGTTGTGCGAGCTGGTGCAGCACCTGTCGATGTTCGACTTCGTCGCCGTGGCCGGCAGCAGGAAGGACCGGGTCGTCGAGTACGTCGACCACCTGCACGAGCACTTCGTCGACCCGGTGCGCCTGGAGGGCGGGAACTACCTCCCCCCCACCGCCCCCGGTTCCTCGGCCGAGATCCGTCCCGAATCCCTGCAGCACCACCTGTTCCCCGCGGGAGCCGCGTGGTCGGGGGTTCCGTCCGCCCGGTCGGCCGCGGGCGGACTGGAGGAACTCGTCGACGAGCAGGTGGCCGGATGAGCGGCCCGGACGCCGCGCAGGGGGTGGCCGGCCTGCGGGTCCTGGTGACGGGCGGTGCCTCGGGAATCGGCGCGGCCACCGTGCGGCGCTTCCTGGCCGACGGTGCGCGGGTCGCGGTCCTGGACCGCGCCTTCGGCGGTTCCCCGCAGGTTCCGGCCGGCGCGCTCGCGCTGACGGCCGACCTCACCGACGACGAGGCCGTCCGGGCGGCGGTCGCCGGAGCCGTGGCGCACCTGGGTGGGCTGGAGGTGCTGGTCAACAACGCCGGGATCGGCGCACGAGGCACCGTCGCCGACAACGACGACGACGAGTGGCACCGGGTGTTCGACGTCAACGTCCTGGGCGTGGTCCGCGCGACGCGGGCCGCGCTGCCGCACCTGCGGGAGTCCGACCACGCGGTGGTCGTCAACACCTGTTCCATCGCGGCCTGGGCGGGTCTGCCGCAGCGCGCGCTGTACTCGGCGACGAAGGGGGCCGTGCAGGCCCTGACCCTGGCGATGGCCGCCGACCACCTGGCCGACGGGATCCGGGTCAACTGCGTGAATCCCGGCACCGCGCACACACCGTGGGTCCAGCGCCTGCTCGAGGCCGCCGAGGACCCCGCCGCCGAACTGGCCGCCCTGTCCGCCCGCCAGCCCAGCGGCCGGCTCGTCGAGGCCGAGGAGGTCGCGCACGAGATCGTCCACCTCGCCGACCGGCGCTCCGGCGCCGTCACCGGGGCCGTCGTCGCGGTCGACGGTGGGATGCACGGCTTGCGCCTGCCCCCGCGGGCGGGGCGGCCCGGGGCAGCCTGCACCGGGCGGTCGGGGACGACGTGACGACCGTCGTCCTGCCCGCCGGCCGCTGAGACCTGCTGGACCAGTCCGCCCTGGACGACCTGTTCCCGCAGCCGCGCACCGCGGGACGTCGGTCGTGCTCGGCGGCGTCCTGGGGTCCGGCGCCCTGGCGGTGGACCGCCCCGGCGACGGGGCGACGTACCGCTACGCCCCGGCCGACGTCCTGACCCCGGGCCCGCCGCCTGGGCGCGGTGGCCCGTGAGCACGGGGCGCCGTTGCCGGCCCTGGGTTCTGCGGCGCCCGACCCCGCTCGCCCGACCCGCTCAGCCCCGCTCGGCCAGGAAGTCCTCCACGGCCAGCAGGTGGTGGGCCATCCGCAACCGTGCGCGGTCGGGGTCGTGGGCCCGCAACGCGGCCAGGATCGCGCGGTGCTCCTCGACGGTGCGCGCGATCGCCTGCTCGTCGGCGATGGCCCGCCACACCCTGGCGCGCACCGTCCGACCGGCGAACGCCTCGACCATCGCCGCCAGCACGGGGTTGCCGGCGGCCTGGGCGATGACCTGGTGGAAGTGGATGTCGGCTTCGACGAACTCCCGCGGGTCGACCCCACCCGGCCCCGACACCGCTTCCAGCGCCTCGGCGGCGGCGGCCAGCGCGGCCTCGTCGGCGTGCCGGGCGGCCAGGGCGGCCGCCTCGGTCTCCAGCAACCGCCGGACCTGGTGCAGCGCCCGCGAGCCACCGGGGTGGTGCAGGTCGACCAGGAAGGACATGGGCGCCAGCAGCAGCGAGGAGTCCAGCGCGGTCACGAACGTGCCGGCCCCCTGCCGGGTCTCCAGGACGCCGAGGTAGGACAGCGCCCGCACGCCCTCGCGCAGCGGCCCGCGCGAGACCCCCAGCTCGCGGGCGAGGTCGGCCTCCACGGGCAGTTGCTGCCCGGGCCCCAGGGTCCCGTCGAAGATCATGCGCTTGATGCCGTTGACGACGACGTCCGTCTGCGACGTCGCACCCTCGGCCTGGTCGCTCGGCACATCGCCTCCAGGTGCACTCGCGGAAGGCCCACCCTAGTCGTCTGATGAATGTCCGTCGGAGGCGCCGGGTAACGTCCCGCGCGTGCGCCTCGCCACCTGGAACGTGAACTCCATCCGTGCCCGCCTCGACCGCGTCCTGGCCTGGATCGACCGCAGCGACGTCGACGTCGTCGCCCTGCAGGAGACCAAGTGCAAGGACGAGCAGTTCCCCGAGCAGGCCTTCCGCGACCTCGGCTACGAGGTCGCCCACCACGGCCTGTCGCAGTGGAACGGGGTGGCGCTGGTCTCCCGGGTGGGCCTGGAGGACGTGAGCACCGCGTTCTCGGCCGACGTCCCGCACTTCGGTGAGCCGGCCGTGGCCGAGGCCCGGGCCATCGGCGCGGTGTGCGGCGGGGTGCGGGTGTGGAGCCTGTACGTGCCGAACGGGCGCGCGCTGCAGGACCCGCACTACGCGTACAAGCTGCAGTGGCTGGCGCGGCTGCGGGAGGCCGGCCAGGAGTGGCTGGCGCGGGAACCGGACCTGCCGGTCGCGCTCGTGGGGGACTTCAACATCGCCCCGACCGACGAGGACGTGTGGGACGTGGACTTCTTCGCAGGCTCGACCCACGTGTCCGAGCCGGAGCGGGCCGCCTTCGCCGCGCTGGTGGACGCGGGCTTCGCCGACGTCGTCCGCCCGTACGCCCCCGGGCCGGGCACCTTCACGTACTGGGACTACACGCAGCTGCGCTTCCCCAAGCGCCAGGGCATGCGGATCGACTTCGTGCTCGGCTCCCCCGCGCTGCAGGCCCGCGTGACGGGCGCGACGATCGACCGCGAGGAGCGCAAGGGCAAGGGCGCCTCCGACCACGCCCCGGTGGTCGTGGAGCTTGCGCCGAACGCGTGAACCCTGCCCGAACGGGCTCCACGGGGGAGACGCCGCCGCTTCGCCTCACTAGATTCCGAACGGTGCGAGCACCTGTCAGCTGCGACGACCTCGAGCGGGTCGAACTGAGCGCGGCCAACGACGCCCGGGGACAACGGGCCGTCGCCGATCTCCTGCAGTCCTGGGCCCGCCGCGCGGTCCCGGGGGACTCGGTGTCGCGTGGCCGGCTGCTGGTCGCGGCCAGCGAGCACGCAGCCTTCGCCGGCGACGCGCGCCGGGCGCTGCGGCTGGCCCGCGAGGCACTGGCGACGGGCGACCACGTCGCCCCGGACACCCGCTGCTACGTGGTCTCCGCCCTGCTGGTCTGCGGCCACCTGCGCGAGGCCGTCGTGCTGGCCGACGAGATCGTCGACTCCCGCGGCGCCGACGTCGACGTGTACCTGCACCTGGGCGAGGAGTTCTCCTGGCACCGGCAGGCCGACGAGGCCGCACGCATCTACACGCTGGGGATGTTCCGCTGCGCCGGCGACGACGACGCCACCGAGCAGCTGCTCGGGGCGTGGCGGCGCGGCCGGGCCCCGCGGGTGGTCGACCTGCGCGAACCCGTCCCCGCCCCCGCCGCCCCCGTGGACTGAGACCCGCCTGACCCCGCCCCACCCGGGGCGGGGTCAGGCGGTGGACCAGGACCCGGCGTGCTCGCCGACGTGCACCGGCACGTCGACGACGTTGCCCGGCGGCGGCAACGGGCAGGCCCACGCCGGGTCGTACGCGCAGCTGGGCGGGTAGGCGAAGTTGAGGTCGACGACCAGACCCTCGGCGGTACCGCCGAGGTCGGCCCCCTTGACGGTGTCGAGCAGGTAGCGGCCACCCCCGTAGCCGGGGCCGGGATCCTTCAGCGGCAGGAAGAGCCCTCCGCCGTACTGGTCCAGCCACCACACGTCCAGGGTCCCGACACCCTGCAGCGCAACGGTTCCGACGCGCTCGAAGCCGACGGTGCCGTCGGTGCCGGTGACCGCCTCGCGCCGCAGCGGCGGGGCCGGGTCCACGGGGACCTCGAAGCGCAGGGCGGGGTCGTAGGGGGCGACGGGCAGACCGCGGAACGTCGCGCGGTCGGCCGGCAGCAGCGGACTCGCCGGGTGCTCGGCGAACAACTCGTCGCGGCCGGCGACCCACAGGGCGTGCCCGTCGGCGGGTGGACTCGAACGGACCGCGGCGTACAGGGCGCCGATGCGCCGGCGCCAGTCCAGGACGTCGAGACGGTCCACGCCGGTCAGCTCGGTCCGGAGAAGTCGATCATCTGCTCCAGCCTGGCACGGTGCACCAGGTGCCGCACGACCTCCGGCGCACCGGACAGGGTGATCCGCCGCTGCCCGCTGCGGGAGGCCAGCCGGGCCAGGAACCCCAGCCCGGTGGAGTCCATGAACGTCACCTCGCCGGCCTCCACGACGACCGGCAGCCCGGTGCCCAGGGCCTCGTCGACGCAGCGGACCAGGTCGGGGCCGAGGTAGGCGTCGATCTCACCGGTCAGCAGCACGACCACGTGGTCGGCACCGGACCGCACGCGCACCGACCCCGACGGACCGGAGAACGGGTCGGTCGAGGTCACGCCTGCGAATGTAACGGGTCCTCACGGGTGCGCGCGGGCACCTTTGAGAACCCGGTCGACCGAGTTCTTCGCACCGTGCACGGCCAGCCCCACGAGGTCGAGGTCGGCGGCCCCGACCGCCGCCACGGCCGCCCGGTTGGCGGCGTCGTGCCCCGTGCCGAACATCTCACGGGTGAACAGCGCCGTCGCCAGCTGCCGGCCGAGGGCCTTGGTGTGCGCGGCCTTCAGGACGGCCGCGTCGCCCTCGAAGACGAGGACCGGCCGGCCGAGCAGGGGCAGGTAGGCGTTGCCGTCGGCGTCGGCGTAGGGCTCCCCGACGAGGTCGGGGTGCGCGGCCGTGATGCCGCTGGTCAGGAACGCCGTGACGTTGAGGCGCTGCCAGGGCAGCAGGTCGTCGCGGACCAGGACGGCGGTCTTGGTGTCGAACCGCACGGGCTCGGAGAGGACGTCGTTCACACCGGTGATCGTCGGGCCCCGGAGCCCGGCGGGTCTTGTACGTTCGTGACGTGGGTGAATCGGTCCGCAGCTGGCGACCGGACGTGCCCGGCATCACCGAGGTGCTGCACGCCCGCTTCGTCGAGCACGCCTACCCGCTGCACACCCACGACACCTGGACGCTGCTGCTCGTGGACTCCGGCGCCGTGCACTACGACCTCGGCCGCACCCCGCACGACACCGGCTCGCTGGTGACGCTGCTGCCCCCGCACGTTCCGCACGACGGGCGGTCGCTGACCCCGTCGGGCTTCCGCAAGCGCGTGCTCTACCTGGACGCCACCGCCCTGCCCGCCGGGGTCACCGGCCGGGCGGCGGACGCGCCGGAACTGCCCGACCCGCGCCTGGTGACGGCGGTCCGGGAACTGCACGGGCGGCTGCTCGACGGGCGCGACGCGCTGGACGTGCAGTCACGGGCGGCGGTCCTGCTGGAAGCCGTGGACGCGCACCTGCGCCGCACTCCCCCGCGCCGGGTCCGGGACGTGCCGCTGGCGCGGCGGCTGCGGTCCCTGCTGGACGAGCACGTCGTGGAGGGTTTCCCCCTGGCCGCCGCGGCGGCCGAACTCGGCGCGTCCAGCGCTCACCTGGTCCGGACCTTCACCCGCGAGGTCGGCATGCCGCCGCACGCCTACCTCACCGCCCGCCGCGTCGACCTGGCCCGGCGGTTGCTGCTGACCGGGGTCCGGCCTGCCGAGGCCGCGGCGCTCGCGGGTTTCCACGACCAGTCGCACCTGACCCGGCACTTCCGCCGGGTCCTGGGAACGACGCCGGGGCGGTTCGCCGGGCGCTGAGCCGCCGAACTCGGGTTGCCGACGGGCGCGGGCGGTGTTCCAGTGGATCGTCGGCCCCGGACCCCGGTCGGCGCAGCGCGCCGCGTCCCGGCTGCGCCGCAGTCGAGTCGACGGCTGCTCCCACCACGGCTTTCGCAGTCCAGCAGCGGGCAGCGTGTCTCCTCCGTCCCAGGGGTCGCCATGTCCCGCGCACCTGCCTCCTTGTCCTCGCCCGCTGCCGGTACCGCACCGCCGCCGCCCGAGGTCCCCGTCGAACGCGAACTCATGACCCCCGCCGTCGTGCACCTCGGGCTGCACGGCCTGCGCGACGCCCACCACACCGTCTACGTCGACGAGATCGCGCGGCAGCGCCTCAGCCTGGACTGGGGCCTGATCCGCATGGAGGTCCAGCCCTCCGGTGGGCAGCTCCCCGAGGACGCGCCCGGACAGCACCGCGTCCAGGTCTCGGGCTCCTCGCGCGAGGTCACGGTCCTCGTCGACTACATCACCTCCGGGGAGGACTCGGAGGCGTTGCTGGAGGCTCTGGCCGCTCCTTCGACGAAGGTGGTGACGGTCGAGACCGACGTGCACGACCCCCTGCTCGCGACCGGCCCGGCCCCCGAGGCGGCGGCCGTCGTGCACACCTACCTCGCCCGGGCCCTGGCCCGCCGTCGCTCGGCGGGCCGGGCGCCGTTCACCGTGGTCGCGTGCGACGCCCCTCCGCGCAACGGGCCACGGGTCCGCGCGGCCGTCCTGGAGGTGGCCCGGCGGGACGATCCGGAACTGGCCGCGTGGATCGAGGAGCACGGCCGTTTCCCCAGCAGCGTGCTCGATCCGGTCCTGGCGGGCACCGCCGGGTGCCCCCGCTGGATCGTCGAGGACTCCTTCAGCGACGGTCGTCCCCCGCTGGAGGTGGTGGGTGCGCAGTTCGTGACGGGCACCGTGCCCCACGAGACGCTGCGGATGCGCCTGTACGACGCGACGCGTTGCCTCGCAGCCCTCCTGAGCGCCGGTTCCCCGGCCCGGACCACCGACGAGGCACTGACCGCCCCCGCGGTGCGCGCCGCCCTCGAGGGTTTCCTCGACGAGGCCGCCGCCCCCGTCCTGCAGGTCCCGGGCGTCGACCTCGCGCAGTACCGCACGGACGTCGTGGCCCGGCTGGCGGACCCCCGCACCGGTGAACTCCTGGAACCCCTGCAGGCCGCCGCCGCCGCGGCGTTCCCGACGCTGGTCCTGCCCTCCCTGCGCCAGGCGGTGGACCAGAACCACCCCCGGCAGCGACTGGTCCTCGCCCTCGCCGCCTGGATGCGGTCCTCGGCCGGCGCGGGCCGCGACGCGGAAGCGCTGCTGCGGCGGCACCGCGACGTGCTCGGAACCCTGGCCGACGAACCCCACCTCGTCACGGAACTGCAGGAAGCCCTGGACCTGCTGGAAGCGGCAGAAGACGCTCCCCACCCGACCGCACCCCTGGAGGAACTCCCGTGACCAGACCGGTCCCCGAGCAGGTCGCCGTCGTCCTCGGCGCCTCCAGCGGCATCGGCCGCGCCACCGCCCTGCGCTTCGCGCGCGAGGGCGCCGCCGTCGTGTGCGCCTCCCGGGGGGCCGACGCGCTGCGGTCCCTCGTGGACCAGATCACCTCCGAGGGTGGCCGGGCCACAGCGGTTCCCGCCGACATCACCCGGCCCGAGGACCTGCAGGCCCTGGTCGCCGCGGCCGAGGAGACGTACGGCCGCATCGACACCTGGGTGACCATGGCCGGCATCAGCGTCTACGGTTCCATCGCCCAGGTGCCGCTGGAGGAGTTCCGCCGGGTGAGCGAGGTCAACTACCTCGGGCACGTGGCCGCGGCGAAGGCCGCGGTTCCGGCGCTGGCCCGGGCCGGCGGCGGCGTCCTGGTGGGCATGGCCTCGGTCGAGGGCGTCCGCTCGCTGCCGCTGCACGCCCCGTACACGGCCTCGAAGTTCGCCGTCCGCTCCTTCTACGACGCGCTGCGCATGGAACTGGCCGCCGAGGGTTCCCGGACCGCGGTGAGCACGATCCTGCCGGCCGGCGTCGGAACCCCCTTCTGGGAGCACTCCCGCAACCACACCGACCACCTCACCAAACCCCCGCCGCCCGTCTACGCACCGGAACTCGTCGCCGACGTCGTCGTGCGGATGGCCACCCGGCCCCGGCGCCAGGCCGTCGTCGGCGGCGCGTCGCTGGGTTTCCTGCTCGGCGAGAAGTTCAACCCGGCGCTGACCGACGTCCTGCTGAGCCTGCTCGGGCGCAGGCTGCAGACCAGCGACCACCCCGACAACGGAACGGACATCATGGACACCCCCACCGCGGGCCCGGGGCAGGTGCACGGCGACCACGTCGGTCACCTCGTCCGGCGCGACCTGTTCACCACCCTCAGCGAACGACTCCCCCGGCCGGGCGAGGCCCTGCTGGCCCTGCGGGCGCGGTGGGCCCGGTGAACGGCGCCCCGCTGCCGCTGCGGCAGGACACCCTGGCGGACCTGCCGGACGACGTCGCCGCACCCGGTTACGACCGGTCGGCCCTGGAACCGTCCGTCGTGCACATCGGTGTCGGAGGTTTCCACCGCGCGCACCAGGCCGTCTACCTCGACGACCTGGCCCGCACGGGAGAGACCGGCTGGGGACTGGTCGGCGTCGGGCTGCGCAGTCCCGAGATGGGGAAGGTGCTGGCCGACCAGGACAACCTCTTCCTCGTCGTCGAACGCGGGGAGACCGACCGCGCGCGGGTGGTCGGGGTGCTGAACCGCTACCTGTTCGCCCCGGACGATCCCGCCGCGGTGCTGGACACCCTGGCGGCGGAGACGACCCGGGTGGTGACGCTGACCATCACGGGCTCCGGTTACCGCATCGACCCGCACTCGGGGGAGTTCGACGCCGACGACGAGGACCTGCGCGCCGATCTGGAGCACCCCTCCACCCCGCGGACGGTGTTCGGTTTCCTCGTCGAGGCCCTGGACCGCCGCCGCCGCGCCGGTCTGCCCCCGTTCACCGTCCTGTCCTGCGACAACATGCCGGACAACGGAACGGCCGCGCGGACGGCCGTGGTCTCCTTCGCCCGGCTGCGGGACGGGGAGCTGGCCGACTGGATCGAGGCCGAGGGCGCGTTCCCCAGCAGCATGGTCGACCGCATCACCCCCACCACGACGCCGGGCGAGCGCGAGCGGATCGTGCACCAGACCGGTGTCGACGACCGCTGGCCGGTGGTCACCGAGTCCTTCACCCAGTGGGTCGTCGAGGACTCCTTCTGCCACGGCCGTCCCCCGCTGGAACGCGTCGGGGTCCAGTTCGTCGACGACGTCGCGCCCTACGAGGCGATGAAGACGCGGATGCTCAACGCCGGCCACTGCGCCCTGGCCTACCTGGGGATCCTGGCCGGGTACTCCACGATCGACGAGGTGCTGTCGGACTGGGTGTTCCGCGCCTACTTCGAGCACCTCCTGGCCGACGAGATCGCCCCGCTGCTGCCCCCGGTGCCGGGCATCGACCTGGAGGAGTACCAGCAGACCCTGGTGCGGCGCTTCGCCGACCCGCGGATGGGCGACCAGCTCACCCGGCTGGGCCGGCGCGGGTCGACCAAGATGCCGAACTACGTCTTCCCCTCGGTGCAGGCCGCGGTGGCCGCCGGCCGTCCGCACCAGCTGCTGCTGCTCGCGGTGGCGGGGTGGATGAGGTTCCTGCGAGGGTACGACTACGCCGGGAACGACGTCCCGGTCGAAGGGCCCCTGGCCGACCGGCTCGTGGAGCTGGCCCGGCAGGGGCAGGAGCAACCGGAGCCGTTGATGAGCGAGCAGACCGTCTTCGGCGACCTGCGCGACGATCCCGCGTTCGCGGCGGGTGTGGAGGTGGCCTTGCGGGCGCTGGAGGAACAGGGACCACGGGAGGTCATCGGGTTGTACCTGGACCTGACGACCGGAGCGGGCCGGTGAGCCCGGCCGCACCGTTCGACCGCACCCGGGTGACCACCCTGCTGTGCGACGCGGACGGAACCCTGTTCCCGTCGGAGGAACCCGCCTACGCCGCCTCGGCGGGAGTGACGAACCGGTTCCTCGCCGAGCTGGGGGCCGAACGCTCCTACGGTCCCGACGAGTTGCAGGCCATGACGAACGGGAAGAACTTCCGCGCAGCGGCGCAGGAACTGGCCCGCGGCTACGGCCGGGAACTGGCCGGTGACGAGCTGGACGGCTGGGTCGCCCAGGAGAAGGACGTCGTCACCGAGCACCTGCGGACGGTCCTGCGTCCGGACCCCGCGGTGCGCGATCCGCTGCGCGCCGTGGCGGGGCGGTTCACGCTCGCCGCGGTGACCTCCAGCGCCAGCTCCCGCCTGGACGCCTGCCTGGAGGTGACCGACCTGGCCGGGTTGTTCGACCCGCAGCGGCGGTTCAGCGCCGAGGACTCCCTGGAGGTGCCGACCTCGAAACCCGACCCCGCGGTGTACGCGTTCGCGGGAGAGCGGCTGGGCGTCACTCCCGACGTGGCCGTGGCGGTCGAGGACTCGATCAACGGGGCGCTCTCGGCGGTCGCGGCCGGCTTCCCCACGATCGGCACCGTGCAGTTCGTCGCCGAGGGTGATCGGGAGGCCCGCACCGCGGCGCTGCACGAAGCGGGTGCCCGGGTGGTCGTGAGGTCGTGGGCGGAGGTCGTCGACCTGCTCGGCTGACCGCGACCGGCGAGGCTCACCGGGCCGGTGCCGCACCGGCCCGGTGGGCGGCCGACCGGCGCAGACCCTCCAGGCCGGCGGCGGAGGTGTCGGCCGGCGCAGCATCCGTGCCAGCAGGTCCAGGACGCGGGCGACCGGCGAGGCGACGGCCGACGGGAAGCTGGGCGCGGTGCTGACGTCGACCCCCAGGGCACCGAGGACCGGTGTGGAGAAGTCCCGGGTCGGCCTGGGCGTTCCGTCGGTGACGTGGCAGACCCCCCGGTCGCGGCCGCGTTCCAGCGCCGGCGTCGGCCGGTGGTTGTCCCGTTCGAACCCGGCGTCAGAACCCCAGAACTCCATGCGTGCCGCCGCGTGCACCACTGCAACGCACCGGTCGAGGACCCCAGCCAGGCCGGGGGCGCCGACGCACCGGTGAGCTCGGCGAGATCGCCGCGGGCGGCCGTCGCCCCGGCCCCCCGACCTCGCGGCGTCGATCGACCGGCTGCAGCGCACGCCCGGGTTCCGCAGGTGGTGGGCGCTCGGATCGGTGGGTGAGCACCAGAGCACGCAGAAGCTCGAACGTGCTTCACCACCCAGGGCACGAACCTGCGTCTCGTGGTGGACACACCACGTCCCGGCACCGACGCCCGCAGCAGGCTGAACCTGCTCGCGGCCATCGGCGTCGAGCAGTTCACTCCCTCCGGCAGCGGGTGACCCGCGACCTCAGGAACTGGTGGCGACGAGTTCCTCGAGCCGGACGTCGGGGTTGTCGCGGGCGAAGCTGCGCACGCGCCACTCGTCGGTGAACAGGGCGAAGGTCCGGCCGTCGGAGCCCTGGACCACCTCGGCGCCGCGGTGGGCGCGCAGCAGCGGGGCGTCGGCGGCGTCGATGATGCGGGCCGTCGTGAACGGCAGCTCGGTGAACAGCACGGGCGAGCGGAACTCGTGCGTCATCCGGTGCTGCACGACGTCGAACTGCAGCGCTCCGACGGCCGAGAGCACGGGTTCGCCGTCCCCGCGGGTCTCGGAGGTCAGGACGCGCACGACACCCTCGGCGTCCAGTTCGCGCAGCCCCTGGCGGAACTGCTTGCCGGCGCCGAGGTCCTTGGGCCGGACGGTGCGGAAGTGCTCGGGGGCGAACACCGGCAGCGGCGGGTACGCCAGGCGCCCGTTCTCCGACAACGTGTCCCCGACGTTGACGTGCCGGGCGTTGACCAGGCCGATGACGTCGCCGGGCCAGGCCACGTCGACCGTGGAGCGGTCGGCGCCGAAGACCGTCTGGACGTGCTTGAGGACCATCGGCCGGCCGCTGCGGTCGTCGCGCACGGTCATGCCGCGGTGGAAGACGCCGGAGTGGATGCGGGCGAAGGCCAGGCGGTCGCGGTGGGCGGGGTTCATGCCCGTCTGGGTCTTGAAGACCTGGGCACTGAACCCGCCCGTCACGGCGTGGACGGCGCCCTCGACGTCGGCCTGGTCGTGCGGGGCCGGGGCGATGTCGACGAGCGCGTCGAGGACCTGCCCGACGCCGGTGTTGGCGACCGCGGCGGTGAAGAACACCGGGGTGGTGCGGAAGGCGAGGAACTCGTCCTCGTCGTGGTCGGCGCCCGTCGCGGCGAGCAGTTCGTGCTCGTCGAGCGCCTGCTGCCACGCGTCGCCCTCGACCTGCGCGGCGCCCTCGGCGTCGAAGCGCTCCTCGACGGCCAGCGTCGCGCCGCCGGGGGCCTTGGTGTACTTCACGTACCCGCCGGTGGCGCGTTCGAGCAGACCGCGGAAGTCGCCGGCGATGCCGACGGGCCACGTCACGGGCGTGGGCCGCAGACCGGTGACCGACTCGATCTCGTCGAGCAGCGCGAGGGCCTCCTGGCCCGGCCGGTCCCACTTGTTCACGACGGTGATGACGGGCAGTCCCCGCTGCTTGCAGACGCCGAAGAGCTTGCGGGTCTGCTGCTCCATGCCGCGGGCGGCGTCGACGAGCATGATCACCGCGTCGACGGCCGTGAGCGCGCGGTAGGTGTCCTCGGAGAAGTCCGCGTGGCCGGGGGTGTCGACGACGTTGACGACCATGCCGCGGTGGTCCAGCTGCAGGACGGCGGAGCTGATGGAGATCCCGCGCTGCTTCTCCATGTCCTGCCAGTCGGTGACGACCCCGGCGCGGCCGGCCTTGCCGTGCACGTGGCCGGCCTCGCGCAGCGCCCGGGCGTGCAGGGCCAGGGCTTCGGTCAGCGTGGACTTGCCGGCGTCCGGGTGGGAGATGACGGCGATGGTGCGGCGGCGCCCGGCCTCGGTCAGGACCTCCGCGGACGTCGCGGTGCTCGGTTCGGCGGTCTCCGTCTCGGTGGCGCTCACCCCTCCATTCTCCCCGCCTGCCGGTGGTGGTCCCGACCACCGCGCCAGGGGCCGTCACGGCCGGTGCGTGGACCGCTCGTCGTCCAGCAGGAACCCCTCGTGCACGACGGCCGTGGCCACGGCGGTCAGTGACGTCCCGCGGTGGCGCGCGTGCCGGCGCAGCCGCGCGAAGGCCTCGTCCACCGTGCTCGCGGAGCGCGCGGCCAGCACGCCCTTGGCCTGCTCGATGACCACGCGACTGTCCAGCGCTGCCTGCAGCTGCTCGGCCAGCACGGTCTGCTCGCGCAGGTACCGCTCGTTGAGCAGCCCGATGGTGGCGATGTCCGCCATGGCCCGTCCCAGCTCCAGCGACTCGCGGCCCAGCGTCGGCCTGCGGTCGCTGAACAGGTTCAGCGCGCCGATGACCCGGTGCCGCAACCGCATCGGCAACGCGTGGGTCGACACGAGGCCGGCGGCGTTCGCCGCCGCGGTGAACTCGGGCCAGCGCTCGTGCGCACGGGTCAGGTCCACGTCGACGACGGGTTCACCGGACCGGAAGCAGTCGACGCAGGGACCCTCGTCCACCTGCAGCTCGAATAGCTCGACCGAGCGGGTCAGGGTCGAGGTGGCGGCGACCAGCTGCAGGCGGCCCCGGTCGTCGCTGAGCATGAGCCCGGCCGAGGTCACGTCCAGCAGCTGCACGCAGCGTTCGGTGAGCAGGTGGAAGAAGTCGACGAGGTCGAAGTCGTCCACCAGGGTGTCGGCGAGTTCGACGAAGACCCGCGCGACCTGTGCCTGGTTCACCGGAAGTCCCTCTCGTCACCGTGCCCGTCCCGGGGCCGATCATGGTGGTCACGTCCGGTCCCGTCCAGCAGGACCCGTCCGGTGACGACGTCGGCGGCCAGCTCGTCCAGGGCGCGTCCCTCCGCGTAGGCGCGGCCGCGCAGCAGCACCAGGGCCTGGCCGACCCCGACGTGCGCGCTGACCGACACGATCCCGCTCGCCTGGTGCACGACGGCCCGGTCGTCGGCGAGCGCGATCCGCGCCTCCTCCGGTGCGTCGAGCGGTACCGGCCCGGCCGCGGTGAGCGCGGACTGCAGCTGCAGCACGAGCGTGGTGGCGAGCACCGCGCAGGCCGAGGCTTCGGCCTGGCCGGCGTCGTCGAGGGGACCGGCCCGGTCCCGGTAGAGCTCGAGGACCCCCAGCGCGACCGAGCCCATCCGCAACGGGTAGGCGAAGACCGCGGCCACCCCGCGGCGGGCGGCGGTCGCGGCGAAGACCGGCCACCGGTGCCCCGCGGCGCCGGCCAGGTCCGCGACCAGCACGGGCGAGCCGCCGCGGGCGGCGTCCAGGCCGGGTCCTTCGCCGAGGTCGAACTGCAGCTCCTCCACCGCGGCGGCGATCCGGTCGCTGGCGGTCAGGAGGCTGCCCGGGCCACCCGCCGACGTCATGAGCGACAGGGCCGCACCCGAGACCGGCACCGCCCGGCAGCAGGCCTGGACCAGCCGCAGCGGCACGGTCGCGGGATCCGGTGCCGTGGCAGCGATCACGTGCGGAACTGCTGCGCCAGCGGGCAGGTCTGCTGCCGGCGCCCGGCCAGGCCCACGGCGTTCAGGTGGGCCACGACCGCGGCGAAGGCGCCGGCGAAACTCTCCTCGGTGTAGGGCATCCCCAGCTCCTGGCAGTGCCGGCGGACCATCGGCTGCACCAACCGCAGGTTCGGACGCGGCATGTTCGGGAACAGGTGGTGCTCGACCTGCCGGTTGAGCCCGCCCATGAAGAAGTCCACCAGCCGTCCCCCGCTGACGTTGCGCGAGGCCAGCACCTGACGGTGCAGGAAGTCCTGCTTGACCCCGCGCGCCAGCACCGGCATGCCGGTGTGGTTCGGGGCGAACGCCCCGCCCAGCAGCACCCCGAACAGCGCCAGCTCCACGGCCACGAAGGCCGCGGCCTTGCCCGGCGACATCGCCAGCAGCAGCACGGTGGCGTACGCCACCCAGCGGGAGGCCAGCAGCACGACCTCCAGCCGGCGCCGTTTGACCGCCCCGCGGCGCAGCACGGCCGTGGCGCTGTCGTAGTGCAGGTTGAAGCCCTCCAGCAGCAGCAGCGGGAAGAGCCAGAACCCCTGGTGGGTCAGGAACCAGCGGTGCGCCCGCCCCTTGTCCTCCAGCGCTTCGGGGTGGAAGGCCAGGACCTTGGAGTCGATGTCGGTGTCGCGGCCGATCTGGTTCGGGGCGGCGTGGTGGACGTTGTGCTTGCCGGTCCACCAGCCGTGGCTCAGCCCGGCCAGCAGGCTGGCCAGGAACCGCGAGGCGACGGCGTTCCATCGGGGGGAGGTGAAGATCTGCTGGTGGGCGGCGTCGTGCCCCAGGAAGGCGACCTGGCTCAGCGTCAGGGCCACCAGCGGGGCGAGCAGCAGCTGCCACCACGTGTTCCCGACCACCTGCACCGTGGCGGCCAGGGCGCTCAAGGCCAGCAGTGTCGCGGCGATGCGCCGCCAGTAGTAGCCACGGCGGCGTTCGAGCAGGCCCGCTGCCCGGACGCGCTGCGACAGCGCGGTGTAGGAGCTGGTGAAACGGCGGGCCGGCCGTGGCGGCGTGCTGCCCGGCGTCCCCACGAACTGGTCGGTGCTCATCGTCGGAATCCCGTCTGCGCGTGTCCTGCGTCGACACGTCACCGGGTCCGGGGCGACTCGTCCTTGCCCTCCCACGGGAACACGCCCAGGGGCCGTCGGCAACCCGGCGGGTGTCGGTGCGCGGGCCGGTACCGGCCGTGGTGTGCTGACGGCGGTCCCCCCTCGACCGTGGGGGGACCGCCCGGGCCGGACGAGGTCGGAGCAGACCACCGGAGGGGAGGAGGCCCGGATGACCGCAGCCGACGTGCACGCGGACACCGCCGAGGCCGGCGACCCGGCGCTGCCCGCCTGGTTCCTCTCGGCCGCCGAACGCGGCAACGACGCGTCCGCGCTGACCCCCGGCAGCACCGGCAACCACGTCCGCGTGCTCGTCGACGGCGCCGACTACTTCCGCGCGCTCGCCGCCGCGCTCGCCGGCGCCGGAGCGGGCGACCTGGTCCTCTTCGCCGACTGGCAGGGCGATCCGGACGAACTGCTCACCGGTGCAGGCCCCACCATCGCGGACGCGCTGACGGGCGCGGCCCGGCGCGGCGCGGTCGTGAAGGGCCTGGTGTGGCGCTCGCCGTGGGACTGGCAACGGCTGGTGCCCGAACGCAACCGCCACCTGGCCCAGCACGTGCGCGGTGGCGCCGAGGTCCTGCTCGACCAGCGCGTGCGGACGCTGGGCAGCCACCACCAGAAGTTCGTCGTCGTCCGCCACACCCGGCGCCCGCAGGACGACGTCGCCTTCGTCGGCAGTCTCGACCTCGCCCACAGCCGCCGCGACGACGCCGCCCACGACGGGGACCGGCAGCCGATGTCCTTCGGCCGCGCCTACGGACGCCACCCGTCGTGGCACGACGTCCACACCGAGATCCACGGCCCGGCGGTGGACGACGTCGAGACGGTGTTCCGGGAGCGGTGGGACGACCGGGCGCCGCTGTCGCTGCTGCCGTGGCAGCTCGGTTCGGACCTGCTGCGGCGTCTGCTGCGCCGCCCGGCGCCGCTGCCCGCGCGCCGAGCTGTTCCCGTGGCGGCCGCAGGCTCGTGCGCCGTGCAGCTCCTGCGCACCTACCCCCGCCGCCGGCCGCGCTACCCCTTCGCCCCGGACGGGGAGCACAGCATCGCCGCCGGGCACGCCAAGGCACTGCGCCGGGCCCGGCGCCTCGTCTACCTCGAGGAGCAGTTCCTCTGGTCGGCCGAGGCCGTGCAGGTGTTCGCCGACGCCCTGCGCGCGTCACCGCGGCTGCAGCTGGTGGTGCTGCTCCCCCGACGGCCCAAGCGCGGCGGGATCGCGGCTCCGCCGTTGCTGCTGGGTCAGGTGCGTGCGCTGGAGGTCCTGCGCGCGGCCGGCCGGGACCGGGTGCACGTCTTCGACCTGGAGAACGAGCAGGGGGATCCCGTCTACGTCCACTCCAAGGTGACCGTCGTCGACGACGTCTGGGCGTGCGTGCGCAGCGACAACCTCAACCGGCGGTCCTCGAGCCACGACTCGGAGTTGTCCGTCGCGGTCCTCGACGCGGAGCGCGACGTCCGGGAACCTGCCGACCCCGCGGGGCTGGGCGACGGCGCGCGCCGGTTCGCCCGGGACCTGCGGCTGCGGTTGCTGCGCGAGCACCTGGGCCTGCCGGACGGGGAGGACACCGACCTCCTCGATCCCGACCGCACTGTCGAAGCGTTGCGCCGCAGCGCATCCGCGCTCGACGCGTGGCACGCCGGCGGACGCCGCGGTCCGCGTCCGCCGGGGCGCCTGAGGTTCCACCGCGACCCGGTGCTCCCGCGGTGGCAGCAGCTCCTCGCCGCACCTGCGTACCGGATCGTCCTCGATCCCTCGGCGCCGGGTCACCGCTGAGGCGATCGGCTTCCCCGTCGCGCCACCCAGTGGGCGAGCGCCTCCCCCTGCACGCGCTGGAACTCGCGGACGGTCGGCAGGCCGGGCGGCGGCGGCTCGGCGGCCCGGTCGAGGAAGAAGCGCGAGAAGCCCGCGAGCACGGTGGTCAGGACGTCCGGGTCGACGGCCGTCGTGAGCCGGGAGGAGCGCAGGACCTCCTCGGCCAGGTCCTGCTCCCCCAGCCGGTCGACCTCGAACAGCAGCGTGAGCAGGTCCAGCCACGGCGGGCCGAGGCAGGCGTGCGGCCAGTCGACGAGGACCGCGCCGTCGTCGGTGAGCAGGACGTTGTCCGCGCGCAGGTCGAGGTGGACGAGGGTGTCGCCGTCCAGGAGCGCCAGCGCCTCCTCGGGCAGCTCCCCCGTCAGCGACTCCCGCGCGGTCGGCAGCCCGGGCACGGGGCACGGCGTCCCGACGTCGGCGAGGGTTTCGAGCGCCTCGACGACCAGCCGCAGGTCCGTCGCGCGCCAGGGCAGGCCGGGCTGGCGGCCGGCGACCTCCGCCAGCACCAGGACCTGCCAGCCGTCCACCTCCCGGGCGCCCAGGAGCTGCGGCGCCGGGAGGCCGGCGGGCAGGCTCGCTGCGACGCGCGCCTCGCGGGCGTGCATCGTCGGGGACACGGGGTTCTGCGCGGGGCTGACGGCCTTGACGAACGCGCGGGTTCCCGCGGCGGTCAGGACACGGTCGGCCGAGCCGGGCGAGAACCCGCCGGACTGCGAGACCGCCTGCACGACGGGCGATCCGAGGACGTCGGCGACGGCGTCGTGCACCGCCGCGGGGAGTTCCTCCCAGCGGACCCTGTTGCCTCCCGACCCGAGCACCCGACCACCGTGCCAGGAGCTGGCGAACGCTCGCACCCCGTTTCCCGGGGGGGGGGGGGGGGGGGGGGGGGGGGGGGGGCCGGGCGGGGGGGGGCGCGGCGGCCCCGCGCGCGCGCCGGGCCCCCCCGCCCGCCGCGCGCGGCG